>CAZSBO010000020.1:0-10138 GCA_964605265.1 uncultured Prosthecobacter sp.
GTCTGGACCCCGAATGGCATTGGTAGGATATTTTGAGGTCGCTGGGATTGCTTCTGGAACGCCAGAGTCAATCTTCAAGAAGCATGGCAAAGCCGCAGCGGTCAGCCGTGAGGTCTTTGACGCCTACTTCGATGGGGCCGACACTGCTCATGCCATTTTGATTTCACGAGCATGGAGTCTGCGTGAGGAGGCTGAACTCAAGACTTTGCGGAAACGCCTGAAGGGATTTCATCCTCCGCAATCATATCGCTATCTTCGAGGAACAGAGCTGGCGGCTCTCTCGACCTCATCGCGAAGGTGACTGATCGTGAGGCTGAAGCATGGCGGCGTTGGCTGATTGCTTGGCCGTTTATGGCCGATTCAGCAATGGGACTTCCGGGCGTGTGAAAGGCACCTCACGCCATCCGCAAAGCACCTCACCACCTGGGAACTTCACTTTCATCTCCAGTGTGCCGCCGAGGGCTTCGGCGATGGTGTCGAGGCCGTCCATGAGTGATAGAGCCCCATTGTGCGAGTCTCCAGAGTCGTGGGCGGTCAGACATGGCGGGTTCCTCTCACATAATGAGCCCCGCGCCCCTGTCCTTTCGGCAGGAGGTGGCCGTGCCGGACGAGTTCCTTCAAGCGCAGCTTGAGCGTGCTGGGTTTGCCGTGGGTGAGCTTAACGAGCTGGCCGAGTGTGAGCGTCTCGTGGTCGGCGAGGTGGGTGAGGATTTTCTTCGCGAGCGGGTGGAGGTCGGTGGCGTGCGTGTCCTCGATGGCAATCTTTTTCGCGAGCGCGTCCTTTTGCTTCACGAGGGAGCGGAGGAAGAACATGAGCCAGGCTTCCCAATCGGGCTTTTCCGACTGAAGCGTGGTCTGGGTACGCCGCAGGGCGCGGTAGTAACCCTCCTTGGAGGCCTCGAGGATGCTTTCCAGTGAGCTGTACGGCACATAGGCATACCCCGCACGCAGCAGCATGAGGGTGGTCAGCACGCGGGAGAGGCGGCCATTGCCATCCTGAAAGGGATGGATGGCGAGGAAGACGACGGTGAAACAGCCGATGAGCAGCAGCGGGTGCAGGGAGCGCTCACGGTCGGCCTTGGTGAACCAGGCGATGAGGTCCTCCATCTCGCGTGGCGTATCAAAGGGCGAGGTGGTCTGGAAGACGATGCCGAGTTCCTTTCCATCGGCATCGAAGGCGGCGACGTGGTTGGGCAGTGTCTTGTAGTGGCCGCGGTGACGTTCGTCCTTCGTACTGTGGCGCAGGAGGTCCCGATGGAGCTGGCCGATCATGTTTTCCGTGACGGGGATCTGCTCGAAGGCATCGAACACCTGATCCATGACATAGGCGTAGCCTGCGACCTCCTGCTCATCGCGCGTCTTGAACTCGGTGATGTGCAGGCGATCGAGCAGGTCTTCGACCTGGCGGTCGGTGAGCCGGGAACCCTCGATGCGGGTGGAGGAGCCGATGCTCTCAATGGTGGCGACCTTGCGCAGAGAAGTGAGTTTTTCGGGCGAAAGACTGCGGATCATGCGCCACTGCCCTTTGAAATCCTCCAGCTCAGCGATGAGCCGCAGCATCTCGGGCGTGATGGTGAAGACAGGGGGCAGCATGGCAAGGTTGGCTGATTTATTAGCCGATTATGGCCGATTCTAGCCGATTCCGGTTGACGGGGCAATCGAGGTTCTTGGGCGGAAGAACGAGCCGGCGAGCTGGCCGGCCGGGTTCTGGAAGTCCATTCCAGTCCATTTCCGTCCATTCCGGAGCCGGCGGCCTCGGTGAGGATCAGAAGGAGGTTCGGCGGCGCTGAAATGGCCGAATGACGATTCCGGAGTCGGAAAGGCCGGCTTCGGGTTCAGCCCTTCTTTGCCTTCTTCGTCGCTGCCGGGCGCGGGTGGCGCACCACTTTGACATCGTTCGGCTGCCTGGCGCCCGGTGTGCTGCGACCCTCGGTGATGAGCTTTTCCAGCAGCGCCTGCATCTCGGCGACTTTCTCCGGCATCGCGGCGGCGAGGTTCTTCGTTTCGCCGAGGTCGTCGGCGAGGTGGTAGAGTTGCACGGGCTGTGAGGCATCGCCGCCTTTGCCCCAGCCGCCGGAGCCGGGGGCCGCAATGTATTTCCATGAACCGCGGCGCAAAGCGGGCGTGCCGCCGATCGAGGCGCTCACGGCGTTTTCGCGGATGGGTTTGTCCTCGCCCTTCAAGAGGGGCAGCAGGCTGAAGCTGTCCTCGCCCGCGTTGTCCGGCAGTGTCACGTTCCACAACTCGGCGAGCGTGCGCAGGATGTCCGCTTGATGGACGAGCTGATGGCACACGCTGCCCGGTGCGACCGTGCCGGGCCAGCGCACGATGAACGGCACGCGGTGCCCGCCTTCCCATGCGTCCGCCTTGTAGCCGCGCAACGGTCCGCTGGGGTGGTGGCCCTTCGCTTCGAGATCCTTCACGCCGATGTAGGGCGCGCAGCCGTTGTCGGAGGTGAAGAGGACGAGCGTGTTTTCCGCCACGCCGCCTGCCTCCAGCGCGTCGAGCACGCGGCCCACGACGGCATCTGTCTCCATGACGAAATCGGCGAAGAGATGGAGGCCGCTTTTGCCCTTCCACTCGGCGTTCACCGAGAGCGGCGTGTGCGGCGAGGTCAGGGGCAGGTAGATCAGGAACGGCTGCTTCTTCTCCGCGGACTCGCGGATGAACTGCGTGGTGCGATCCCCCAGCGCGGGCAGGATCGGTTCGAGCTTCCAATCCTTCACAGCCGGGCCTTGAAGGCTTGCCTGATGGTGGGTCAGCAGTTCGGCGGCGAGGAACTCGCTGGGAATGCCGACGGTTTGATCCTGCTCGATGAAGCAGAAGGGGGGATGATTCGGCACATCGGTGCCGAAATAGAGATCAAAGCCGCGCGTCGTCGGTCCGCCGGCGATGGGCTTGGAGAAAACATCACGCCACAGGGCGATTTGCGGCTCGGTGGCGGTGGCGGCGCTTTTCTTGGACGGCAGAAACGCGGAGCGCTGGTCCCGGGTCATGGGCCATTGCCAGCCCAGGTGCCATTTGCCGATGCAAGCCGTGCGATAGCCCTGCTGCTTCGCCAGGGTGCCGAGGGTCAGGCGGTCCGCTGCGATCAGCGGCTCACCAAAGACCCCGACGATGCCGCTCTGCAGTTTCGTGCGCCAATGGTAGCGGCCCGTGAGCAGCGTGTAGCGCGAGGGCGAGCACACACCGGATGACGAATGCCCATCGGTGAAGCGCATGCCCTGCGCCGCGAGCTTGTCGATGTTGGGGGTGGGGATCTTCCCGCGCTCGGGGTTGTAGCACTGCACGTCGCCGTAGCCGAGGTCATCGGCGAGGATGACGAGGATGTTGGGAGGTGTCGCCGAAAGCGCTGCGCCCGCCGTCAAGAGGACCAGGAGAAAACAACGCAGCATGGCAGGCTTCATGGAATTTCGAGTTCTTGATGCAGGGGATGGGAACGCTGCCGATCTGCAGGCCTTTCGGTGGCGTGAAAAGCCGCACAACGTGAGAAGGCATGGTGCTGCCTCCGCGATTTGGGACCGGAGGCCCCGGGCGGTCTTGCCAGCTCGGTGGAGGCCGCTTAAGTTGAAGGCATGAGCGTCACAAGCCAGCACCGGGGTCAGGTGATCGACCTGCTGCAGTCGCGGGTGTTTCCCGGGGTGGTGGAGGTGGCGGATGGACGCATCCGCGCGGTGCGCGAGGATCCGGGCGTGACCGAGCCCAGCTTGCTCTGCCCGGGGTTCATCGACGCCCATGTGCACATCGAGAGCTCCATGCTGACCCCGCCCGAGTTTGGCCGCATCGCGGTCGCCCATGGCACGGTCGGCACGGTGTCCGACCCCCATGAGATCGCCAACGTGCTCGGCATCGCGGGCGTGCGCTACATGCAGCAGCAGGCGGCGCGCACACCCTGCAAGATCCACTTTGGCATCCCTTCCTGCGTGCCCGCCACGGGCTTTGAAACCGCCGGCGCGGTGCTCGGTCCGGAGGCGATCGAGGAACTCTGCCAGGACGAATCGCTGCTCTACCTCTCGGAGATGATGAACTTCCCGGGCGTCATCCAACGCGACCCCGAAGTGATGCGCAAGCTGGCCATCGCCCGCGCCCACGGCCGTCGCATCGACGGCCATGCGCCCGGCCTGCGCGGCGAGGCCCTGAAGGCTTACGTGTCCGCCGGCATTGAGACCGATCACGAGTGCTTTCAGATCGATGAGGCGCGGGAAAAACTCGCCCTCGGCCAGAAGATCCTCATCCGCGAGGGCTCGGCCGCGAAGAATTTCGAGGAACTCTGGCCGCTGCTGCTCGATCATGCCGACCGCTGCATGCTGTGCAGCGACGACAAGCATCCCGACGACTTGCTGGAGGGCCACATCGATCGCCTGTGTGCGCGTGCTGTCGGGCATGGTGTGCCGGCGCTGAACGTCCTGCGCGCCGCCTGCCTGAACCCGGTGCGGCATTACGGCCTGCGCTGCGGCCTGCTGCGGCCCGGCGATGCCGCCGACTTCATCCGCCTGCGCGATCTGACGGACTTCACAGTGCTGGAAACCTGGATCGACGGCGAATGCGTCGCCCGCGACGGCCGTTCACTGCTCGAAAAGACGAGTTCACCGCGGGTGAACCGGTTTCACGCCGGGCCGAAGCAGGCCGCCGATTTTGCCGTGCCGGCTGGGCGCGGAGCACTGCAGGTCATCGAGGCGCGCGACGGTCAGATCGTCACCGGCGCCGGCGAGGCGGAGCCACGCCTCGAAGGTGGTTGCGCCCTTGCCGATCCCGCCCGCGATCTGCTCAAGATCGCCGTCGTCAACCGCTACGCCGACGTGCCGCCGGCGGTCGCCTTTGTGCGCGGGGTCGGCCTGCGTCGCGGCGCCCTTGCCTCCAGCGTCGCCCACGATTGCCACAACATCGTCGCCGTCGGCGCTACCGACGCCGACCTGGCGCGGGCGGTCAACCTCGTCATCGCCAACCAGGGCGGCATCAGTTTGGCCGACGGCGAGACGACGGATGTCTTGGAACTGCCGGTGGCCGGCTTGATGAGCGACGGTCCTGCCGAGCAGGCGGCCGCCGGTTACGCGCGCCTGACGCGTCGCGCCCGCGAATTGGGCAGTTCGCTGCACGCGCCCTACATGACCCTGTCCTTCCTCGCCCTGCTGGTCATTCCCGAGCTCAAACTCAGTGATCGAGGCCTGTTCGACGGGCGCGCCTTCCGGTTCGTGCCCTTGTTCACCGGTGAATGAGAACGGCGATATAATTATCGACATTTTCAATAGAATCTGGAATACTGGCCGTGAACGCCTCTTCCCCCATGAAAATCCCTTCCTTCGCCTGCTTTGGATTTCTGCTGTTCGGTCTGTTTCCCAGTGCTGAAGCCCAGACCCTGCCGGGAGCGGTCGCCGACGTCGTTCTGCAGTTGAAGCTCACCGGCATGGATCCCGCCACGGTCAGCCGGGACATCAACGGCGTCGTGCTCAGGAACGAGCGCAACAAGCCCATCCCCGCCTTTGAGGCCTTCTGGGAGGTGCGCGACGAGGAAGACCAGCTGGTCGAGGAGATCTGGGAAAGGGCGAGCCGGCTCCGCAATGAGAAGTATGGCAACAAGGAGTTCCTCGAAGATCTCGTTGCCTTCGGCGTCATCGACTCGATCGCCGGCTGGTCGCTCAAGTTCGTGCAGCCGACCTATGGCGTGCCCGACGATCTGGCCGGTCTCACGGTCGGCGACGGCTGGTACTTCCTGGTGCATCGCAACAGCGAGGCCAACCCGCCGATCTCCCTGAATCAGATCATGGTGTTCGACAAGGACACCACCCAGTCCAAGGCGACCGAGCGCATCAGCCAGCGGTTTGACGAAGCGGGCGAGCCGACCACCAGCAGCCGGAGCCTGCAGGAAAGCACACGCCACGAGATGACCTTCATCATCGACTTCAACGATGTGCTGCCGGAGGAGGATGAATACTACTTTGACACTCAGGGGATCTACGCCGGCGGCCTGCGCCTGCAGTTCCTCGGGCCCGAGAAGCGGCCGGTCTTCATGCCGTCGGCCGGCAAGTTGAGCAGCCTGAGTGGTCGCATGGTTTATGACGAGGGGGACCCCGAGACGCTCCGTCGAAGGCTGGTTGAAGGCGGTGTCACCCACAGTGCCGGCAAGTTCTCGGCCGACGTCGGGATCTACGCGGACCTGATCGAGCGCTGAGCACGCCATGATGGGGAATGCGTCAGCGGCTGCCCATGCATGCGGTGGCGACTGAACTTCCTGAGGACTCGCCTCCACTTGGATCCCTGGAGAGTCGAATCCTTAGTGGATGCCTGCATGGAAATGTTATGGGGAGAGGTTGGAATTATGACATTCATATACGCCATGGTTTTCGGCTCCTGGTCCTGCCTTTTCAGGGCGCATGGGCTAGCGATTTTTCCCAGTGTCAGGGCCAGTTTGAAATTGACCCGCAGGCCGGCTTCTGAGAAGGTGTCTGATACGGTCATAGGCGGGCATTGGGTTCGCATTTTTTAACCCCTTTTCGGTATGAAGCATTTGCATGTGAACCTTGGTGGCTGGCTGGTGGGCTGGCTGGTGATGATGGTGGCGTGGACGGCTCCGGCCCAGACGCAGTTGGGGCTGGCGGAAAGCCCGGGCGGCAGTGGTTTTTACAGCAACTTCGTCAGCGACACGCTGTCGGCGACCGGCAGCAGCAATGGCAAGACCTGGCTGGTTGAACTGGAGGGCGGCGACCGTCTGACGGTGTGGGTGGCGACCGACAAGACCGGCACCTACCCGCGCCTGCGCCTGCGCAATGCCGGCGGCACGATCCAGGCCTCGCACGATGGCACCCAGCAGGGCGAGGCGATGATCCAGAACTTCGCCATCAGCACGCCCGGCAGCTACTCGCTGCAGGTCTACACCGACAACCTCGCGAGTGATTTTCGCATGCGTGTCGAGCTGGGGCGCGGCTTTGTACTCGAAGCGGAGCCGAACGATTCCGAGTTCACGCCCTCGGTCCTGACGGCGGTGGCCAGCGGCGGCGGGTTCACCGCCAAAGCGGCGGGCGCCCTCATGACCGGCGCCGATTACCATGACCTGGGCACGCTGTCCGTGGGCAACGCGGTGAACATCAACCTGGGCCTGCCGGCGACCTCGAGCCTGCAGGCGGGCGACGTCGAGATGGTGGTGTTTCGCAAGGGCAGTGAAGAGTCGCCGCTGGCGACTGCGACAGGTGCCGTGCTCAATGCCACGGTCACCGAGGCCGGGGAATACCTGCTGCGGCTGCGCATCAACCCGGCCCTGTCCGGGCATGCCCTGCGCTTCGATGGCGGTGATGATGAGATCAGCCTCGGCAACCCGGAAGCCCTGCGCCTGACTGGCGACCAGACGATCGAGATGTGGATTCGCCCCGACGACTTCGCCGTGCGGCGCAACCCGTGGAACAAGGCCTACGGCGGCGAGGGCACCATGACGCTCGAGACGGACGGCACGCTCAATTACTTCTACGGCACGGCGGGCAACGACACCAATCCCTACCAGACCTTCCACTCGGGCCGCGCCCTGCCGGCCGGTCAGTGGTCGCACATCGCCGTGGTGCGCCAGCTCGGTGCCGAGCCGCGCAAGCTCTCGTGGTACTTCAATGGCCGACTGGTCAACGAGGCGGCGGCCAGCTACTTCCCGGCCGTGGCGAGTTCGCTGCCGGCCCTCGTGGGCAAGGGCTACGCGGGCCGTTTCCGCGGTCTGATCGATGAGGTGCGGGTGTGGAATGTCGCGCGCAGCGGCGCTGAAATCGCCGCCGGCATGGCGCAGACCCTCAACGGCAACGAGGCGGGTTTGGTCGCCTATTACCCCTTTGCCGAGGGTGCCGGCAGCATCGTTGCTGATGCGACCGCCAATGCGCTCGACGGCACGGTGGACGGCGAGGCCGAATGGCAGGGCACGGCCGGGGTGGGCAGCTTCAGCAGCGCGCGCCAGGGACTGCTGGCGCAGTATGTCGCCGCCATCGCCGTCACCGACGCCGCCGCACCGCAGGTGACCGCGGCGCGGCCGCTGCCGGTTTATGGGCATGTTTTTGAAGGCGTCCCCGACCTGCTGGTGCAGCCGGCTAACCTGACCGCCTACCGTGGCCAGAACGGCAGCAGCTTCACGGTGCAGGTGACCGGCGGCGGCGGCTCCGTCTGGGGCAGCGGCGTGTACACCGATGACAGCTCGCTGGCGGCCGCGGCCCGTCATGCCGGCCTGCTCGCCAATGGCGAGACGGGCCTGCTGACGGCGACAATCCTGCCCGGTCAGAGCAGCTACACGGGCACGCCGCAAAACGGCGTCAACTCGGGCAGCTATGCCAGCTTCGCCGGCAGCTACAGCCTGTCGGCCTACACAGGCCCGGCGCCCGTGCTCAACGCTGTCTTCGCCAGCCTGCGCGTGGATTTCTCCGAGCGCATGCTCGCCTCGACCCTGCAGAATCCGGCCAACGTCGAACTCCGGCATGCCGGGGCGGACGCGACCTTCGGCACGGCCGATGACAGCACCCACACGCTGACCACCAGCTACGATGGCCAGTCCACCCGCGTCTATTTCACCCTTGGCGACGAGCCCCTGCAGCCGGGCTTGCACCGCCTGCGCCTGACCACCGGCGTGCAGGATCGCGGTGGCAACCCGCTGGCGGCCGTCAGCGATACCGAGTTCAGCGTCGCCGCCAAGGCGCCGTTTGTGGTCGAGAACCGCGCCAACAACAGTCGCCAGACCGCCACGCCCCTGAATACACCGGTCGGGGCCGAGTTCGACCGCTCCTTCACCTACACCCACGACATCGCTGCCGGCAGCAATCCGCACCGGCTCAAGCTGCTCGACCTCGATGGCGACGGCATTCGCGACGCCATCGTCGCAGCCTATTACGCGCATGAGATCCGTGTGTACCCGGGCCTGGCCAACGGGGCCTTCGGCACGACCAGCACGAACTACGCGACCGGCAACAACCCCTGGACGCTGGAGTTGATGGATTTCGACAATGACGGCCGGCTCGACGTGGTGGCTGGCTGCACGGGCGGCGATCAAATCCGCCTGCACCGCAACGTCGGCGACGGCACGCTGGCGGCGGCGGGTTCGGTTGCTGTCGGCGACGGCCCCGTGCACCTGGTCAAGGGCCACTTCAATGGCGACAGCCATCTCGATCTGGCGGTGGCCAATCACGGCACCGGCACCGGCGGCCGCAGTCTCAGCATCCTGCTGGCCGACGGCATGGGCGGGTTTACGGAAAGCAAGGTGACGGTGGAAGGCAATGTCTTCCGGCCGTACGGCTTGGCGGCAGGTGACGTCAACGGCGACGGCGACACGGATCTGCTGGTGGGGGATTACGACACCGATCAGGTGCGGGTGTTCAGCGGCAATGGCGACGGCAGTTTCAATCTACCGGTCGGTTTTGCCATGGACGGCACGGATCCGTCGGCGCTCAGCCTGGCGGACTTCGATCACGACGGTCAGCTCGACCTGATGGTGACGGCGGAAAGCCGCTCGCAGGTGGCCGTGCACAAGGGCAATGGCGACGGCAGTTTCCAGGCCTTCGCCATCTGGCCGCTCGGTTCGAGTGCCAGTCAATACTTCGCTGAGGCGCTGGATGTCGACAGCGACGGCTGGGCGGATCTGGTGATTCCGCGCACGAACGGATTGGTGGTGCTGTTCAACCAGCGTTCGACGACGGCGCCGGCCTTCACGGCGCCGTTCCGCTACGACATCGGCTACGCGCTGGGCGCCGCCCTGGCGGATGTCAATGGTGACGGCCGGCCCGATTTCGTCGTCAACGAATGGAACAGTTCACGGCTGCGCACCCTGCTCGGCAATGCGCGGGTGGCCCTGAGCCCGGATCCGGGCCTGGCGCGGCTGGGGCATGCCCACGGCCGCGGTCGCATCCTCGATGGCGATGAGGACTGGTTCGCCTTTTCCCTGGACGCGCCGAAGCGTGTGGTGGTGGCCAGCGACGCGCCGCTCAATCCGGCCGCTTCAGGACTCAATTACAACCTGTACAATGTCGAAGGCGGCCACATCACCGGATTCAACGCCGACTACAACGGCCGCGGTCAGACCGGCCAGTTGAATCTGCTGGTGCCCGGCACCTACTACCTGCGCGTGGCGCACAACTACGGCTACACGGGTGAGTACCGCCTTCGCGTCTCCGCCTTTGATCCGCCG
>CAZSBO010000020.1:10148-34949 GCA_964605265.1 uncultured Prosthecobacter sp.
CCGGTGACGATTGAAAGCGAGGGCAATGACGCCATTGGCCAGGCCGACAGCATTGAGTTTGCCCTCGGCACCGGCACGTTGACGGGCGCGGCCGCGGGCTACGCCGACGGCAATGACGGCAGCGGTGATTACTGGGCGCTGGGCAACCTCGGTGAAGGCACGGTCATCACGCTCGACCTGCGACTGCCGCAGAGCAGTCCGCTGACCGCCCAGCTGCAGTTGTTCAAGGCCGACGGCACCCAGGTGGCGGCCAGCGGGGAAGGGGAGCTGCAGCTCGTCCACAGCATCACCGCAGGCAACGCCAGTGCTTATTACTTCCGCGTGCTCGCCGCAGCCGGCACGCGCGGACTGCACTCGGAATACCTGGTCGATGTCACTCTGGCCGACCCCGAAGCGCCGTTCGTCACCGCGGTGTCGCTGCCGGCCGAGGCCAGCACCGTCAGCCACGTGGCACCGAATTTCAGCGTCGGCTTCAGCGAGGACATGCTCGCCAGCACGGTGGTGCAGGCAGCCAACTACGAGCTGCGGTCCGCGGGGCTGGACGCGGTGTTCGACACGGGTGACGACGTCGCTTACACGATCGTGCCGCAGGCCTACAGCGCCGGCTTGACGGCGTCGTTCCACCTGCCGGACGGCCCCCTGCAGCCGGGCAGTTACCGTTTCCGCGCCGGCACCGGCCTGACCGACAAGTTCGCCAACCCGCTCGCCGCGGTGTACACCCGCCTGTTCAACGTCGCCGCTGTGCCGGGTTTCGTGCTGGAAAGCCGCGACAACGACAGCCTTGTCAAGGCCACGCCGATCAGCGTCGGCCCGCCTGGCGCCCACGACGGCTCCTTCAGCGCGTCCGGCACCGTCGCCACCGGCAATGGTCCGTGGGGACTGCAGTTGCTCGATCTCGACGGCGATGGCCATGAGGAGGCGATCGTTGCACTGTACAGCGCCGCTCAACTGGCGGTGCTGCCGGGCAATGGCGACGGCACCTTCGGCGCCGCGGTGACCTATGCCTGCGGCAGCAATCCCTGGGATGTGGAATTGATCGACGTCAATGGCGATGCCCGGCTCGACGTCGTGGTGTCCTGCCGCGGCAGCGATCAGGTACGGGTGTACACCAATCCCGGCGACGGCACGCTGGTGGCCGGGGCGGTCATTCCTGTCGGCGACGGCCCGCTGCACGTGGTCAAGGGCAACTTCAATGGTGATGCCATCCCCGATTTGGCGGTGGTCAATCATCTGACCGGCACAGGCGGGCGCAGCCTTAGCCTGCTGCTCGGCGATGGCGCCGGCAGCTTCACCGAGAGCAAGATCACAGTCAGTGGCCAGACCGTGCAGTTCTACGCGCTGACCGCCGGCGATTTCAATGGCGACGGTCTCGATGATCTGGCCGCCGGCGACTGGGTGCTGGACGACATGGCCATCTTCCTCAATGCCGGTGGCGGCAGCTTTGCCGCGCCGGTGTTTTATCCGGTCGATGACACCGAGCCGACCGCCGCCGGCGTCGCCGACTTCGATGGCGACGGCCATCTCGACCTGGTGGTGGGGACGGAATACGACGACCGCGTCAGCCTGCTCAAGGGCGTGGGCGACGGCAGCTTCGAGCCTTTCACGACGGTCGATGTCAGTAGCGACAACTACATGTATTTTGCCGTGCAGACACCCGACATCGACGGTGATGGTCGGCCGGATCTGCTGGTGTCGAAATACAACGGCGTGGTGGTCTGTTACAACCGCAGCGACAGCGGCAGCATGGCGTTTTCACCGCCGGTGCGCTACGATGAATCCGATGACACCGGCGGCGTCGCCTGGGCGGATCTCAATGGCGATGGCCGCACCGACTTGGTCGCCGCTTCCTACAACCTGAACCGGCTGCAGGTCTGGACCGGCAATGCCGGCAAACTGCTGGCCGATGATGGCGTCATCGCCGATCTGCGCCACGGCGCCTTCCGCGGCCACCTGACCACGGACTCGGATGTGGACTGGTTCTCCTTCAGCGCCCGGGCGCTGGACCGGCTGCTCATTCGTTCGGAGACGGCGGATGGCTCCGGCAGTTCCGGTCGCAGCTACAATCTCTACAACAGCGTCGGCACTCACCTCGGCGGCTTCAACGCCGGTTCGAGCGGCTTTGCCCAGTGGAGCACAACTCTGGCTCAGCCCGGCACCTATTATCTACGGGTCACCGCGAATTGGGGCGGCACTGCGGAATACCGGGTGCGCCTGACCTTGGCGCCGCCGCCGACCTTCGTGGAGGTGGAGAACAACAACTCGCTGAACGAGTTCAACACGCCGCCGCTGGCGCTGGCCGAGGGCAGCCTCACCGGCACCGTGCTCGGGGTCAATCTGCCCGGCGACACCGCCGGCGACTACTTCAACCTCGGCAACCTGACGCCGGGCACGCAGGTCACCGTCTCGGTCACGGCACCACAGCTTGCCGTCGACAACCAGGCCGCCCTGTCTTCGATGGAACTGCGTCACCGCTGGAGCTTTGGTGAGGCGGAGGGAGCCACCGAGTTCACCGATTCGGTCACCGGCCTCGCCAGCGCCGAGTTGCGCGGCAGCGGCGCCACGGTCGGCAGCGGCATGGTGGTGCTGCCCGGCGGCAGTTCGGCCACGGCGCCCTACGTCGATCTGCCCAACGGCCTCGCGTCGAGTCGCACCGGCAGCGCCACCTTTGAGGGTTGGGCGGTCGTCAATGGGTCGCAGAGTTGGTCGCGTCTCTTCGACTTCGGCCGGGGTTCGGTGGGTGAACTGCTCGCACCCGGCGGCTCGGCCTCCGGCCAGGAGTTCCTCTATTTGAGCGCCCAGAATGCAGGCACGCAAACATCGAGGCGACTGGCGATTCAGGACGGCCGAGGTGAAAGCGGGGTCGACTTTTCGGTGCCTTATCAGGCGGGCGAACTCTTCCATTTCGCCGTCGCTTACGAATCGCGTGGGGAGGCGGGTGGCACTCTGCGCTGCTACCGCAACGGCGTTTTTCTAGCCTCCTTCGACACCGCCAACCAGCTCGCCGCCATCGACGATGTGAACACTTGGTTGGGTCGGTCGCAGTGGACCACCGATGGCAATCTCAACGGCGCTTACAGCGAGTTCCGGGTCTGGGATGGCGCCTACGGGGATGCCCAGGCAGCCGCCAGTGCTGTGGCCGGACCGGATGCCCTGGCGGCTCCGGTCACCCCGACCCAGGCCGCGCAACCCTACCTGACGCTGTTCAAGGCCGACGGCCAGCAGATGGCCCAGGTGGCTCCGGGGACCGGGCCGCTGCAGTTCACCCTCGATGCCGGCGATGCCGCTTCCTATCGCCTGCGTGTCCACAGCAACCAGCGCGCCACGACCGCCCTCTACCAACTCGCCGTGTCGATCGAGGATGTCACGCCGCCGCTCATCACCTCGAATTCGCTGCCGGCGGAAGACAGCGTCGCGACCTTCCCGCCGCCGGTCTTCAGCCTCGGCTTCAGCGAGGACATGCTCGCCAGCAGCGTGCGTGATGCCGGTCATTACGAACTGCGCTGTGCCGGCCCCAACGGCTTGTTCGATGATGGCGATGACATCGTCTACACCCTGACGCCCGCCAATTACACGAGCGGCCTGAGCACGACGATTCGCATCGTCGACGGACCTCTGCAGGCGGGGGCCTACCGGTTCACGGCAGGCACCGGTCTGCGCGATCTGTTTGAGCGACCGCTCGACGCGGCCCATGTGCGCCGATTTACGATCGAGGGTGTGCCCGGTTATGTCACCGAGGACCGCGACAACGGCAGCATTGCCACCGCCGACATCCTTGCCGGCACCGGCACTCCGGGTGCCTTCGACGGGTCCTATGCGGTGCAGCCGGGTTTTGCCACCGGCGGCAGTGCGCCGATCAGCCTGCTGCTGCTCGACCTCAATGGCGATGGACACCAGGACTGGGTGGTCAGCAACCGCGACTCCGACAATTTGGTCACCCGCTTGGGCGCCGGCGATGGCACTTTCGGCGAAGCGGTCACCTATGCCGCCGGTGATGCGCCGCATTACATGGCCCTGATCGACTTCGACAAGGACGGTCTCCAGGACGTGGTGGTGCCCAACCTCAACTCCGACAACGTCAGCGTCTTCCGCAACGTGGGCGATGGCACCCTCGCCCTGCATGCCACCCTGGCGGCGGGCGACGGTCCGCTGAGCGCGGCGACGGGTGACTTCAATGGCGACGGCAACCCGGACTTCGCGGTCACCAACCACAACACCGGTGCCAACGGTCGCCGGCTGAGCGTCTTCCTCGGCGACGGTCTCGGCGCCTTCAGCCACAGCTTTGTCGGCGATGGCTTGACGCCGGGCTGGCGACCTTACCATCTGGCGGTGGCCGACTTTGACGGCAATGGCCGATCCGACATCGCCGCGGTCAACTACGACAGCAACGATGTGCTCGTCTTCCTCGCCACGGGCGCCGGCAGCTTCAGTGATCCGCAGCGCCTCGCCACCGATCGCGGCAACCCGACCGGCATCGCCGTCGCCGACTTCAATGGCGACTTCCATGCCGACCTGATGGTCTGCTACGATTACTACGACCGCGTCAACCTGCTCGCCGGCAATGGCGACGGCAGTTTCCAGTCGCCGCAGAACTGGTATCTGGACAGCAGCCGCACGCAGTATCAATTGCGCGTCGGCGACCTCACCGGCGATGGTTATCCGGACCTGCTGGCCCCGCGCTGGGGTGCCCTGGTGGTGCGTCAGAACAAGGCGACGCCCGTGCTCAACTTCAACAGCCCGGTGCTGTGGACGGAACTCAACCAGGTGATCGATGTCGCGGTCGCGGATCTCGATGGCGACGGCAGCCGTGACCTGATCGCCCTTTCCCACGATCAGGCCCAGGTGCGGGTCTACAAGGGGCAGGGGGGCTTCCAGCTCGCTGCCGACAGCCAGGTCGCCGGCCTGCGTCACGGCTACGGCCGCGGTCAGCTCGACACGTCGAGCGATCAGGACTACTACCAGTTCTCCGCCCGTGCGGGCGAGCGCCTGATCGTCGCGGCGGAAACGCCCGGTGCGCCGTCGAACAGCGGTTTCGATTACAACCTTTACGACCACCGCGGCGCGTACCTGCTTGGCACCAGCAGCAGCGCCAGCAATGGCTACGCTTACACAGCGCCCTACACGTTGCCGTTTGACGGCCGTTTTTATCTGCGTGTTACCCAGAACTACTACAGTACCGCCGAATACCGCTTCCGCGTCAGCACGGTCGATGCCCAGACGCAGATCGAATCCGAAGGCAACAACAGCACCGGTGCGGCCACGGCGGTGAGTTTCAGCGCGGCCTCCGGCTCGCGCTCGGCGAAAGTGTTCGGCCACCTCGCCGGCAATGACAGCTCCGGTGATTACTGGCGGCTTGGCAACCTCGCGGGCGGCACGCAGATCAATGTCACCCTCAACCGGCCCCAGAACAGCAGCTTCACCAACGGCCTGCTGCGCCTGCTCGATGCCGGCGGCAATGTGGTGGCGTCGTCGGACCCCGGCGGCCTGCACGTGGCCCACACCGTCGCCGGTGGCGCCGAAGGCCAGTACTACCTGCGCCTCACCGAGGATACTGGCAACCGCAACCTGCACTGCATCTACCAGCTCAATCTGTCGCTGACCGATGCCCTGCCGCCGCAGATCACCGGTACCAGTCTGCCGGAGGAGGGCGGTTCAACCCTCGACTTCCTCAACAGCTTCACGCTCGCCTTCAATGAGGACATGCAGGCGGTCACCGTCACCACTGCGGCGAACTATCAACTGCTCGAGGCCGGCCCGGACCTGGTGCTCGGCACGAGTGACGACGTCACTTACGCCGTCACGCCCGCCGCCTACAGCTCGGGCCTGTCGGCCTCCTACAACCTCGCCCATCCGCTGCCGCCCGGGCAGTACCGACTGACCGTCAGCGGCCTCAGGGACACCTATGGCAACAGTCTTCCGGCCAGCTTCATTCGCCATTTCAGCGTCGCGCAAGTGCCGGGCTTCACCACGGTCCAGCCCGGCAGCGGTTCCATCGCCACGGCGACACCGCTGGCCCAGGTGCAGGATCCCGCCGGCCTCATCACTGGCGCGGGGCGCGGCCGGCGCGTCTCCTCCTCGGACACCCATTACTGGACCTTCAATGGCAGTGCGGGCCAAAGGTTGACCTTCGACACCGAACTCGTTGGCGCCAGCGCCAGCACGGACTTGTATTGGCGCCTGCGCCGCCCGGATGGCTCCATGCTCTGGGAGGGTGAGCTCGGCAACAACAATCAGGGTCTCTTCGCCACGCTGACGCTTAATGCCACGGGCGTTTACAGCCTGCAGGTTTCCCAATCGAACGCCTGGCAGCAGGAATACCGCTTCCGGCTTTCGCTCATTGATCCGTCATTGCTGCAGCTTGAAGCGGAGGCCAACAACAACATTGCCTCGGCCACGCCGCTGACCTTCACCCCGGTGGGCGACATCTCCGCCCTGCGGGTCGCCGGCATCGTTCACTCGCCCACCGACCTCGACTACTTCCACCTGGGCGCCCTGCCGGCCGGCAAAACGCTCTTCGTGTCCGTGGCCCAGCCAGCCGCCAATGCCTTCCTGCCGGTCGTGGCCGTGTACAACGCCGCGGGTCAGTTCATCAACGAGGTCAACGGTGCGCCCGGCGATGGCTCGGCCGAACTGCGCATCAACACGCCCGGCGAATATTATCTCCTTGTCCGTTCGACCGGGGCCACCGGCTCTTACATGAGCCAGTACGTTGCCGAGGTGCAGTTGCATGAGACGTCGTCGGTGGCCATTCCCAACCTCCAGGTCACCGCCGTGGATCTGCCGCCCGAGGGCAACCTCAAAAGCGGCGACAGCTTCACCTACGCCTTCACGGTCACCAACGTCGGTTCGGCGGACATCGCGACCGCCTCCTGGAGCGATCGCCTGGTGCTGTCGGCCAACCTCGTTTTCGGCGATGCCGACGACACCGAGATCGGCGTCTTCGTGCGCCAAGGCGGCCTGGCCATGGGGGCGTCGTACACCGTGGCCGGCACCGCCGAACTGCCGGCGGGCGCCGCCGGTGGTTACCACCTCATCGCCCGGACAGACATCGCCAATCAGGTGGACGAAGTCATCCTGGAAAACGACAACACCTCGGCCACCGAGTCCACCTTCCCGGTGACGCTGGCGCCCTATCCGAATCTGGTCGTGCAGAACCTCGCCGTCACGGGTCCGGTCGACGATGTCTTCAGCTTCGCCTGGGACCTGGCCAACACCGGCAACCTGGGCGCGCCCGCCGGCTTCAAGGAACGAGTGCGCGTGGTCAACACGACAACTGGTGCGGTCGTGCTCGATGAACTGCGCACACCGGGGGCACTGGCCGCCGCGGCCAGCCAGGCGCGCACGGCCGAGGTCACGGCGACGGCGGCCGGTGTCTACCAGGTCACCGTCACCGCCGACGCTCAGAGCGAGGTGTACGAGCACGACGGTGTTTCGCACGCCGCCGCGGAGGCGAACAGCGCGCAGGCCGGCTTCACGATCCTGCAGTACTGGACCATCGCGGTGTCGACGCCGGATTCGGAGCGCGGCGCGGTCAGCGGCGGCGGCACCTTCCTCGCCGGCACCCCGGTGACGGTGACGGCCGTGCCGAATACCTCGGTGCTGCCCTACCAGTTTGTGCGCTGGACGCAGAATGGTGTTTTCGTCAGCGCCAGTCCCAACTACACCTTCCCGGCCGCGGCCGACCGCCAGCTCCTCGCCGAGTTCGCCCTGCCCACCTACCAGGTCAGCGCCCAGATCACGCCCGCCGGCGCCGGCAGCGTCACCGGCACCGGCTTCTTCGCCCATGGCGCCAGCGCCCAGCTCACCGCCACCCCCAGCCAGGGTTACCTGTTCGGTCACTGGCTGGAGAACAGTTTGCAGATCGGCACCGAGGCGGTGCTCAACCTCAGCGTCACCGGACCGCGCATCCTGCAGGCGGTCTTCGTCGAGGCCAACCCGATCCACGAAGTGGTCACGGCGACCCAGCCGCCGGGACTCGGCGTCACCGCCGGCGACGGCACCTTCACCAACGGCGAGTCCTCCGCCTTTTCCGCCAGCGCCAGCATCGAGGACGGCGATACCGAGTACGTCTTCGACCACTGGAAACTCAACGGTGTCTTCTTTGGCAACCAGCGCCAGTTCAACAAGACCTTCAGTACGCTCGATGCGCCGGTGATGAACTTCACCGCCCATTACACCAGCCGTTCGCTCAAGCCGGTCGTCACCCAGGTTGTCAGCAATTATGCCAGCCCGGTGCGCGCCGCCACCGATGTGCGCTTCACGCTGACCTTCGACCGGCCGATGAATCCCGCCGTGCTTCCCGTGCTTGAACTCGCGAGCGCGAACGCACCAACCCCGGCCGCGCTGCCAGCCGGAGGCGTGTGGCTTTCCGCCACCCAGTTCCGCAGCGTGGCCGCCAGCTTCGGCCCGAACAACGGCGGCGCCTACAGCCTCGCCGCCAGCGCCGCTGCCGATACCCAGGGCCGGGTCATGGACACCGCTTCAGTCTTCGCCTTCGATGTCGATGTCACCCCGCCGGTCAACCCGCTGCCGGTGCTCGGCAGCACGACGGTGAACAGTGCGACGATCCAGTGGAGCGGCTACGTGGCGCCGGTCGATCTCAATGCCTTCCGCGTCTACCTGCAGCCGGCGGACTTCAGTTCCACGGCCGGTTTGACCGCCGTTGGTGGCCTTGGTGCCGCCCCGCGCAGCTACACCTTCACCGGTCTGCAGCCGGACACGACCTACTATGCCGCGGTCGCCGCCGTCGACACCGCCGGCAACTCGGCCAGCGAGGTCACCGCGGTGCCCATCCAACTCGCCAGCACGCTGCCGCCGCCGGTGGCGCTGACCCTGACGGCGCCGACGCCGCAGAGCGCCCGCCTTGACTGGAGTGCCTACGACACCACGATGCTGATCGGCTTCCAGGGCTGGCGGGTGTATGTCGAGGAAACGCCGTTCACCGATGTCAGCGCCCTGACCCCGGCCGTGCAGCTTGCCGCCGGCGTCAAGATCCATCAACTCGACGGCCTCGACCGCAGCAAGACCTACCACATCGCCGTCGTCGGCTACAATCGGCTCGACGAGTTCAACCCTGCCGTGACGCCCCAGGTTTGGAGCGATCCGCTGGCGGGGCAGATCACCAGCGACCTCACGCTGGGCGCCGCCGACACTGACCTGACGCTCGACGTCCTGCAGTCCATGGTGGTGAAGCCTGGAGCCACCCTCACCGTCCGGCCGGGCACCACCCTGCGCTTTGCCGCCGGTACCGGGTTGACCATCGAGGGCGACCTCGTTGCCGAGGGCACACCGCTGCGCCCGATCCATTTCACCTCCGCCGCCGCGGTGCCCGCCAAGGGCGATTGGCATGGCGTCCTGCTGAGTGGGGTCGACACCGGCACCCGCCTCAGTCATCTGTGGCTGAGTTTCGGTCGCGGCCTGCAGGTGGCCGGTGGCAGCCCGCAGCTCGGGCCGCTCTTCTGCGTGCGCAATGAAGGCCAGGGTCTGGGGGCGACTGGCAGTGCCCAACTGGAGGTCAATGGCAGCTTCTTCGCCTTCAATGATCGCGGCGTGCGCGCCGCGGACAGCGCCCTGGTCAGTGTCACCGGCTCGGTCGTGCGCACCAACAGCCTGCACGACGCCGAACTCGTCGACAGTGCCGTGCTCGACATGCAGGGCAACTGGTGGGGCAGCAGTCTGCCCGCCGACATCGCCGCCCGTGTCGCCGGTGCGGTCAACACCGGTTCGCCGCTGGCCGGCGAGCCCGTGCTCGCCACCGGCTTTGCCGTCGCCGGCGGCCTCACCAGCACCGGCGTGCGCGACCTGCCACTGCAGCTTGCCTCCGCCAATGCGGTCGCCTTCCGCCTCAGCGAGGACTCGCTTTTCCCTGGTGTGCTCTGGCAGGACATCTTCCCCGCCGGCGAGACCGACACCTACAGTCCGCGTCCCCTGAGCGCCAACCACCTGCTGTCCGCCGGGGCAGGGTTGAAGACGGTGTTCGTGCAGTTCCGCAGCCTCACCGGCCAGACTAGCCCGGCGTTGCCAGTCGACATCACCCTGATCACCACCGGTCCGGCGATCCAGGCCTTCAGTTTGACCGATGGCCAGGTCATCACCCGGCCGCTGGCGGTCACCGGCAGCGCCACAGCGGCGCTCGGCCTGGACTGGCTGCGCTTTTATGTCGGCGACGAACTGCTCGCCAGTTCCGTCGCAGGCACGCTGAACTTTGCCTGGGACATGCGTGCGCTGCCGGCCGGGCCGGTGCGCGCCCGCCTGCTGGCCCGCGACCGCGCCGGCAATGAGTCCGCCCGCGAGGTCAACGTCCAGCTCGACCCGCAGCCGCCGCCCGCGCCGGTCATCACCGCGCCGCTGCATCAGGCCGTCTTGGCTTCGGCGACGGTGACGGTCAGCGGCACGGCCGAACCCGGTGTGACGGTGCGGTTGAGCCGCAACGGTGCCCCGCAGGGCAGCACTGCGGCCGCTCCAGGTGGTGCCTTCAGTTTTGCCAATGTGCCGCTTGTCGAGGGTGCCAACAGCCTGGTCGCCACCGCTGAAGACGTGCTCGGTACACGCGCTTCCGCCGCGGTCAGTGTCACCCGCGACTCCGGACCACCGGCCGCGGTGGTGCTGGAAGAACCGCCGGTTTACGATGCCTTCCGCGGCCTCGTCCTGCGCTGGGGCTTCGCGCCTGCCGGCGAACGGCCGGTCAAGTACCGGGTGCTCTGGCACACCGCCCCCTTCACCGAGGTCGCCCAGGCGAGCGGTCAGAGCGCCCTGCTGGACGTGCAGTCCTTCACGCTCACCGGCGCCGCCGATGGCGACCTGCATCTCGCCGTGGTCGGTTACGATGCCGCCGGCAATGCCAGCCCGCTGTCCAACGTCATTGCCTACCGCCTCGACCGCACCGCCCCGAACTTCCTGATCAGCTACGACAAGGGCATGCCGGCCGGTCCAGGCCCGCTCACCCTCGTGCTTGAGGCCAACGAACCGCTGGCCGCAACACCGCTGTTGACCCTCAAGCCCAACGGTCTCAACACGCCGATCTCCGTGCCTCTGACCAAGACCAGCGGCACCACCTACACCGCCAGCTTCAACGTCACCCAGGTCAGTGCCCGCACCGGCGCTGCGGTGGTTCAGGTCACCGGCCAGGACCTCACCGGCAACCGCTTCAGCGGCAGCCCGGGCGGCACCGCCCTCAGCTTCGACGTGACGCCGCCGACCGCGACCCTGAGCTTCGACCGACCCTTGCCCATCAAGACCGTCAGCGAGGCCGATGCCAGTGTGCCGGAGGACGTCAACCTCAGCTTCAATCTGACCCTGAGCGAACCGCCCAAGCCCGGCACCACCCCCGGACTGACCTTCACACCGCCGATCGGCGCCGATGTCGTGCCGGTGCTCACCGGCTCCGGTGTCAACTGGACTGGCAGCCTGCTGCTCACCGCCGCCATGGGCAAGGGTCAGGGCCAGTTCGTCTTCGCCGCCACCGACGCCCGCGACAACGTGGGCACGAGTGTCAATCCGAACCAGCTCGAAATCTACAACACCGAGCATCCCAACGCCCCGGGCATCCCGGTCAACCTGCGCGCCACCACCCTCGCCGGCGGCCACATCCGCATCCAGTGGAACGCGGTCAACGATGCCCACAGCTATCGCATCTACCGTGAACCAGGCAACACCGGGGTGACGCCCGTCGTTCGCGTGGCCGATGGCATCGCCACCACGGAGTGGATCGACGAGACTGTGCCCGCCGACGGCATCTACCGCTACGCCGTGCGCGCCTTCCGCGTCAGCGTCGAGGGCAATCCCAGCGGCACCCTCAACGCGCTCAGCGATCGCTCGCCGCCGAATGCGCCCGAGCAGCCGGCGGTCGAACTCACCCAGCAGGGCCTGCGCATCACCTGGAATCCGCCGTCCGAGGGCGAGCTTCCCCACCACTACCACCTCTACCGCAACGGCGTGAAGATCCGCACGGTCGACACGGCGCAGCCGGTGCTCGATTTCCCCCCCAAGGGCCTGCTGCAGTATGAGGTGGCCGCCGCCGACGCCCACGAAAACGAGTCGCGCGCGGCTCCCGTGGCCTTCGAATTCTTTGTCGATGCCGTCGACAACCTGCTCGCCCAGGTCAACCAGGGCCAGCCGACGGTCCTGACCTGGAGCTTCGACGATCCCGCCGGTGTCGGCTACCACGTCTACCGCAATGGCGTGCGCCAGACCGGTCAGCCCATCGACCTCGCCACCCGCACCTTCACCGATCTGCTGCCGCTGCCGCCGAACGAGGCGGTCGACTACCGCGTCACCGCCGTCGACAATCAGGCGCGCGAGGGCGCTCCGCGCACCGTGCGCGTGCTGCCGGTGACCTGGACCCTGCTCATGAACCCGGATGCCGAGGGCGTCGCCCGCGTCTCGCGCACCCGCTACTTCGACAACTACCGTCTCACGGTCCGCAACAACGATGCCGCCGCGTCGCTGCAGCTCGGCTCGGTGCAGGTCAGCCGCACCCTCGGCGGCGGCGCCGTCACCGCCTTCACCCAGCAGACCCCGGTGGCCGTTGCTCCCGCGGAGGAGGAGGTGCTCGACATCCCGGTGCCCGGCGCCGAGTTCGCCGGCCAGAATCAAAACCTCGAGATCAGCGTCCGCACCGCGGCCAACGAGGCCGGATCGCAGGTCGCCTATGCCGGCCATGCCAGCGACCTGCTCGCTGCCGTCGAACCGCCGCTCATGGTCGAAATGCGCGTGCTGGAACCGCCCGTGGCCGGCGGTCTCGCCGAGGTGCGCACGCGCCTGCACAACCGCGGTTACACGACCCTGCAGGTCGTGCTCGGCCGCCAGACCGGCCAGCAGCCCGGCGACCTCTACCTGCAGGTGTTGGACGAGTCCGGTGCCGAGATCAGCCGGCGCAACTACAACGGCTTTGGCGCACCCGGCCTCATTGTCCGTCCCAATGGCGACGCCTACGTCGAGATCGAGCCGGGCGCTTCGGTCGAGGTGACGGTCGATGCCGTGCCCGTGCCCATCGTCCTGGCCGAGACCGGTCGTGCCAACTTCCGCGCCACGGTCGGTCAGGTTTTCTCCGGCCTCGGCACTGCCAATCAACGCGTTTCCGGTCCGCTCACCGGCAGCCTGCAGAGCAGCGTCGTTGAGACGCCCTACTACGGCTCGGTCAGCACGGAGAAGGACATCTTCTCCGGCGATGAACCCATCGTCATCACTGGCCAGGCCATCGACCGCGCCAGCTCGAACCCGCAGGGCAGCGTGCCTATGCGCATCGGTTTCGCCGCGCGCGGCGCGGTCTGGTACGAGGACATCGAGGCCGATGCCGAGGGCAACTTCAGCTTCAGCTACACGCCCCTGCAGGGCTTTGCCGGCGAGCTGACCCTGTGGGCGGCGCATCCGGATGTCTTCGACGTTCTGGCGCAGAAGACCGTGCGCATCTACCGCCTGTATGCGACGCCCTCCTTCGGCAACATCCGCATGTCGAAGAATGACCATCTGGATTTCACCCTCAACCTGATCAATCCCGGCGAACTGCCGCTGAGCGGCGTGGGACTCGGCTTCCGCGCCTACCGCCTTGATGGCGACGGCGTCACCGAGATCCCGATCCCGGAAATCACCTGTGCCTTCCAGGAGGCGGCCCCGGCCGGCCTCGGCCCCAACCGCCGCACGCCCGCCAACCTGCGACTGGCCGCCACCGCCGAAGCGCCCGACCAGGCCAATCTGGAGATCACCTTCACGACCGCCGAGGGAGCCTCCGCCAAGTTCACCGGCACCCTGGAACTGCTGCCCGCCGTGCCCATCCTGTCGATGACCAGCCCGCGCCAGGGCTTCGTCGACGTCACCGTCAACAAGGGCCAGATCGTCAGCCAGCAGGTCACCGTGCAGAACCTTGGCACCCGCGCCCTCACGGGCGTTGAACTGGTGCCGCCGAAGATCGTGCCCTGGATGCAGGTCAACCTGCCGGTCAACGGCGCCGGCAACGTCGATCTGCCCGACCTCGACGTCGGCGCCACCTTCACCTTCACCGTCGCCTTCGTGCCGCCCGCCGACACCCCCCAGGGCTACGCCCAGGATGTCGTCAAGATCCGCGGCAGCAACGCCGTGGCCGGCTTCGACTTCAATGTCTTCGCCCTGGTCAGCTCCGATGCCAAGGGCGATGCCACCTTCCATGTCGAGAACTTCCTCGGCCAGGAGGTGCCCAACGCTTCGGTGCGCATTCGCAACGGCATCACCGGCCAGGAGGTGGGGCCGCTCGTCACCGATGCCAATGGCGATGTCAACTTCACCCAACTGACCGAGGGTCAGTACAGTTGGAACGTCACCGCCTCCGGCCACAGCACGGCGACCGGCACCCTGCAGGTCGTGCCCGCCCAGACCGCCATCGTCGAGCCGGTGCTTCAGCGCAGCCTGGTCACCGTCACCTTCCAGGTGCGACCGGTGCCCTTCACCGACCGCTACGAAATCGTCATTGAGCAGACCTTCGAAACCTTCGTGCCGGCGCCGGTGCTGGTCTTCACGCCGCCGAAGTATGACTTCACCAACGTTCGCCCCGGCTTCGAGACGACCGTCATCTATGAGCTGAAAAATCACGGCCTCATCAAGATCTTCAACGTCGAGGTCTCCGGCACCTATGCCGGCCTGCTGACCATGGAGCCGCTCATCGACTTCATCCCCGAACTGCTGCCCCAGCAGACGGTGCAGGTGCCCTGCCGTGTCCGCCTCGGCCAGGCTCTGACCGATGGCGAGGCCGGCGGCTGCGACGAAAGCATCGAGGACTGGATTGAACGCCGCTCCAAGCCGCCGCCCCAGATCCATCCGGACGGCTATGTCTTCGGCGGGCCGTCGCCGACCATCGGCAACTTCATCGGCGGCTTCTGCCCGACACCGAACCTGGCCGACTTCATCAACGGCATTTCCGCCATCGCCTCGCTCGGCGCCGACGGCTGTTTCCAAAGCCAGCAGAGCGGCAGTCTCAAGGAAGCTGCCGCGGTGGCCCTGGCAGCCGCGGTCGTCTATGAAACCGTCGGCGGTGGCGTCTACAAGTCGCTCGCCGACATCGCCATGGAAGTCGCCTCCGCCCTCGGCCAGTGCGCTGCGGCGCACTTCACCGCGAATGGTCCTGGTAATGGCGGCTCGGGTTCCGGTGGCCCGGGCGGCGGTAACAACGGCAATTACGGCGTCGGCGGCAATGGCTGCTTCACCGCCGACACACCGGTGCGCCTGGCCGATGGCCGCGAGACGCCCATCGCCAGCCTCAAACCCGGCGACACCCTCGCCATCGGCCCCGATCCGCGCGAGACGGCGCAGCTTCGCCACCTCTACACCCTCGAGTCCGACGAACTGCTGACCCTGTCGCTGCGCGTCAAGGATGCGCCGGCGACACCCGTGCGCGAACTGCGCGTCACCGGCGAGCACCTCGTCTGGCGCGACGGTCGCGGCTGGACCCATGCGCGTGAACTGCGCGCCGGCGACTGGCTGCACGGCGAGGACGGTGCCATCGTCGAAATCGCCGCCGTCAAGCCGGTGCCCGGCACGCACCGGGTCTACACCCTGCAGCTCAAGGGCGGCAGCACCTTCTACGCCGGCGGTGTCCTCGTCCAGGACCTCTGCGGCGGCCTCTACCTCGAACCGGCCGTGCTCTCCAAACTTCAGCCCGTGCAGCCCTGAGCCCCTCCACGCAGCCGTCATGAAGCTTCTTCCCTCCGTTTCCCTCCGCCTCGCCGCCGTCCTGGCCGTCTTTGGACTGCCCGGCGCCGCGCTGCACGCCACCACCCAGTTCCAGGGCTGGTGCTCGCAGGTGAAAATCCAGATCGTCCAGGAACTCGCCCTCGAACGCACGGGCTTCGAGGCCACCCTCACCGTCACCAACAACGACGGCGCCGATGCCATCACCGACTTCCTCGCCGAACTCACCTTCGAGGACCCGACGGTCACCGATCCCGAGGCAAACCCCGATGCCGCCAACCTGTTCTTCGTTCGTCAGCCGACCCTCGAGAACATCAACCGCGTCGACGGCACCGGTGTCATCGCCCCCACCAAGACGGCGGTGGTGAAGTGGTTCATCATCCCGACCATCGGCGCCGGTGGCACCCAGCCCCAGGGCCGGCAGTTCCGCATCGGCTGCAACCTGTCGGGCAAGCTGCAGGGTGTCGAGATCCCGCGCGACAACATGTTCGCCATCCCCGACACCATCGTGGTCAAACCCGAGCCGCAACTGCGCATCACCTACTTCCAGCCGCGCGACGTGCTTGGCGACGATCCCTTCACCGTCGATGTCGTCGAGTCGCCCATCCCATTCACCCTCGGCGTGCTCGTCCACAACCACGGCTTCGGCCCGGCGCGCAACCTGCGCATCAACTCGCAGCAGCCGAAGATCGTCGAGAACCTCAACGGCCTGCTCCTCGTCGCGCGCCTGCTCGGTGCCCGCGTCAATGATTCGGCGCTCGATGAGTCCAGCCTGCTGGTCGACTTCGGCACTCTCCAGCCGACCCAGACCGGCAAGGGTGCCTGGGACATGATCACCTCGCTCAACGGCACCTTCACCGACTTCCGCGCCTCCTACACCCACGCCTCCGAACTCGGCGGCGAGGCCACCTCGATCATCACCGATCTGGATGCCCACTTCATCGCCCACGAGGTGCTCAACGACGATCCCGGCCGCGACGCCATCAAGGATTTCCTCGCCGACGTGGACCGCGATGCCAACGAGATCCCCGATGCGATCTACGAGACCCAGGAGGGCAACATCCTGCCGGTCAATCATCAGCAGGCCGCCAATGTCACCGGCAGCCTCGCCGGCAATGATGTTCAGGTGGAGATCGTCTCCGAGTTCGAAAACTGGATCTACCTGCGCGTGCCCGATCCCGGCCAGAACCGCCGCCCGATCAGCCGCGTCGTTCGCAGCGACGGCAAGGTCATCAACCCCAACAACTACTGGACCCACACGAAGTACACCCGCATCGGCAACAACCGCCTCGACTGGCTCAACCTGCTCGACAAGGTCGCCGACAACACGGCCTACAGCTATCAGTTGACCTATGACCTCGATGGCAGCGACGATCTGCCACCGCTGACCCGCATCCGTTTCTCCGGCGAGCACAGCGAAAGCGGCGGCATCCATCACATCACCCGCGACACCCAGATCTTCTTCACCTCGGAGGACGCCAGCCCGGTTGCCATCGAGTACCGCATCAATGCCGGCAGCTACATCCCGGCCCTGCCTTTCACGATCCAGGAATCTGGAACCTACACGATCACCTTCCGCGCCACCGATGCCTCCGGCAATGTCGAGGCGGAAAAGACCGCCGTCGTCGCCATCAGCGGCGCCGGCCCGGTCATCGCCAGCTACGGCGTCAACGTCGGCCATCTCTTCCTGCCCGGTTCCAGCAACGTCGTCTCGGTCCGCCCGGGCCGCTCGGAACTGCAGTTCAGCGTCGCTCCCAACGCCCTGCGCGTCGACGGCCAGATCGACATCTTCCGCGGTGTGGTCGCCTGGCCCCGGTTGGCCGGCGTGCCGCCGACGCCGACGCCGCAGGACACGGCTGAACTCACGGTCTCCGGCGACTACGTGGATTTTTACCGCTACCAGATCAATGGCGGGTCCTGGAATCCCGAGCAGCCGGTCTCGGCGCCGATCTCCCTCGCCGGTCTGAGTGGCGACATCGTCCTGCGCGTGCTCGCCCGCTCCAGCCACGGCAATTACCTGCCCGAGGAGGACGCCCTCGAAGTCACCTGGACGGTCAGCCCGACCGCGCCGCTGCTGCAGGTCGCCGGCCTGCCGGCCAGCCCGATGCCCGCCCCCAATGCCGTCACCCTCACCTTCAGTGGCGGCGCCGAACTGACCGATTACCGATGGAACCTCAACAACACCTTTTACCAGGCCGAACGACCCATCGCCGAGCCGCTGGCCCTGACCGCCCTCGATCCCGGACCGCAGGTGCTTGGCCTGCGTGGCAAACGCAGCGGTGTCTGGCAGGAGACTGAGGCTGCCAGCTTCTTGCACTGGACCTATGACCCCACTTACGGCTCGGATCTCGACAGCCTGCCGCTGGTCAAATCGCAGACCTACGAGGACATTGCCGGGCAGACCCTGAGCAATCTCTGGGACGGTCGCAACGACGCCGGGGTGCCGCAGTTGCCAGGCGTGTACACCGTGCGTCTGCGCCTCACCGATTCGCTCGGCCGCGTTTCGTATGACTCCGACCTCGTCTTCATCGAAAAACTCTCCTCGGGCGAGACCCAGCTCGGTGCCGCCGGTGCCTCGCGACCGGATGCCCGCGGTGCTTGGGCGGTTTGGCAGCAGCAGGTCGACGGTGTGCCGGCGATCCGCGCCCGCAACCTGGTGACCAGTGCGTCGCGCGACCTCACCAGCTCGCCGCTGGCCCAGGAACAGCCGCGTACCGACGGTCGCTACGCGATCTGGCAGGGGCGCGGCGAGAATGGCGTGTTCGACGTCTTTTACGCTGACCTGCACGCGGCAGATCCGCAGCCGCTGGCGGTCACCCAGACCCCCGGTCGCGATGAGGTCAACCCGGTCATCCACTGGCCCTGGGTGGTCTATCAAACGCGCCCGGCACCGGCCGACGGCGCCCCCTGGCAGCTGGAAGCGCGCCACCTGGAAACCGACGCTGTCCTGGTCGTCGATGCGAGCAGTCAGGATCAGTTGAACCCCTCGCTGCACGCCGGCCGCGTCGTCTGGCAGGACTGGCGCGATGTCGGTCCAGGCGAGATCTACTTTGCCGACCTCGAGACCGGCGAACGCCGCCGCATCACCACCCAGCCGGCCGGTCAGTACCATCCGACCCTTTTTGGTCACCAGATCGTCTGGCAGGACAACCGCCACACCCAGCTCGAGCTGTACCGCTTCGACCTGCGCAAGGGCCGCGAGGAACGCCTGACCGACACCCCCTACAACGAGGTCAATCCGAGGCTCTCCGGCAACTGGCTCACCTACCTGGAGGATTCCCTCGGCGCGGAAATCGAGAACCTGCGCCTGCTCGATCTCGACAGCGGCGAAAGCGTGCCGCTCACCCAGGCCGATGGCCGCCATTCGCCCGGCGCCCTCGGCGACGGCTACGCGGTCTGGGCTCAGGGCCCTGCCGGTGCCCAAACGGTGGTCGCCTCCTTCCTGCCGAGCCTGCAACCGGTCATGCGCAACCACAACACGGTCGTCATCACGCCGGACCTCGCCGCCCGCTACGACAGTGCCTTCGAGCTGCTGACCGACTGGCAGGCGGCCGCCAACGTGCTGTCGATCACGCGCTACGAGTCGATCTCAACGCCGCCGGTGACCCAGACCGCCACCTGGACCGAGGGCGCCGCTGCAGGCGACGACTTCCCGATCGCCGCCGGCCAGTTCCTGTGGATTCGTTTCGATCAGGCGCGCCTGCTGGAGCTCGGTGCCGCCGAGGCTGCTCCGGTCGATCTCGCCGCCGGCAAAAACGTGCTCTGCTACAGCGCCTTCCCGGTCGGTTACTCGGCGTTCGATTTCATCCAGGATGTCGGCCCCGCCAACGTCGGTGCCCTGCGCATGCTCGACCCGCTCGCCGGCGTCTGGCGCGCCATCGAGGTGCGCGATGGCGCCCCGGTCGGCTCGAACTTCGCCATCCCGCGCGTCACCGCCCTGCTCGTGGACATGAAAACCCCCGTCGCCGACTGGCAGCCCTGAACCCCGCATCCCCTTCGTCCCATGCAACGCTTCATCCTTCTCCTGGGCCTCGCCGCCGCCGGCCTGCACGGTGCCACGCCCGAGCAACTCGACAGCCTGCTCAAGAGCGGCGCCAAGGTCACGGTCGTCGACCTGCGCGGCACCGATGACTACCAGCGCAGCCACATCCCTGGCGCCATCAACCTGCCCCATCAACTCGTCGCCGGCAGACGCCTGCCACCGCTCGGCCGCGTGATCGCCTACTGCGACGGCCTTGGCTCAACCTACGCCGCTGACTGCGTTGCCGCTCTCAACACCAAACCCGGCATCCAGGCCGAGCCGCTGGAGGGAGGTTACGCCGCCTGGAAAACCTTCACCAATGTCAGCGCCGACACCCGCCGGATCACCCCCGACCAGCCGAAGACCATCACCTACCAGGAACTCGAAGCCACCCGCGGCGAAGGCGTGGTCCTGGTCGATGTGCGCAAGCCGCAGGCCGTCACCGCCAAACCGCGCGTCAATCTGGCGGAGTTCCGCCAGCGTCACCTGCCCAAGGCCACCACCGTCAGCAACCCGGCGGTGCGACTGCGCGCGCTCAAGGAACAGGGCCGCGGCTTCCGCCGCGCTCCCTCGCTCTTCGTGGTCGTCGACGATGACCACCAGTCCGCCCAGCAGACCGCCGAACGCATTCGCGCCATGGGCTACGAACGCGTCGTCGTGCTCGCCGGCGGCGAGGACATTCTCCGTCGCGAGGGCCGGCCCGGCCTCGGCCGCCAGGGCGGCAGCGCGCCCGTCACCCTCGATCCCGAACTCGTTCCGCCGCCCGTGCAGCCCCAATGAGATCTTCCCTCCTTGCCCTCATGAAACCTCTCCTCCTCGGCCTCCTGCTGAGTCTCGGCCCGCCCGCGGTCCACGCGGCGGTCCAGCTCAGCCAGGGCCAGGCCGGCAACGTCGATGTCGGCCAGTTCCATGTCTACTGGCAGACCGACGGCGACGGCCGGCCCGGGCTCGATCTCTTCGCCGATGCGGAAGCCACCGTTCCCCTCAACGGTGAGCTCGGTGTCGAGTTCTTCCCGCTCGACATGCACGAGCTCGCGGTCGAAACCAGTGCCGAACAACGCGCCGCCCGCCGGGCGCTCCAGGAGCTGACCCGCAGCAAGGGCGTCGTCCTCGCCAGGATCACCGGCGCCCAGCCGGGCACAACCTACCATGTGCGGCCGCGCTCCTTCGACGCCACCACCGGCGATCCGAATGAGGTCGCGCCGGCACCCCTCATCGCGGTCACCACCCCGGAGAACACGGCGTTCGTGATTGAGTCGCGCCAGTTGCGCGTCAGCGCCGGCGGCTGCTTCGCCGGCAGCCAGGGCCTGGTCATGCGCCTGACCCGCACAGGCTCGCCCTACCCGCTCTTCGCCGTCGTCGGCGATCACGGCCTCGACGATCAGGCCCTGTTTGATCTGGGGCGCCTGCTCAATGCGGCGGGAACCACCAACGAAACCCTCGCCGGCACGCCTACCCTGCTGCTGGAATTGCTCGGCCCCGCCGCACCCGCGGCTGCCAGTCAGGCCGAGGTGAACTTCACCGGCGCCCACGTCGTCGCCGAGGTCGCCGAGGCGCTGTTCTCCGCCGGCTTCCCCGGTCTCGCCTACTTCTCCCTGGAAGCGGTCGGTACACCCCTGCAGGGTCAGCCCTTCACCTTCCACATCAGCGCCCGCGACGCCAATGGCGAGATTCTCACCGACTACGATGGCAACGTCGAACTCGCCGCCAGCCTGCCGGAAAACCTCGCCTCAGGGGCGGGTGCGACCCCGAACTTCGTCGCCGGTCGCCTGCTCAACCATCAGGTCGTGGCCTCGGCCCCCGGCTCGCTCACCCTCACCGTCTCCCGGCCCTGCGGTATCGAGACCGGCAGCGCCACCTTCTTCTTCTCACCGCCCGACCTCGACTTCAGCTTTGACGCGCCGGTTTACACTGTCGAGCAGGGTACGGCCAGCGTCACCCTGACGATCACGCGCTCGGCCACCGTGCCCGCCGCCGTCGTTTTCAGTCTTCAGGATGGCACCGCGCACCCTGGCAATCCTCCCTTCGCCGCTGCCGTCGCCAATGTCGATTACACCCCGCCCGCCAACGGCTCGACCGTCATCGAGTTCGCCGAGGGGGAAACCAGCAAGACCGTGGATGTGCCGCTGCTGATGGGTGCCGCGGCCATGCCCAACAAGTGGTTTACCGCCAATTTGCAGGCCCCGGCCGAAGGCGCCACCCTCGCCGGCGCGTTTACCACCGCCAGTGTCCAGATCCTGGCCAACGATGACCTTGCCCCCAAACTCACCCTGCTGACCCCCGCAGCTTCCAGCAAACCCATCAGCCAGGGCCTGCCCCTGCTCGTCACCGGCAAGGCCGAGGACGCCCGCGGCATCGCCCGCGTCGAGGTTCGCCTCAACGGCGCCGACCCGCTGCCCGCCGAACTCGGCGACAACCTGCGGCCGCCGGCCGTGCCGTTCAGCTTGGAAGTGTCGCCTGTCGAGGGGGCCAACACCCTTGAAGTGACCGCCTGGGACCTGCGCGGCAACAGTACCACCGTCGAGCGCGACTTCATCTTCCTGCGTCGCGCCTGGCTCACCCTCACCCGTGATGTGCCCGAGACCGTCGCGGCGGACACGGCCGGCCTGGTGGTTCTCAAAGCCGACATCGCCGCCCATGCCACTCCGCTCGGACCCAAGGGCGAGGCGGTGCAGCGCTCCATGGTGCTGCCGGGTACGGGACTTGTGCTGACAGCGACACCGAAGAAAAACCATGTGTTCAGCCACTGGAGCGGCCTGCCCGAGAATGCGGTCGTTCGTGGCAATGTCGCCTCCTTCCTCATGCCGGAAACCGACGTGCCCGGCCTGACCGCGGTCTTTGTCGCCAACCCCTTCCCGGTGCTCGCTGGCGGACCCAAATCGGCCTATCAGGGCCTGCTGCTGCCGGAGCAAGGCACGACGGCCAGCAATGGCACCGTCGGTTGGGTCAGCGGCACGCTCACCACGGCCAAGGGCAGTCTGAGTGGCAGGGTCACCATGGACGGCAGGGTCGTCAGCTTTGTCGCCCTGTTGCAGGGCGATGGCAGCGTCTGGTTCCAGCACGGCAAAATGCGCTTGCCTGCCCTCGACTTCCTCGACCGCCAGATGACCATGACTTGGGATGACAACGGCCTGGCCATGCAGGTGACCGGTCCGGGTAACGCGGTCAGCTCGGGGCTGGCCCAGCCGCCCGCCCACAGCAAAACCGAGCCGGTCGGTGCCGATCTGCTCGATGCCGCCGGGCGCCAGGGCCTCTACACGGTTGCCCTGCCGTCGAAAACCCAGACGCCCGACCGCCCGGCTTCCAGCTACCCGCAGGGGGCCGGTTACACGAGTCTGACATTGCTCGCCAACGGCACCCTCAAGCTCGCGGGGTTGCTGGCCGACGGCAGCAAGATCACGGCCTCCAGCTACCTGGTCGCTGGCGCTGAGGCCCCGGTCTTTGCCCAGTTGCCCACGCCCGGAGCCTCGACCAAAAACGCCAGCTTCCTGGGCACGCTCGCCTTCGCCGGCGGTGAGGTCGGTGCCAGCGACCTGCTTTGGTTCCGCCCCGCGGTCAGTGAAGGCAGCAAACCGGTCACCCAGCTTTACACCGACGGCTGGCCGGATGGCCTCGTGCTCGACGGGGTCGGCGCCCTTTACGACAAGGGTCTCGACCTGCAGATCGGTCTCGGTCTCGGTGCCGCCGATGTCGACGGCAACGCCGTGCTGGAATTCACCTCCGGCAGGCTCGTCGAAACGGTGCTCGTGACAAACTTCAACGTCGCTGCCAGCAAGGTGCTCAAGTTGCCGGCCAACGACCGCAGTTTCGCCCTCAAGCTGACCCAGGCCAGCGGCGCCATGAGCGGCACCTTCACCCCGAACTGGTCGCAGCCGGCCAAGGCCCTGCCAAAATTCCAGGGGATCCTCATCAACCGCGGACCGAATCGCGGCGGCTACGGTTTCTTCCTCAGCAATGCCGTCGGCGACACCGATCCCGAAAGTGGCGCGGTCCAGCTCGGGCCACCGGAGGAGTGAGCCCTGCCGGTTCGTGTCTATTGTGCGGCAGGCTTGAACAGCAGATCCAGCAGCAGCTCACCGCGTGGTCCGAGCGAAGCTGTCGGGCCCTCGCCCGTGAGCAATTGTCGGGTCCGCCAGCTGTGCAGGCCTGACCAGGCACGAACCCAGGTCACGCGTGCTACCGCCGGCGCCTCGGCCAGCGCCACGAACCGTACCGGCAGCCCCCAGGCCGTGCAGTGCACGCGCCAGCCACGCGCCGGTCCGGCGGCGGCTTCCACGGCCAGCCAGGGATGACGGCGCAGCAGGTCGGGCGATCCGGTGGCTGGGGTCTCGATCGTAAAATCCACCGGCAGGGCGCGCACTTGAGCGGGCAGGTCCAGCGGCCCTTGCAGCGAGGCGAGCAGCAGTGTCTCGGGATTGAGAACGGCCAGGTTCAGAGGCCGGTAGCGCCGTTCCTCCGGCAGATGCGCGTTGAGCAGCAGACCGACCTCCACATGTAGATGCGCCCGGGCGGGATCAAAGCGGCCGCCGGAACTGCCGAGCACGCCCAGCACCTGGCCAGCCTGTACTCGGTCGCCGGTCTGCACCGTCAGCCGTGCCAGGTGCGCGTAGCGGGTGAAGACCGGCCCGCAACTCCAGTCATGGCGCAGCAGCACCTGATGGCCGTAGCCGCTTGTGCCGCGCGCCTCTGCCAGCACCACCTCGCCCGCCGCCATCGCGTGCACCTCGTCGAGGGGCTGGCCGCCCGCGTCCCGGAGCCGCGGCGCGATGTCCGTGCCCTCGTGGAACTGCGTGAAGACGGTCTCGCCCGCCTGTGCCAGCGGCGAGCGCGTGAAGCCAAACGAACCACCCTGCCAGAATCGCCCGCCATCGCGGTCCACCCCCATGAAAAAGGCCTCCGCCCTTCCTTCCGCCAGCGCGCGGTTCCCCGTTGGAAAACCTAGCCGTTCCGCATCCCCGCCCACCAGCCTGCCGGCCCCACCGGCCAGCAGCCCCATCAGGCAAATAACACGCACCCCCATCTTTCCACCCAACCGCACCCCCCGTCTTCAGGCAAGCATTTCCGATTTTCAATAAAGTGTCTGTCCCTTTATTGGAAACCTTGCCTTTGCAGGAGCATTCGGGTAG
>CAZSBO010000021.1:0-33625 GCA_964605265.1 uncultured Prosthecobacter sp.
ACTCTCCACTCTCCACTCTCCACTCTCCACTCTCCGCCCTCCGCCCTCCGCCATGAAACACGAACTCGCCACCCAACTGCTCCGGTCCGGTGAAATCACCCGCCGCGACTTCGCCGCCAAAACGGCTTCCTCCCTGCTCGGCGTCGGCCTGCTCGGCCAGTCGCTGTCCAGCCGCTCCTTCGCCGCCTTCGAGCAGTCCTCGAAGCTGCGCCAGGCGGCCACCGCCAAGAACGTCATCTATCTGTACATGAGCGGTGGCCAGACCCACCTCGACACCTGGGATCCGAAGCCCGGGGCCGAGACCGGCGGCCCGACCCAGGCCATCAAGACCAGCGCCGACGGCGTCCAGCTCGCCGAGAACCTGCCGCTCACCGCCCGCCAGATGCACCATGGCACCGTCTTCCGCTCGCTCAGCTCCACTCAGGGCGCGCACGAGCAGGGCAACTACATGATGCACACCAGCTACGAGCTGCGCGGCACCATCCGTCACCCCGGCATGGGCGCCTGGCTGAACGTCTTCCAGGGCGGTGGCAACAGCACCCTGCCCAAGTACGTCTACGTCGGCAACGACAGCCGCCACCCCGGCGCCGGCTTCTTCCCCGCCGCCCAGAGCCCGCTCTTCGTCAACAACCCGGAGGCCGGCCTCAAGAACGTCAAACTCCAGCCCGGCCTCACCCAGGAGAAGTTCGACGCCCGCCTGCGCCTCGCCGCCGATCTCGATGCCGATTTCCGCAGCACCTTCCCGCACCGCAACGTCAAGGCCTACGCCGACATGTACGACGATGCCATCGCCATGATGCGCTCCGAGGACCTGAAGGCCTTCGAACTCACCGAGGAAAGCGCCGACCTGCGCGCCGCCTACGGCCGCACCCCCTTCGGCCAGGGCTGCCTGCTCGCCCGTCGCCTTGTCGAGCGCGGCGTCCGCTTCGTCGAGGTCTCCCTCGGCGGCTGGGACACCCACAACGCCAACTTCGTGCGCGTGCCCGAACTCTGCGAAACCCTCGACCGCGGCCTCGCCACCCTGCTCGACGACCTCCACCAGCGCGGCCTGCTCGAGGAAACCCTCGTCGTCGTGGCCACCGAGTTCGGCCGCACGCCCGACATCAACCAGAACGTCGGTCGCGACCACTACCCGAAGGCCTTCTCCGCCGCCATGTTCGGCGGTGGCGTCCGCGGCGGTCACGTCCACGGTCAGACCGATGCCGAGGGCCGCGAGGTCGTCGCCGACAAGGTCAAGATCCAGGACTTCAACGCCACCATCGCCTACGCCCTCGGCCTGCCGCTCGACCAGGTGGTGTACAGCCCGAGTAAACGCCCCTTCACCATCGCCGACAAGGGCCAGCCGCTCACCAGCGTCTTCGCCTAAGCCTTCGCTTCCGATTCCTGCGCGGCTCCGCCTCACCCGGCGGAGCCGCTGCTTTTTGGGCACAGGCCAGCACCGGCAAACCCTGCCAGCCGCGGATTTCCCTGATTTTCAAGCTCCGACCGCTGGGAAAAGGCTGTGAAAAAAGCCGCTCACACCGGGAACCCGCCCAGGCCGCAGCCCCCCTCGCCCTGAACCGCCGAGCCGGTCGCGCCGGCCCGCTCGGCAACGTTCCTTCCTTGACACGACGGTTTCCCTCGGCGCCCCAAGCCACCCGAAACGGCTCGCCACAGGACCGGCACCTGACCCACCGGTGACCGAGCCAAGAACGACCCGAGGTCGCCGGGCCATTCACCCCTGCCAGCGCCGCGATTACGTCTCTATTCATTCATCATCAATGCATTGCATATTTTTATCCACAACCCACCTGCTTTCTTGCACGTGACAGGCTCGACGCAAGGCCGCGTTGTTCCCGGCGCTGTTCCGGTGACGGAATCGCCGTGTTCCACTGCGCTAACTTCAATGTTCCATGGCCTTTTCCCGGTGCCAGCGGAAACCCAAGCCGTGCCACCTCAGGGACAGCTTCGCCGCCGCCCGAGTCCTTTTTCCCAAGCCCCCAAGGGCTGTGAATAACCTGTGAATGAGTGGGGAGGAATTGCCAAAACTCTGTGAGTTGCTGGCAAATCCCCTGCGCAACGCATGGAGAAAGACTTTTCTTTGGCCTGAACCTGCCCTTGAATGCGCGTGCATGAAACGCTGGCGCATCGCAGGCATCAATTTCGATCATTTTCACATGGGCGACCTGCTTCGGCAGGCCTTTGAACATCCGGCCGTGGAGCTGGTGGGCATCGCCGATGAACACCCTGAACGCATGGTCGACGCCGCGCGCCACTTCGGGCTCGGGCCGGATCAGGTCTTCACCGATCACCAGGCCTGCCTGGAACAGACGCGACCCGACCTCGTGCTGCTCTGTCCCGCCGCCTCCCGGCATGGCGAATGGGTCGCCAAGGTCGCGCCCTACGGCGTGCATGTGCTCATGGAGAAACCCTACGCCGCCTCGCTGGCCGAGGCCGACGCCATGGCGGCGGCGATGGCGGGCACCGGCAAGCTGCTGGCCGTCAATTGGCCGCTGGTCTGGGATGCCGGCCAGCAGACCGCCCACCGGCTGATTCAGGAGGGTCTCATTGGCGAGGTCTTCGAATTTCATCACCACGGTGGCAACCGCGGCCCACTCTGTCACGGCGCCGACAAGCTGGAGAAGGAGCCGTCGGCCGCGGAGAAGGCGGCGAGCTGGTTCTACAGTGCGGCGCAGGGCGGCGGTTCGCTGCTCGACTACATGGGCTACGGCGCCACCCTCGGCACCTGGCATCTGGGCGGCCAATCGCCCTTGGAAGTCACCTGCACCTGGCACCGCCCGGAGGGGCTGGAGGTCGATGAACACAGCGTCGCGGTGATCCGCTACGCCGCCGGCCTGAGCAAGACTGAAACCCGCTGGGGCACCTTCACCGATCCCTGGACGCATCAGCCGCAGCCGATGTGCGGTTTTGTCCTGCGCGGCACCGACGGCACGATCTCCTGCTACGACTACGCGCGGACGCTGCGCGTGCAGACCCGCGCCCGGCCGGAGGGTTTTGAAGTGCCTGTCGACCCCCTTGCAGCCCCCAACCGCAACCCGATCGAGCACGTCCTGCACCACCTCGAAACCGGCGCGCCACTCATCGGGCCGCTGACCCTGGAGATCAGCCGCATCGGCCAGCAAATCGTCGACACCGCCTTCGCCAGCGCCGAACAAAAGCGCACCCTGCCCCTGCTCGGCTGAAACCGCGTACGGACGTTGCCAGAAGGCGCGACTGCGGATATGCTGGGCTCGCCATGCCCCAGGCTCCCCGCCGCTCCCGTCCGCCCTGTTACCTCGGCGTCGAAGGCGGCGGCACGCGCACCTCGGTCCTGCTGACCGACGCCCACGGGCACACCCTTGCGGAATTCCAGCGCGGTCCAGCCGTGCTGCCGCTGCTCTCGGACCGCGAACTGCTCTGGCACCTGCGCGACCTGGCCGCCGCCCTGCCGCGCCAACCCGACGCCGTTTGCCTCGGCCTCGCCGGCGTGCGCACCGCGACGGATCGCGAACGCCTGCGCCGCGCCGCCGGCCGGGTCTGGCCCGGCCTGCCCTGCCTGGCCACCAGCGACCTCGACACCGCCCTCGCCGCCGCCCCGGAGCGCGGACGCGCCGCGGTCGAAGTGCTGGTGCTCAGCGGCACCGGCTCCTGCTGCTTCGGTCGCGCGGCCGACGGTCGCACCGCCAAGGTCGGTGGCCGCGGCCATGTCATCGGCGACCGCGGCAGCGCCTGCGACATCGGTCTGCGTGCCCTGCGCGCGGTGATGGCCGACCTCGACCGCCACGGCCGGCTCGGCCGGCTCGGTGCCGCCCTGCTGCACGCCCTGCAGTTCAACGAGCCCGACGACCTCATCCCGTGGTCCGTGCAGGCTCCAAAAACCGAGATCGCCGGCCTGGCCGTGACCGTCTTCGCCCTTGCCCGCAGGGGCGATGCCCTCGCCGCCAGCCTGCTCGACGAGGCCGCAGCCATGCTCGCCGAGGATGCCTGCGCCTGCGCCGACCAGCTCGCCAATGCTGACGAGCCCGTGCGTTTCGTCTTCAATGGCGGCGTGCTGCTGAAGAACCCCGGCTTCCTGCGCGATGTCGGCCGGCGCATCCGCCTGCACCGGCCCGGGGCGCGTCTGGCACCGCTGAAAAAACCCTCAGTCACCGGCGCGGTCGCCCTGGCGCGCGCGGCTTGGGACGACGAAACCCGCCCCGCGCCCGCCCCTCCCGCCGGCGCCCTGACCCTGCCCGTCGCCATTGCCGACCTCGCCCTGCTCACCCGGTCGCCCACCGAACACCGCAACCCGCGCTCGCTGAAGCTGGATCGTCTGTCGCCCGCTCAGGGCATCGAGCTCATGCTCGCCGAGGACGCCGGCATCCCCGATGCCCTGCGCCAGGAAAAACGCGCGATCGCCCGCGCCGTCACCGAGGTGGCACGCGCCTTCCGCAGTGGTGGCCATCTGTTTTATGCCGGTGCCGGCACCAGCGGCCGACTGGGCGTGCTCGCTGCCAGCGAGATCCCGCCGACCTGTCGCGCGCCGCGCGAGCAGGTGCAGGGTCTCATCGCCGGCGGTCGCCAGGCCCTCTGGAGCGCGGTCGAGGGCGCGGAAGACGACGTCCAGGCCGGTGCCACCGCCATCACCCACCGCGGTCTCGGCCCGGACGACGTGCTGATCGGCATCGCCGCCAGTGGTCGCACTCCCTTCGTCTGGGGCGCCCTGCATGAAGCCAACCGCCGCGGCGCCTTCACCATCCTGCTCTGCTTCAATCCGGCGCTCAAGTCGGCGGTCGCCCAACTCGGCCGCTCGGGATGGAAACCCCGCCTCGTCATCGCCCCCGACGTCGGTCCCGAAGTGCTGACCGGCTCGACCCGGCTGAAGGCGGGCACGGCGACCAAGCTGGTCCTCAACATGATCACCACCCTGGCCATGACCCGCGCCGGCAAGGTCATCAGCAACCTCATGGTCGACCTCAACCCCTCGAACGTGAAGCTGCGCGATCGCGCCCTGCGCATCCTCGTCGAACTCACCGGCTGCAGCCGCGACGCCGCCCGCGCCGCCCTGCAGGCCAGCGGCTGGGACGTCAAGGCCGCCCACGACCGGCTGCAGCCTTCGAACCGGCGCTCCAGGTAGCCACGGCAGGTGTCGCACATCCGCATGCTTCGGGTGAATTCGGAAAAAAGAGGGTGGCGCCCCCGCACTCTTCGACCTAGACAGGAAGCGTATGAATTTCTCAGCGCGGAGCTTCCGAACCTTGATGCTATTCTGCCTGCTCTGCGTGACGATTTTGTGGACGGTACAAAAGAATCGCACGGCACCTGATCAACCCGGCCCAAGCCTGCCTTCCCAGGCCGCCGCGCCTGCCGGCGCCAACCCCCGCCAAGCGCGGGCTGAAGCTGTGGCAAAGCCCGCGCAGGCGACCTCGCCGGAGCCCGCGGTAGCGACAGCCCACGAATCGCGGCCCGACCCGGCCCTGCTTGCCGGGGCGACCCGGCTGGAAACCCGGGTGCAGCCGCTGCCGGACACCAAGCAGGTCCGTGAGCGCCGGCTTTGGCAGGTGCCGCACTTCAAGTACCCGCTGATTCGTGAAGAGATCCTGCGCGAGGCGGAAGGAGACCGCGTCTTGGACAGGCAATTTGTCGTGGCGGATCACGCCCTGATGAAGTTTCCCGCCGGCATGACGACCGAACAGGTGCGGACCTGGGCGGAACGGCGTGGCTGGAAGTTGCGCCGGAGCCAGGTGCTTTCCGGCATCCACCTCGTGGCCGTCAACGGCGAGGGTGCGGCAGCCCTGGAGGCGGTGGAAAAGCTGATCGCGTCGTTTGAAGCGGATTTCCCTGCCGATGCGAAGGACGCGTCGCCGGCGCATCATGCCGAGCCGGACAGCCTGGTATTCACCGACAACTCCACCCCCAATGATCCATCCTACACGGAACTGTGGGGACTGCACAACACCGGCCTGTTGAACGGAGTGGCCGACGCGGACATTGACGCACCCGAAGCTTGGGCCATCCACAAGGGCTCGCGGGCGGTGGTGGTCGGCGTCATCGACAGCGGCCTGGACATTCACCACCCGGACTTGGCGGCGAACGTTTGGAGAAACCCCGACGAGATCCCGGGCAATGGCCTCGACGATGACGGTAACGGCTATGTCGATGACATTCACGGCTGGGACTTTTACAGCGATGACGCGGTGCTCGACGATCCCAATGGGCATGGCACACATGTGGCGGGTACCCTTGGGGCCGTGGGGAACAACGGCATCGGTGTCACCGGTGTGGCCCAGGAGGTGTCCCTCGCGGGTTTGCGATTTCTAGGCGCCTCTGGCACAGGCGCTACGTCTGACGCGGTGGAAGCCATCGCCTACGCCACTCACCAAAAAATGGTCCTCACCTCGAACTCCTGGGGCAGTTCCAGTTCGTCGCTCGCTCTCCAGAGTGTCATCGATGACGCGGGCAGCGCAGGCATGCTCTTCGTGGCCGCGGCAGGAAATACGTCGTCAAACACCGACATCAACCCGCAATATCCTTCCGCCTATCCCTCCTGGAACATCATTTCCGTGGCCGCCACGACGCGGCAGGATTGGCTGGCGGATTATTCCAACCACGGTCTTGTCTCGGTCGATCTCGCCGCGCCCGGCAGCGAGATTTACAGTACCCTGCCGGACGGCAAATACGGCTTCAAAAGCGGCACCAGCATGGCCACCCCGCATGTCACTGGTGCGCTGGCGGTCTTGAAGGCCCACCACCCTCTCTACAGCGCCGCCGAGTTGAAGGAACGCCTGTTGGCCGATGTCGATCCTCTGACGTCCCTGAATGGCAAATGCGCGACCGGAGGACGCCTGAACCTGCACCGCATGCTGCAAAATGCCCCTGGGGCGTATCCGGCGGTCATCGCCAGCACCTGGGATGACAGCGTAGGCGGCAACGGCGATGGTATCCTCAACGCGGGCGAAACCTTGCAACTGAACGTGACCCTCATGAACCGGGGCACCGAAGACAGCCGTGACATCCGTGTGCGGCTTGAATTGCCGGAATCCGCCGCAGGCGTTCAACTCACGCTCCCGGAAGCCACCCTGGATGCCTTGGAGGCGGGTGAAGTGATGGAGGTCACGCCCCTGGCCTTGAGCGTGGCGGCCGAGGCCCCCACGCCGCAAAGCCTGGTCATGCGACTGGTCGTCAGCCACGGCTTGCCTGAGGTCAGCCTCAGCTACGACCTGCCCATCCTGATCGGCGTCAGCTCACACTTTGCCGGCCAGGTCACGGACGCGGTCACGGGGGAACCCGTGGCGACCGCTGAAGTTCATTACACCGGCCCGCGCACCGGCAGTGTCGAAACTGGGCCCGACGGTCGTTACCAGACTGTGGTGGTGGAGGGCGTTTACGAAGTCTGGGCCGTGAAAAAGCCTTCATATGCGCGCAGTTCGAAGCAGACGCTGTCATTGCCACCGGAGCAGACGAACGTGGATTTCACCCTTGGCCTGCCAAGGCTCCAAACGAGCCCGGCGCAGCTCCACACGGAGCTTTTTTCCGGAGGCAGCACCACCCAGACCCTGAAGTTGACGAACACAGGCACAGGAACGCTAGAGTGGAATCTTCAACAGGGCGAAGTCACACGCAGGCCTCTGGTCGTGGGAGGCAGATACCCTGTTTATAAAGTGGGTTATAATTCCCCAAGATCCCATTTCGACCAGGGAGGCCAAGAATTCAAAGAGGAGATTCTGGCACGGGGCAGCAAGCTGTCCCTCCTATCCCCGCCAATCACCAATGCTTCCCTGAAGGACATCGACCTTTTCATCGTGGATGACGGAATGGCGACTGCCAAGCCTGCGGAATGGGCGGCGATCCAGTCAGCCGTCACTCAGGGCATGAACGTGATCTTCATGCCGTGGCTGCAACTGCCTCTGAGCCAATCCTTGCTGGATCGGATCGGTGCAACCCGCGTCAATGACGAAACGACATCAAGGTTCAGCACTCTGCTTGAGCATCCAATCACATCTGGGATTCATTCCATGGCACGCGGAGGGCGCTGGCTATATTCTGCCAACCCGGGGCGATCCATCGGCCTGGATGTGGTCAGTGGCCACCCCAACCATCACGCCATCGTGGTGGCGCAGGCCGGATCCTCCAAATTCGCCTGCTTCTCAGACGGCATTCTTTCTCAGAGCGCGAACAACCTGCGTAGCACCACCAAACGCTTCCTCCGCCAGTTGCTGGACTGGATGAGTGAACCACCGGCCTGGTGGTCCGCCATGCCGACATCGGGCGAAATCCCGCCTAACGGCACACAGGAAGTGATGATACGCTTTCATGCCGACCACCAACCCGCTGGCACGAGCCACAGTTCCCTTGCGATCCGGGATCTCTACCACGGGCAGTCCGTCACAGTCCCCTTGAAAATGACCGTCCGAGGCGGGCCCGGGATCCAACTCGAACAGGAAGTCCTAGAGTTTCCGGATACCTTGGCCGGTCACGAAAGTCGGCAGGCTCTGACATTTACCAATCAAGGCAACCAACCGTTAAAACTACTCGGCCTCTCATTGCCGAGCACGGCCTATCGACTCACTCGCCAACTGCCCCTGACCCTCAACCCGGGAGAATCAACGGAACTGAGCGTTGAATTCGCACCTGCCATCGCTGGGGATTTCAGCGGCAATCTCATCTGCGCCAGCAATGATCGCAGTCAGCCAAGCCTGACCCTTCCAGTGCGCGCGGTCGCCCGTGCAGGCGGACGCTTGGTCGCGCAGGGCGAGATGCTGATGTTGAGAACCGTTCAGGGGGTTCCGGTTCATGCCACCCTGAGGCTGAAAAATGTGGGGGCCGACACCTCCTCTTTCCGCCTCAGACACAGCCCAACATGGGAAGTCACGATTGTGCCTTCCGAAGGCAGTGTGCCCCCCGGCCAGGAAGTCGAACTCCAAGCAACCTACTTGCGGCAATATCCACTCACTGCACAGAGGATCGACTTGGATTTTACCGAGGAAGTCATCTCCGGTGTGTTTCGTCCGTTCAGAATTCCCGCCATTTTGGAGAGCCTCGTCCAGCCGCTGTTCGTCGTCGAACAGCAGCATTTGGATTTTGGTGCAGTCGCCACTGGTGGCCAGTCCCAAAGGCTGCTCGTCCTGCGCAACATTGGCGCCACCTCCCTCACTTTGCAGCCCGCCATCCTCACCGGCGCAGATTTTACCGTCACCGGCCCGAACCTGCCACTAACCCTCCCGGCCGGTACAAGCCAAACCCTGATTGTCACCTGGCAGCCCAGGCAGGTCGGTGACGCCTCCGAACTCCTGACCCTGAACAGCGATGATCCCGCGAACCCGAGCGTCAGTCTGCCTCTGACGGGAACGGCCTACGCAGGCCCTTCCGTTCACATCGTATCCGACTCTCTGCAATACACGGGGGAACTCGGCGTGCTCGATGACAACACCCGCACGGTCACTCTCACGAACACGGGGGATGTCCCGCTGGAATGGCAGGCGGAAAATGAGGAACCCCTGGAGAATCAGGTCGCCCGGATCACCCATTCTTTTGTAATGGACGCACTCATTGCGAAGATTCCGAACGCGATCAATATCTCCAGCAACGCAGGCACCCATTTTTTCAATGACTGGCGTCGCGACGGAGGTGTGTTTCGTCACACCCAATTCAGCACCAATCTGGCCAGCCACCCCGAGGATTATCTGCCCTACTCAGACACCGCGCTTGGTCACCCCCAGCTTGGCCAGGGCGGCCGTTACCTCACCCGCAGCCACCCGAAACTGTTCCTGTTCGCCGCGGATCTGAGCGACGTGGAAGAATTCCGCATCACGGGCAATCTCTTTCCCCGCAACCAAGCACGATGGAACATTGAGATCCTCAGTCTCAGCCACAACGGTCAACCCTACCTGGGTCTGCTGATGCGAAATCACTCGTCCAACAACATCAACAACGACTGCACGTCCTCCCTGAACCATCTGGTCATCCTGCCCGCCGAGCACTACCTGTCTCATACCCCACCCTCCTCCGCGAACAACGCGAACCATGTCGTTCAACTGCGCCCCGGAGCAGGCACCCTCTTTCATTTGACGTTTTCCACCGCGATTCCGACGCCATACGCCCCTGTTTATAAAAGTTATGGCTCTCTGGTCAGCCGCACGGCTGCCCAGAATCTCATGGCCTTGCTATTGGATGAGGCCGGACAGCGATTGAAGCCGTCCTGGCTGCAGGCCTCTCCCTCCTCTGGTGTGATTGCTCCCGGGCAATCGGTGAATGTGACGGTTACCGCCCCTCCCACGACCGCCTTCGTCGCGGGAAGTCTGCGCGCCAATCTCAAACTGGCAACGAACTCCCCCGAACAGCCAACTGTGCGTCTCTATGCGGAAATCAGCATGCGCCCGGTTCCACGCCTGCAGGTCTCGGAGGCCCCGCTCGACTTCGGACAGGTGCTTGATGGCAAAAGCACATCGCGATTTCTTCAAGTGAAGAACACGGGCGCGGGGCCGCTGATTCTTTCTTCCCAAGTCATCCATGGCTCTTCCGCCTTCACCTACGCCGGCGGCGACCTGACTGTGGCTCCTGGAAGCACCGGCTTGATGGAGGTGGACTTCGCCCCCGTAGTCGTCGGAAGCCACACGGCCACCCTGCGCTTTTCGAGCAATGATCCTGCATCGCCCACGGTGCAAATCCCCCTCACGGGAACGGCCAACCCGGGACCCTTGATGGCCGTCAACCCCAGCCCATTTGTCATGACAGTGGCGGCGGGGAGCACAAAAACGGAAACCCTCACCCTGACAAATACGGGCTTCGGCAATTACACCTGGAACGCCACCCTGAATCGATTCCTGGGTTACTCCCCTCCCGATGGCGATCCTGTGCCCGCCGCCCCCGTGCCCTCTTTGCAACAGGTCCAGTCCAGACTTGCCACTTCGGCGCTGACGCTGGCCGAAAAAATCCCCGATCGCCACTCCTTCACCGACGGTGTCACCGGCTTCAGCATCACGGATGGAGGTGACGACATGTTCGACGAAGGCAATCTGATCTTCACCAACCTCAGCAAGGGCGCTAACCTGCCATATTCTGATCGGAAAATCACCAGCAGTCCAGTCTTCGCCGCCTCGGGGGGCAACTACTTCACCAGCAAGACCGACGGACTCTTCGTACTCGCAGCAGATGTGGACGTCGGTGAATTTCGCATTGCCGGCGGCCTGGGTGCCGATGGCGAGGGTGCGGTCAGCGCCACCGTTTTGCAGCAGACGAAACACGGCCGGCACTACTCCGGTTTTGTCAAACGAGTACATGGCGCCGGCAGCGATCCGTCGGTGAATCATCTCATCATTGTCGAGAGCAATGAATCCATCGGGCATGACTATGCCTTGTCGACGGATGACGATGCCCACCGGGTGTTCGGTCTGGAGAACAGCACGCGCCTCTACTACCTGCTGTTCGCAAGTCATAACGGACGTCTGGTGACGGATGCGGAAACTGCAGACTTGATGGATGCATTCCTCAACATTCTCGGCCCCACGCTGGAAGGCGCCATCTTTCTAATGTCGCACAGCGGGGTGGTATCAACCTCCTCGATGGTTCCGATTCGGACCAACGCAACCTCCCTCCCCGCAGGAACCTACCTTGCGGAAGCGGCCTTCCAAAGTGCCGTCAACTCCGTTACACTACCCGTGACCGTTCACGTCGTGGCTGAACCCTTGCTCGCCGTTTCCACAACCCTGCTGAATTTCCCCGACACGCCGAGAAACGAGACAGCTTCCTTGAATCTGGTTTTGGAGAATCAGGGGATCACCCCCCTGACGGTGGACTCGCTATCCCTGTCCTCCGAAGCATTCAGCTGCCAAGAGCTTACGCTTCCCCATCGCCTGGCACCCGGTGCTTCCACGACGCTGCAGGTGCATTTTCATCCCGCCGCAGCCGGAACCTTCTCCGGCTTGCTCAGCATCGAGTCGGACAGCTTCGGAAGCTCCATCAAGAAAGTTTCTGTCAAAGGCAATGGTCTGGGCAGACCCGAGGCGCATCTGATGCAGGACGATGAGCCGTTGGAAAGGTTGCGGCTCGCCACCACCGAAGCGACCCCGGCTCGGGCGGAGTTCACACTTCAGAACTCGGGCGACGTCGCATTGGACTGGAGCACTCCCACGCCGTTGCCTGCGTGGCAGCCAGGAACAACTCCCGCGCTTGCTGCCAGCCTCTCGCCAGCCTCGGGCAGCGTACCCGCGGGTGGTTTCGTCAATCTCCGTCTGGAAACCGCCACGCGCAACCTGCCACCAGGTGTGCACATCACCGGGATCGTTTTCCAAATTCAGGACACAACAGGACCAACGTCACTGCTTTTGCCGGTTGAGTTGGACATCGAAGCCAGCCCGGCCGCCATCCTGGAAACCCCTCTGCTGGACTTCGGGGCACTTCGGGGCGGCAGCCGCACCCTGGCCGTTTCGGTGATGAGTGGCGGCAGCGAGACGCTGGAGATCACTGGCATCACCCTGCCCGGGCAGGAGTTCACCTGCGCCACCACCTTCCCCCTGCAATTGAGCAAAGGCGAGCGCGCTGTACTGACCGTCCGCTACACTCCCATCGACGATCAAATCTGGGACACCAACCTGATCCTGCACACCAATGATCCCGCCCAACGAGAACTGCGGGTGCCGATTTCAGCGGAAGGCATCATCCCAGGGACACTTCAGGTCAATCCCGGCAGCCTAACCTTCCGATTGGAGAACGAGACCTCCGCTGGACTCTCCCTGGAACTGCACAACTCCGGCCAACGCAGCCTGTCGTGGAGCGTGGAAAATTTTGAGGAGACCAGCGCGCCGCCCGCCCTTGAGCATGTGCTGGAGGCGGTCCAAGCACGGGTGGGAACCATCACCGAAAACATTCCCGGAATCGTGGATTTCCCGGGCGGCACGTCTGGAACCATGCTCATGCCTTGGAGTGATCTTTCCACAACCGTAAATGTCATACGGCTCTCGAACGGCTACTCGCTGAACTATTCCAAAGGCCAAATTTTGCAATCCACCTACGGGAAACACGCGATTCGCTATTTCACCCACAAACTCGACGGCCTCTGGGTGATGGCCGCCGACCTGGACGAACTCGGTCAAGTGACCATCGGTGGGAAGGAGTCCAGCGAACTGAAATTGACTCGAGAAATCTTGGAATTGCAACTGCAGGGACATCTGGGCTTCTGTCAAAGCGCCTACACCCCTGGCCGGCCTTCGCTCAATCACATCTTCATTGTGCCGGAGCACGCCGGTCTCGATCATGAGATGCCGACTTCTCCAAGTGCTCCATACTGGTACGATCATCACAGGGTCCACGGGCTTGCAGGCAAGACCCGCGCCTATCATGTCGTCTTCGCCATCTCACCCGAAGTCAACGACGGCAGAGCTGACAAGGCAACCTTCGCCGCGGTGATGCGCGCCTTCCTCGAAGCCCTGCCTCCCACCTGGCTCACGATCACCCCCGCCTCTGGCACCCTCCCAGGCGGCGGCTCGACCCACCTCACCGTCAACGCCTCCGACCCGGGATGGGCTCCAGGCAATCACTTGGGCTGGTTGGAGATCCGCTCCACCACGAGCCCCGATGATCCAGTTAGCGTCCAGGTTCCGGTCTCGCTCGAACTGGCAGGCTGGCAGATGCAACACCTGCTCGCGCATCCTGACCGGCCGGAAATGTATGCACTGCTGCGAAGCGATCGCCTTCAGGTGCTTGACAGCCTCACCGGCGAATTGCGGACCGAGGTGCCGCTGCCACCAGCCACAACCCGGCTGGCACTGGCACCCGATGGTGAATCCCTCTGGGGCTTGAGCGCCGGGAACCGGCAACTCTGGCAACGGCCGTTGCCGATTTCGGACAGCCTCACCACTTGGCAGATTCCTGCGGCAGGCTACGCCAGCGAGGGGGATCATCTCACCGTGACCCGGTCCGGTCTCGCCTGCATCACCGATGGGCGGACCGGCAACGGCCCCACCCTCCTGCAACTGCGCCAGGGTGATGCGAATCCCCGCAGCGTTCGGAACCTGGAGGGGATGGACCTCGCGGGCCTCACCGCCTCGCGCTTGAAGCAGGAGCTCTGGGGTTGGAGCCAGCACAGTTTCCAAGACAACCGCAGTTGCCGCCTAGTGCGTTTGCCGCTTGCCGGCTCGGGCTTTGGCAAGCCCCAGGTCCTGCCGGTGGCGCTGCTGGCGGAGCGCGCGGACGCGCGCGTCTGGCTGACCCGGCAGGAGGACGCGGTCTTTGCCAAAAACCATCGCTATGCCCTACCCTCTCTTGGCGCCCCCACCGTCGTCTTTGCCGAAGTCATTGAAACGATCAGCCCGGATGGCTCGCTGGCGGTGGGCGAGAACCGTCTCTTTGATGGTCGGACGGGAGAGTTGCTCGCGTCTTTCGGGGAAGCCTCCCGCATCGCCGCCTTCAGCCATGACGGCAGCCGCCTCTGGCGCTGGAGCCGGCAAAATCAGCGTCTTGAGGCGACCCAACTCGGCGCCATGGACATCCGCTGGCAAGGGCAGCCCGTGGCGGAAAATCTTGATTTTGGCAGGACCGTGGTCGGTGGCGAGGTCAGTCGCACGCTCACGCTGCGCAACATGGGGGGTCTGGCTCTGGCAGACATCGCCCTGAGTGTGGAGGGGACACACGCCGACGAGGTCCGTTTGCAGGCACCTCCTGCCCAAACTCTGGCCCGTGGCGACTCCATAACCTGCACCCTCACGTTCCGGGCCCCAGAGGCGGGGCTGCGCACCGCCCTGCTGAAGGTGCGCAGCAACGATCCGACGAAACCGGAAGTCACCCTGCAACTCACGCTCCTGGCGCAGACCGAGTCATCGCCGCTGACCATCGACTCCCCCTCCCAGGACCAGCTCGTCCGACTGGGCGAGGCCGCCGCCTTCCACCTGGGCGTCAGTGGCCTCGGCCCCATGACCTTCCAGTGGCAGAAGGGCTCCAAGCGCCAGGCCACCACCCGCGAACCCGCTTGGGGCATTCCCTTGGTGACCGCATCGCACGCGGGCGACTACACGGTAAAAGTCCTCGACGGCCATGGCGGCAGCCTCACCTCCGCTCCGGCGCGCCTGATGGTATACGAACCGGTGTCCAGCACCGCGCAGGTGATGGCAGGTGGCAACCTCCAACTGGCAGGCAAGTTCTGGGGCGATGGAGCCGTCCCGCAGTGGCACAAGGATGGCTTGCCCCTCTTGGATGATGATCGAATCAACGGCAGCCGCAGCAACGCGCTTCGCATCAGCGCGGCGCGCCCTGAGGATGCGGGCTCATACACCCTGACCCTCAGCCTCGGCGGCATCACCCGAATGGCCGCCACTTGTGAAGTGACAGTCACTGAACGGCCGCGACTGCTTGATGAAAGTCTCGGCCCCTGGTCGGTTGGTGCCGCAGTTCATCACGCCCTTGCGGCCAGCATCTCGTCCGTGCGCTTCAAAGCCACCGGCCTGCCGCCGGGTGTCAAGCTCGACAGCACGACCGGCCTGCTCTCCGGGAGACCCACGCGCCACGGCGACTTTCAGGTCACCCTTCAAGCCCTGCATCCGGCCGGGGCTTCGCCGGCCGTAACCCTGCCGGTGCAGGTCGTCGCCCTGCCCGATGCCGTGCAGGGTTCATTTGTCGGCAGGGTCGAGCGTTCTTACTATGGAGGCATCCTTTCACTCCAGGTTTCACCCACCGGAGTCTGCAGTGGGGTACTGAGACTGATGGAGGCCCGTCTCCCCCTCAAAGGCATTCTGGAGTGGCAACCCGGCGGGTCGCATGCCACCGCTCAACTGCTGACTCTCAAAAAGCCATCCACCGGATTGGTCATCACCCTCCGGTTGCCCGTCGCCGATGCACCCATTGAAGGTGATCTGCGTCTCTTGAACTCCAACGGTTCCACATACCAAACCTTGCTATCCGCCATTCAGGGCTATCGGAGTCCATGGTCGGCGGGGAATCCATGCAATTCCCACGTGGGCTATTGGAATGCACGCATTGACATGCCCGACGTACTTCAAGGCGTAGCATATTACCCGCAGGGCAACGGCCATGCCCAGACAGTCATTCGCAACACTGGTTTGGCCATCTGGGTTGCGCGACTGGCCGACGGCAGCTCAGTCACGGCGTCGTCCCCAATAAGTCAGCATGGCCAGGCCTATTTTTACGCGCACACAGATGCAAACCCGCAAAGCCTGCTTGTGGATCAGCTTCACGATGTCACTTCGACTCCGGCAACATTGAACGGAATCTTGGACTGGGCGAGCCACAAACCATACCCGTCATTCGCCAGTCACCCCCGATTGATTCAAGGAAGTCTGCACACACCTCCCTCCCCGGGGCATCTCCTCTTGCGTCTACCCATCAAACTTGAACCCGTGGCGCAGTTAACATTCAGCCAAACCATCGCGCTGACCAGCCTCCAACAGGACCGGCTCAGCACCACGCTTGCCTTCGATGCCAAGCATAAAGTGACTGTTGGAGCCGCCGCCAGCGCCGACCAGTTGCAGGTAGTTGTCACACCGAGCACTGGCACGTTCAGTGGTCAGTTCAGGCTCACTGACACGAATTTTGGGATCAAGATGACGCGCAAAGGCAAGTTCTCCGGCTTATTCATCGAGCATTTGGGAAGAGGCTTCGGTGTCTTCGATCTGCCCCGCCTGCCGAAATACCGTGGCGAGCCTGCCAAGAACCTGCAAACAGCCCCGGGATTTGTCGAAATCCTGCCGCTTTCCCCATGACGCACCCCAGGTGGTCCCGCTGCCCACGCCCCGCAACATCGCCCGCCGCCCGGGCGTAACCCTGCCATGCCCCTGGATCCCATCGGCTCCTGCTCCCCCGCCCCCTGGTCGCGCCGCCGCCTGCTTTCGGCCGGCGGTTTGGGCCTGTTCGGCCTGACCCAGCCGCGCCTGCTGCGCGCCAACGACCTCGCCGGCGCCGACAAACTCATCGCCCGCGCCAAGTCCGTCGTTTTCCTCTTCCAGTGGGGCGGCCCCAGCCACCTGGAAACCTTCGACCTCAAGCCGGACGCCCCCGAGGGCATCCGCGGTTTCCACAAGCCCATCCGCTCCAGCGCCGACGGCATCCAGGTCTCCGACCGCCTGCCGAAAACCGCCAAGATCATGGACAAGGTCACCCTGATCCGGTCCATGCATCACACGATGAAGAATCACAACAGCGCCGGTTACTACGCGCTCAGCGGCCACGCGCCGCCGAGCGACGACCAGCGCCTGAAGGATTCGCCCGACCTCTTCCCCGCCTACGCCTCGGTGGTCGACCGCCTCGCGCCGGTGCAGGGCGACATCCCCACCGCCGCCAGCTTTCCCTGGACCGTCAGCGACGGCTCCTTCACTCCCGGCCAGCGCGCCAGCTTCCTCGGCAAACCGCACGATCCCTTCTTCGTCCTGCGCGACCCCAGCGCGCCCGACTTTGCCCTGCCCGAACTGAGCCTGCCGCCCGGCCTCAGCTACGAGCGCCTGAGCGCTCGTCGCGAACTGCAAAAACTCGTCGACGCCCAGACCCGCCTGATGGATGTCTCGGCCGAGGCCCGCGGCATCGAGGGGTATTATGAGAAGGCCCTGGCCATGCTGCACAGCGAAAAGCTGCGCGCCGCCTTCGACCTGTCGCGCGAGCCCGACAAGGTGCGCGATGCCTACGGCCGCACCGCCTACGGCCAGAGCTGCCTGCTCGCCCGCCGCCTCGTCGAGGCCGGGGTGAAGTTCGTCACCGTCAACTTCGCGCCCAGCATCGGCGGCCAGAGCACCAGCGCTGGCGGCTGGGACACCCACGGCTTCAACGACACCCGCATGTTCCCGATCATTGATGCCTACCACATGCCGATGACCGAGCAGACCCTGCCCACCTTCCTCAACGACCTCGACGAGCGCGGCCTGCTCGACACCACCCTCGTGGTCTGGGTCGGCGAATTCGGGCGCACCCCGCGCATCAACAAGAACTTCAGCCGCGACCACTGGCCGCAGTGCTACACCGCCCTGCTCGCCGGCGGCGGCGTCAAGCGCGGCCATGTGCACGGCGCCTCGGACAAGAACGGCGAGTACCCCGCCGAAAAACCGGTCAAGCCCGACGACCTCGCCGCGACGATGTACCACCTGCTCGGCATCCGCCACGACACCGAGGTGCGCGACGTCGCCAACCGCCCGGTGCCGATCAGCTACGGCAAGGTTCTGCACGAGATCCTCGCCTGAGCGCGCTTGCATTCGCCCGCGCTGACCGCATGCTGCAGCCGGTCATGCGCCTGCTGCACCTCTACCTCTCGCCGGAACACAATTACTTCGGCCACCACGGCCTGCCCCCGGGCAAGGCGCCCATGCTCGAAGTCGAGCAGGTCGAGTGCGTCGCCGGCAAGGGCCTCGTCGGCGACCGCTTTTTCGACTACAAGGAGGACTACAAGGGCCAGGTCACCTTCTTTGCCCACGAGGTCTACGAACGCCTGTGCGCGCAGTTCGGCATCACCGGCGTGCCGCCCTCGGTCTTCCGCCGCAACCTGATCACCGAGGGCGTCGACCTGAACGCCCTCATCGGCCGCGAGTTTGAAGTTCAGGGCGTGCGCTTCTACGGCACCCAGGAAAGCACCCCCTGTTATTGGATGAATCAAGCCTTCGCCGAAGGCGCTGAAGAGGCCATGAAGGGCCACGGCGGCCTGCGTGCCCGCATCCTCAGCGACGGCATCCTGCGCCGCAGCTGACCGCCGCGCACGTATCCCCGCCATGCGCCTCTTCACCCTGCTTGTCCTGGTCGGCACCGCCGCGCCCGCCGCCTGGCTGCTCGCTACCGATCATGTCGCCCGCTCGATCGGCTGCCTCGCCCTCGGCCTGCTCGCCGCCCTGCTGCTCAGCCTCGGCTGGGCCCTGCACCGGCGCGGTCGCCGCCTGCGCCGGCTCGGCTTCCTGACGCTCATCACCCTGCTGCTCGCCGGCGCCGCCCGCCTGACGTTGCGCTACGAGGGTTCGGCCGACGGTACCGCCCTGCCGCGACTCGCCTGGCGCTGGCAACCCGTGCCAGCCCCCGCAGCCTTGCCAACGCTTCCCGACCTGCCTGCGGTCGATCCAGGCCCGCCACCTCCAGGGCTTGCCGATGCCAAAACCTTCCTCGGTCCCGCCGGCGATGCCCTGCTGCCAGCACCGGCTTGGTCCACCGACTGGACCGCGAAGCCGCCACGGGAAGTCTGGCGACGCCCCGTCGGCGCCGGTTGGTCCGGCATCGTGGTTGCTGGTCGTCGCGCCGTCACCCAGGAGCAGCACGGCGATTTGGAATGCGTCATCTGCTACGACGCCGCCACCGGCGAACCGCTCTGGCGCCACAGCGATGCCATCCGCTTCATCGAACCGCTCGGCGGTGAGGGCCCGCGTGCCACACCAGCCATCGACGAGGCCGGCCGCCGCGTCTTCACGGTCGGTGCCACCGGCTTGCTCAACTGTCTCGACCTCGCCAGCGGTCGCCGACTCTGGAGCCGCGACGTGCTGACCGAAGCCGGCGCCGGCAACCTGACCTACGGCAAGAGCGGCTCACCCCTCCTGCACGGGGACCGCGTCGTCGTCACCGGCGGCAACGGCGGGCCTACGCTGCTGGCTTACGCCCAGGACGACGGCAGGTTGCTTTGGAAAGCCGGCGATGAACCGGCCAGCTACAGCACGCCCGCCCTGCGCCGGCTCGCCGGACGCGATCAAATCATCTCGGTCAATGCCGGCTCGGTCACCGGTCACGATCCCGCCAGCGGTCGCCAGCTCTGGCGCCATCCCTGGCCGGGCGATTACCCGCGCGTCGGTCAACCCGCCCAGGTGGGTCCGGACCGACTGCTGGTCACGGCCAGTTACGGGCAGAAGAGCCGGCTGCTGGAAATTCATGCCGAGGGCGATGGCCTTGCTTGCCAGGAACTCTGGGCGGCCAGCGTACCGCGCACCAAGTTCAGCAGCGCCACAATCCTGGACGGACGCGCCCTCGCCCTCGACGAAGGCACCCTGGTGGCGGTCGATCTGGCCAGCGGCGAACGCCTCTGGCGCCAGGGCCGCTATGGCTACGGCCAGCACCTGCAGCTCGGCAACCTGCTGCTCATCCAGGCGGAGTCCGGGGCCGTGGTCCTGGTCAGGCCGACCGAACAAGGCTCCGAGGCGATGGCACGCCTCGAAGCCTTGAATTCGAAAACCTGGAACCCACCCTGCCTCGCCGGTCGCTGGCTCTTCGTGCGCAACGACCGGGAGATGGTGGCCTACGAACTGGCTGAGCAGTGAGCCTCAGGACAGACGCGGCTTGATCAGCGTCTCCAGACGGCTGACACCGCGGCGGATGCGCGCCTTGATGGTGCCGAGCGGCTCATTGAGTCGCTCCGCCACCTCGGCCTGGGTGAGTCCGTCGAAGTAGGCCAGGCGCAGGGCCTCGCGCTGCTCGGGGTTGAGACGCTCGACCGAACGCAGCAGCAGGCGGTTGCGCTCCTTGGTCTCCAGCACCTCGCGACCGGAATCCTCGAACTCGAACTGCATCTTCTTGTTCTCCAGCTCGAAGTCGTCGTTGAGCTTGGCGCGGCGCTGCTTGGAGCGGATGCGGTCGATCGCACGGTTGCGCGCCAGGGTGGTCAGCCAGGTCAGCGGCTTGCCCTTGCCCGATTCGTAGAGGTGAGCCTTGTTCCAGACCTGCACCAGCACCTCCTGCATGACGTCCTCGGTGTCGTGGTGGTCGTTCAGGACATTGGCGATCGTCGCAAAGATCAGCCCGGAGTATTTCCGGTAAAACGTCTGGTAGGCCGCGGCATCGCGCTCGGCAATCCGGCGCAAGAGCTGAATGTCTTCCTCAATCTGACGCTGCACTTCAGGGTTCGTGAGATCGGTCATAGGGGTGGGAAGGTGGAGGGTTTTGGATTCGGCAGGGGGCACCGAACTTCGACGACACTTCGACAGAAACCTGAACTCGTCAAGGATTTGTCGAATAATTTTCCAGTCTTGTCTAAATTTTGACGCTGGAATTAGACGTTTATTCCCGAAAAAGCGTGATCATGTCGAAAATATTCGACAGTCTGCCTTCGATCCGGCGCCTTCGCGGAGCCCGGTCACTCCGAGCCGCGTGCCGCCGCTTCCTCTTCCTGCGGTAGCCAGGCCTCGGGGGCACCGGCTCGCAGCAGGATCTCCCGTAGACGAACGCTGCGACCGCCCTGGCGTCGGCTTTCATCGGCAGCCTCCATGAAGGCATAGATCTGCAGGGTCTCGCGTGCACTCAACGGTGCCTGGCGGGTCTGGAAGAAGCGCACGATCTCGCGCAGCAACGGGGTGTAGTCGCCCAAACTCTTCTGTTCGAAGACGCCGGCCTCACCAAAGCGCACCAGTTTGTACTGGGTCGAATCCATCGGCAGGCGATGCAGGGCGTGCAGGGTGCCGACCCGGCCGCCACGCCAGAGACCGGTCACCACGGAGACATCGCGACCGTTGGTCCGCCGCACCTCCAGGCAGTCGCCCCCCATGACGGTGAACAGAGCCTCGGTGGCATGAATGCCGTAGAAGAACAGGTCGGGATGATGTGGCAGGATCGGCGCGGGACCATAGGACAGCGCACCCAGGGCGGGCGTGCTCTCGGCGGTCGCCACTTCGACCACGCCCGGGAACCAGCGCACCGCGGAGGCGCTGAACATCGGCACGCCGGCGGCCTCGGCGGCACGATAGACCGCCACCGCATCCGCCAGCGACGCCGCCACCGGCTTGTCGAGGAAGAAGGGCTTGCCGGCGGCGGCCACCTGACGCGCCTGTTCGAGGTGCGGGCGGCCGTCGACACTGAGGATCATCACCGCATCCACCTCGGCGCAGACCGCGGCAATGCTGTCGAAGATGCGCACGCCAAACTTGTCGCGCAGCAGGGCCGTGTAACCGGCGACCCGGCCGGCACTCTCCGGCAGGTCGGGGCTGCCGCCCGGGAAGGCGGCGACCACGCGCGCGCCCGGCACATGGTTCGGATTGGCGGGATCGTTCAGTCGCAGGGTAAACTGTTCGCAGTGCGAGGAATCGAGGCCGATGAGGCCCACGCGGAGGGAATCAGCCATGGCGGTGCAGGACAGGAAAACGGCGCAGGCCACCGTCCGCAGGACGTCGATGGAGGTGCGGCGCCGAACGATCATGCCACAACAAGCCGCAAACCGTCGCCGCAGGCAAGCGGCGAGTGCAGAATGAGGCTCAGGGAATTCGTCGGTACCTTGCCCGCCCGGGTTCACGAGCCAGCGCTGTATGCACGACGGAGACCTGCGGCTGACTGAGACGGGTTCCCCAAAATGTGGTGGGGTACATCAAGTTGCCTGAATCAAAGTCTGCGGAGGCGTGCGACAACTCGAAAAAATGCCCCAGCTCATGCGCGAGGATGGTGGCATGCCATGCAGGGGGCCAATAAGAGCGCGTGGCCAGGTGCACCCAATGCCCCTTGCCCAATCCCCGGCTACCGCAGCATGTGCCTCCGGGAACAACCTGTGAATCGACAATCTCGTCAACCACCAAGATGTTGACACAGTCGCGCCGGCGCCAATCCGCCGGTGCCGCCTCGCGATTCTTCTCCATCCGATACAGCCCCGGCGCATCCTCATGAAATTCCACTGCCTCCAGATCCAACTGCAGCAAGGCCGACTCCCAGATCAAATTGCAGGCTGACACCGTTTCCCGCAAATGGCTGCGCATCAGGGCACGACTCGGCGAATCCCCGGGAATTCGGGGGAGCACCCCACCTTCTCCGAGAACCACATGAAAGACCAGCCCGACCCGGAACGGCGTTAGCCGCGCCGAGGCAATCGTATTGCCAAATCCATTCCTGCCACCAAGATCGGGGTCGCCCGCCGCAACAACGGTCTGCGGCCCCATGAGGAACCAGGCCTTGCCTTGGAAATTCTGCCGGGTGAAAAAAACCGCCCGATCCCCATCCTCCATCGCCAGTGATGAGGTGCGACGACCGACGGCACTGTCGCCCAAGTCAGCGACATCGGCGATCAGATCATGCCGGGCCCCACTGCTATTCTGCCCTGCGAATAAATGGATCATGCCCCCGACAGTAACAACCTCGCCGGCTCCTGCCAAGCCGGAGCCGCCGCCAGCCCGTTTTTGCAGTGGCAAAGCCGGCGGATGCGGGTAAAGACCCTGCCCGCCATGCACGAGACCGAACCCACCGAATCCGAACTGCTCCACTTCCGCCGCGCCAAGCTCGACGAGCTTCAGAAACGCGGCATCGCGGCCTTCGGCGGCAAGTTCGAGGTCTCCCACGATCCCGGCAGCCTGCGCGCGCAGTTCATCGCCGGCGAGGTTGCCGAGGGCGCGCCCGTGCGCATCGCCGGCCGCGTGCTCTCGCGCCGCGACATGGGCAAGGCCACCTTCTTCGACCTCGGCGACATCAGCGGCCGCATCCAGTGCTACCTCAGCAAGGGCGATGTCGGCGACGAGGCCTACGACCTGTTCAACCAGCAGATCGACATCGGCGACTTCGTCGGCCTCGAGGGCAAAACCTTCGTCACCCGCCGCGGCGAGCGCTCGGTCCATGTCGACCGCCTCACGCCCCTGTCCAAGGCCCTGCGTCCCCTGCCCGACAAGTGGCACGGCGTCACCGACAAGGAGATCAAGTATCGCCAGCGCTACCTCGACCTCGTCTCCAACGACCGCAGCCGCGAGATCTTCGTGCTGCGCAGCCGCATGATCGCCGAGATCCGCAGCTACCTGCACGGCCGCGACTTCCTTGAAGTCGAGACCCCGATGATGCAGGACGTGCCCGGCGGCGCCGCCGCCCGCCCCTTCGAGACCCACTTCAACGCCCTCGACCAGCAGATGTTCCTGCGCATCGCGCCGGAACTCTACCTCAAGCGCCTGCTCGTCGGCGGCTTCCCGCGCGTCTTCGAACTCAACCGCAACTTCCGCAACGAGGGCCTCAGCCGCCGCCACAATCCGGAGTTCACCATGCTCGAGGCCTACTGGGCCTACGCTGACTTCGAACAGATGGCCGACCTCGTCGAAGGCCTGATCTGCCACCTCGCGGAGAAGTTCTGCGGCGGTCTGGTCATCGAGCACAAGGATGAGGAAGGCAACGTCACCCGCACCATCGACCTCACCCGCCCGTGGAAACGCGCGCCCTTCCGCGAACTCGTGCGCGCCGCCGCCGGCGCCGACTGGTTTGAGCTCGACAAGGCCGCCAAGGTCGAACGCGCCAAGAGCCTCGGCCTGCAGGAGGTTGAAGCCCGCGAGGAGCACTACGAACTCGACCAGAAGGTCTTCGAAAAACTCGTCGAGGAAAAGAGCTTCAACCCGCTCTTCGTCACCCACGTGCCCAAGGAACTCGTGCCGCTTGCCAAGCAGAACGCCGAGGATCCGTCGGTGGTCGACGTCTACGAACTGGTCATCAACGGCCAGGAAATCAGCCCCGGTTACTCGGAGCTGAACGACCCCATCGTCCAGCGCGAGCGCCTTGAGCACCAGGCCGGCGAGGAGGTGCAGAAGATCGACGAGGAATTCATCCTCGCCCTCGAGCACGGCATGCCACCGGCCGGCGGCATCGGCGTCGGCATCGACCGCCTGATCATGATGCTCACCGGTGCCGAAAGCATCCGCGACGTCATCCTCTTCCCGCAGCTCAAGCGCCGCGACTGAGGCGCAAGCCCGGGCGCAAGCGCGCCAGGATTGGCGCATTCATTGTTGCATTCCAAATGCAAGTTTAAACGGCACCCGCCGTTGACTCTGCATGCGCCTCAGTCTGTTCAGCGACTACGCCCTGCGGGTGATGATGTTCGCCGCCCTCAAGCAGGCGCCGTTCTCGCTCACCGAGGTGGCCGGGGCCTATGACGTCTCACGTCACCACCTGGTCAAGGTGGTCAACCACCTCGCCAAGCTCGGCTACCTCGACACCCGCCGCGGTCGCGGCGGCGGCATCGCCCTGGCCCAGCCCGCCGGCGAAATCCGCCTCGGCCAGTTGGTCCGCCGCACCGAGACCCAGACGGCCCTCGTCGAATGCTTCGACAAGGCCACCAACACCTGCCCGATCAACGGCGCCTGCCGCCTGAAGGGCCTGCTCGCCGGGGCGGCGGAAAGTTTTTACGCCAGCCTCGACCGCCACACCCTGGCCGACCTCGTCGCCGGCGCCCCGCGCGCCCGCCTGCGCCGCACCCTGCTCGAACTGTCATGAAACGCCTGCTCGCCCCGCTGCTTGTGCTCGCCGCCGCGGCCGCCCCGGCCGAGGATCCGTATGAACAGGCACCAATCTTCTACTCGGAAAGCCAGCCGAACGATCCCGCGCAGAAGCTGGAGAAACTCATGCGCAGCGGCAAGGCCAAGATCGACCGCAGCGACGCCTGGACGGTGCTGCGCGATCTGATGCGCCACCTCAGGATTCCCGAGGCATCCCAGGTCATGGTCTTTTCCAAGACCAGCAAGCAGAACGACCTCATCCACCCGCAGACTCCGCGCGTGGTGTACTTTGGCGACGAGGCCTACATCGGCTACTGCCTCGGCGGCTCGATCGAGGTGGCGACCATTGATCCGCGCCTCGGCCCGATCTTCTACCTGCTCGATCCCGACGTGCCCGCCAAACAGCCGCTGCACTTCGAGCGCGACCAGAGCTGCCTGAGCTGTCATGGCGGCGTTTTTTCACCCGGCGTGCCCGGCGTGCTCGTGCGCTCGGTCTTCCCCGGCCCGGAGGGCCACCCGATCATGAGCCAGGGCAGCACGGTGGTCGACAGCACCACGCCCTTTGAAAGCCGCTGGGGCGGCTGGTACGTCACTGGGCGCCACGGCGACGCCCTGCACCGCGGCAACGTCACCGCCATTGAACTGCCCGACAACAGCTGCGACCTGCCGGTCGACAAGGGCGCCAACCTGACCAGCCTGACCGCCCTGTTCGACACCGCTCCCTACCCGCGCGGCACGAGCGACATCGTCGCCCTCATGGTGCTCGAACATCAGACCGGCGTGCAGAATGTCCTGACCAAGGCCAACCATTCGGCCCTGCGCGCCATGCACATGCAGACCAGCCTGCAACGCGAGCTCGGCGAACCCGTGCAGTTGCAGCCGGTCGGCACCGCCCGCCGCATCATCGATCACAGCGCCGAGGACGTGCTCGACGCCCTGCTGTTCAAGGATGAAGCCCCGCTGCCGGAAGGCGGCATTGAGGGCGACGGCGCCTTTGAAGCAGCCTTCGCCAAACTGGACAAGCACCGCCGCGACGGCCGCTCGCTGCGCGACTTCCAGCTGCACACGCGGCTCTTCAAGTACCGCTGCAGCTACATGATCCACTCGCAGACCTTCACGCACCTGGAGCCGTCGCTGAAACAGACGGTGCTCGAAAAACTCGTCGCCGTGCTCGACGGTCGCGACACCAGCGGCCGCTACGACCACCTCGGCGCCAGCGAACGCAAGCACATCCGCGCCATCCTTGGCGAGCTGCTGCCGCCGGGCTGAGACTGGAGGCGAGACGCCCTCACTCCGAAAGGGGCCACAACTTCCGCGACCCACAGCGGTTGCATCCGCGATGCGCCGCCTTCTGCTTGCCCTGGCTCTGCCGCTGACCCTCGCGGCCGAGACGCCGAACGCCGCCCGTTACGAGGCGGCGGCCGCCTATCTGGAGGCCTGCAACGGTCATGCCCTGCTGGTTTACGAGCAGGGCCGCCTCGTTTTCGAGCGCTACTTTCACGGTCACAGCGCCGAAACCCCGCACCTGCTGGCCAGCGGCACGAAGAGCTTTGTCGGTGTGCTCGCCGTCGCCGCCCAGGAGGACGGTCTGCTGCGCCTCGACGAGAAACTCAGCGACACCCTGACCGAGTGGCGTGGCGATCCCCGGAAAAAGGATCTGACGATCCGCCAGTTGCTCAGCCTGAGCAGCGGCCTTGCCGGCGGCGGCATCGGTCAGGTGCCGTCCTACCGCGAAGCCATCGCCACCGCCCAAGTCACGGCCGCGCCCGGCAGACGCTTCCAGTACGGCCCGGTGCCCTACCAGGTTTTCGGCGAACTGCTGCGCAGCAAACTGGTCGCCGCCGGCCGCGCCAAGGATCCTCTCGATTACCTGCAGCAGCGGATTTTCACCCCCATCGGCCTGAAATACGATCGCTGGCGCGAGGATGGCGACGGCCTGCCGCACCTGCCCAGCGGCGCCTACCTGACCGCCCGCGAGTGGGCGAAGTTCGGTCTGCTGGTGCTTCAGCAGGGCCGCTGGCAGGGCCAACCCATCGTGCAGGCAGAGTCACTGGCCGAGTGCTTCAAGCCAGCATCCGCAAACCCGACGTACGGCCTGACTTTCTGGAAGGCCAAGCCGGACGATCCCGAACCCGATCTCGTCATGGCCGCCGGCAAGGGCAAGCAGAAGCTCTTCATCCTGCCCTCGCGCCAACTGCTCATCGTTCAGTTCGCCGATGCCGAGCGCCGCTACCAGGAACGACGCTTCCTCGACCTCGCGCTGGGCCGCACGGCGCCCCCGTCAAAGTGAAGCCGCCCCCGCGGCGTTCACGCCATCACCGCGCGCGCCACTTTCTCGCGTTCGCCGGCGCCGAACAACGTCTCCACCAAGGCCAGACCAAACTCGAGCGCGGTGCCGGCCCCGCGGCTGGTGACCAGCGCACCTTCGATGACCACGCGCTCGCCGCCGCGTGCGGCGACCAGCACGTCCCAGGTGGAATCGTGCGCGGTGTAGGCCCGGCCCGCCAGCAGGCCGGCGTCGTGCAGGACCAGTGGCGCCGCACAGATCGCCGCCACCGCGCGGCCGGATTCGGCGAAGTCACGCGCCAAGGGCGCGGCGCGACCGTCGGCACGCAGGACCTGCACCCCGGGACCGCCGGGCAGCAGCAGCAGGTCGAAACCGGTGGGATCCACATCGGCCAGCTTGACATCCGCGTGCAGGACAATGCCGCAGCGACCCGTGCAATGGATGCCGTCGCCGAGCGCGGCGAGCACCACCTCGGCACCGGCACGACGCAGCAGGTCGACAGGCGTGACGGTCTCGATCTCTTCAAACCCTTCGGCGAGCAGGCACAAAACACGCTTGGACATGCCGCATCCTAACGCCAGCACCTCGATGCAGGCAAGCAGGCAGTCGGACCGCCCCCCTCACGGCCGCGTCGAAGGCTTGCGCAGCGGGCCGCCGGGCCGGGCGTCGGTGAGCCGACCCTCCCGCAGCACGGGCACGCCGTCGACCAGCACGTCGCTGAAGCCGACCGCGTAGTGGTGCGGGTCCTCGAAGGTGGAGGGATCGCGGACCGTGTCCGGGTCGAAAACCACAAGGTCGGCCCAGGCGCCCGGGCGGATCTCGCCGCGGTCTCGCAGGCCAAAGGTCTGCGCCGGCAGGGTGCTCATGCGGCGCACCGCCTCCTCCACGGTCAGCAGTTTCTGCTCGCGCACATACCGCCCCAGCACCCGCGCATTGTTGCCGTAGCTGCGCGGGTGCGGCACGTCCTCACCGAGGCGGCGCGGGCCGCCGTCGCTGGCGACCATCGTCAGCGGGTGGGCGAGAAAGATTTTCAGATCGTCCTCATTCATGCTGTGATACACCGCACTGCCGCCGCCCTGGCGCTCGATGTCGAGCAGCAGTTCGATCTGGTCCTCCAGGCTGTCGCTGCCGCGCACCTTGAGGGCGGCGGCGGGGATGTTGAGGCCGTTGAGCTCCGGTTGCTTCGTGTAGCGCGCGATGACCGCGTAGCCGTAATCCTTGAAGCCGCGGCCCAACAAGCTCTTCTTCATGGCGGCGACGATGGCAGCCTTCTGTGCCGGATCGTCGAGACGGGCGGCGAAGTCCTCGCGCGTGCCCTCGAGGGCGCTGTCGGGAATCGTCTGGCGCAGCCCGGTGCTGGAGGCCGGGTAGGCATACTGATCATGGGTGATCTGCAGGCCCTCGGAGCGGGCCTTGTCGAGCAAGGCCAAGACCTGGGTCGCACGCCCCCAGGCGCTCGGTCCGGAGAGCTTGATGTGCGACACCTCGGCACGGATCTTCGCCTCGCGGGCAATGTGCGCCAGCTCTTCGAGCGCCTCGAAGATGCGGTCGGTTTCGTAGCGCATGTGGCTGGCGTAGATGCCGCCATGCGCGGCCGCCACCCGGGCCAGTTCCACAATCTCCTCGGTCCTGGCAAAACTGCCGGGCACGTAGATCAGGCCAGTGCTGAGACCGACCGCGCCATCGCGCATGGCCTGGTCGACCAGATCCTTCATGGCCTGCAACTGCCCTGGATTTGGTGGTCGCAGGAAACGACCGCCCATGCCCTTCTCGCGCACCGAGCCATGGCCGATGAGGGTGGCGACATGCAGGCTCAGGCCGGCCTGCTCCAACTCCGTGAAGAAGGTGCCGACATCCGTGCGCGACATGCCACAGTTGCCGGTGACAATCGTCGTCACCCCCATGCGCAGGAAGTTTTCGGCCGCCGGATTTTCCGCGATCTTTTCCGAGTGCGTGTGCACGTCGACAAAACCCGGCGCGACGACACGGCCGCCGGCATCGATGACCTCAGCCGCGCTGCCCGTCACCGTACCGATCGCGGCGATGCGCCCGTCCTTGACGGCGACGGCGCCGGCCCGCAACGGCGCCCCCGTGCCATCGGCGATGCGGGCGTTGCGGATGACGAGGTCGTAATCCGCCGCCGGGGCGGCAGCAGCGAGCAGGAGCAGGAAGAACAGGCGGCGCATGCCAGCTAAAACGTGCCCATCCGGGCCGCATCCTTCACCGATGCGCTCAAACCGTGATCCGGCGGTTGCGCGCGGTCACCGGCCAGGTCGTTACCGCCCGTCCGCGCTCGACCACCACAGCCTCGCCGTGCATGGAAACGGTCGGACAGACGTGACGCGGAATGCCGTGCAGGGCCTGACCGACGACAAACTCATGGGCGCGATCGGTCTGCAGCACCAGGTGTTCCTCGCTCTGCATGACCGCCTCGGCGTCAGGCAGTTCCTCAAAGCGGACACGCGGGTGAGGGTTTTCCGGGGCGACCGATTTGTGACCGAGATCGAGGGTGAGGCGATTGGCGCCGGGCTTGCTGATGACGCGGGCCAGCAGGAAGGCGGCGGGCAGGAAGGCGAGGTCGGGATGCTTGTCGCCATAGCCAAAATCCCAGAGCACCGTGGTGCCCGGGCTGCAGATGCGGTCAGGCTGGCCGGCGTGGTAGCCAAAGGTCGGCGAGCCCCCGGCCACGAGTTCCTGAACCAGCACACCTTCGCCCTCGAGGCGGCGGCGGAAGGCCAGCACCGGCGCGTAGGCCGCCTCGGCGCGTTCACGGCGCAGGGCGAGATCGGCGTCATGGATGTGGCCGTCGTAAGCATGCAGGCCGCGGAAGATCAGGCCGGGCGTGTCCTTGATGACATGAACCAGGTAGGCGGCCGCCTCGCCGGGAACGATGCCGGTGCGGCCCATGCCGCAGTCGAGTTCCAGGAAGACCCCCAGACTGAGGCGATGCTGCTGGGCCGCCGAGGCGAGGCTGCGCACGGTCTGCTCGTCGTCGGCGATGCCGGCAAAGCGCACGTTTGGATGCATTTCGGCGAGACGGGCCAGGCGCTGGGCGTTCGGACCGACGCAGGGCATGGCCAGCAGGATGTCGGCGGCGCCGGCCTCGGCGCACATCTCGGTCTCGGCAATCGTCGAGGTCTTGAAACGGGTGATGCCCAGTTCGACCTGGCGACGGGTCAGATCGAGCATCTTGTGGGTCTTCACGTGCGGGCGCAGACGCTGGGGGCCGCCAGCGGTTTCCAGCATCAGCCGCAGGTTGTGCTCGACACGCTCGCGGTGGATGAGCAGGGCGGGCGAGGCGATTTCGGCCTCGTTGTCAACGTGGAACCAGGCGTGAAGGGACATGGGGAAGGTGCCGCCCAGCCTCCCAAGCCGCGGCCGGCACGCAAATGCAATTTCCGGGCTTTTCCGTGGCGCCGCCCCCGCCACGGGCTAGAGTGCGCGTCCCGCGAACGCATGATCCGCCTCATCACGCAGCAAGGACAGCTCATCGATTGGAACGACGAAAAGGTTCGTCCGTTCCCGGACAACCTTGTCTTCCTCGACCTGATGAACCCGTCGAAGGCGGAGGAGTTGGAGGCGGAAAGCTGGCTTGAGTACCAGTTGCCGACCCGTGAGGAAATGCAGGAGATTGAAGAGTCGAGCCGACTCTACATGGAGAAGGGCGCGCTGTACATGACCGCCTGGATTCCGGTCGGCCTCGACACCCCGGACCCGGACACCACGGCGATCTCCTTCGTCATCGCGCCCGACTGCCTGACCACCGTGCGCTATGCCGATCCCATGGCCTTCCGCCTGCTCGCCGACACCGTGCGCCGCCAGTGTGTCCTGCCGACGACCAGCGACGCCGTTTTCCTGACCCTCTGCGAACTCATCGTCGCGCGCATCGCCGACGCCCTGCAGACGGTCGAGTCCGACCTGAAAAAGGTGGGCCGAGAAATCTTCAGCCTGCGCCCGCACGAAACCAATGCGGCGATCGAGAAGGACTTGGGCGACGTCGTGCGCACGCTCGGCCGCCGCAGTGCCCTGGTGGCGAACCTGCGCGAGAGCCTGCTCAGCGTGAACCGCATGCTGCAGTTCCTGCTCAACAACGCCGCCACCTGGCTGCGCGGCGACCTGGCGGCGCAGTTCCGCAGCGTCATGCGCGACGTCAAGTCGCTCGACGACTACACGAACCAGCAGCAGCAAGAGATGACCTTCCTGCTCGAGTCCACGCTCGGCCTGATCAACATCCAGCAGAACCAGATCATCAAGATCTTCACGGTCGCCAGCGTGCTCTTCCTGCCGCCGACGGTGATCGCCAGCATCTACGGCATGAACTTCGACCACATGCCCGAGACCAAGCAACCCTGGGCCTACCCGGTTGTGCTGATCGTCCTGGTGTTGTCGGCACTGGGCCCCATCCTGTTCTTCAAAAAGAAGAAGCTGCTCTGACCGTCGCGGGCCTCCGGGGAAAGCCCCTTGCCCAGTGCCGGCCGGCAGGCTAGTCTGAAGACTGGCCCCACTGGCACCCGGCCGCCGCCCGCTTCATGGATCTCGCCCAATTTCTTCTCCTGGCCGCCACCGTCGTCTTCGGCCTGGCCTGCCGCAGCTACCCCAACCGCTACCTGCTCAAGCTGGGCTGGCTCGCCTACCTGGTCGCCTCCTACCTCGGCGGCTGGTTCCTCACCGACAGCCATGCCGCCGGTGCCGCCAGCGTCGCCCTCTGGTTCATGCTGCCCTGGGTGGAAATCGTCGGTCGCGTGCGCCGGATGCGCCTGCCAGCCGCCAGCGAGGTACGCCATCGGTTTCCGCCGGCACGCGACGTCTTTCCTGAGCTCGGCGACCTGTCCGAGGAATTTGAGGCCGCCGGCTTCTCCCGAGCCGGCGACACCGGCTGGAAATGGAGCGAGACCGAGCACTTCATGCGTCTCTTCGTACACCCGGACAAGCGCGTCCAGGCCTCGGTCGCTCAGGCGCAGCAGCTCGACCTCGACCTCTACGTCTCCTACGTCAGCCTGACCTCGCGGACGCCCGACGGCCGCGTCTTCACGACGACCGACTACCCCTTTGTGCCGACCATGCGCTTCTCGCCCGCGCACCACGTCCTGCGCCTGCCCGGCGTCGGCTCGCTGGAGGAACTGCTGGCCGCCCACCAGGACCTGCTCGACAGCCAGGGCCTGGCCACCGACGACCTCGCCGAACCCGATCCCGAGGTGCTCGCCACCCAAATCGAACAGGACCTGCGTGCGCAGATCGACCACAACCTCGACACCGGCCTGCTCGAACCCGCCGGCGAGGAGGGCGTCATCCGCTACTCCTGGCGCGGCTGCATCCACCTCTGGCTGCAGGTGGTCAAGGACATGATCCGCGTCTGAACGCTTTCCCGCTTGGCAGCCGCCACCGCCCTGTGCTAGGGGCTGCCATGCCCAGATCCGACGGCCGCCTCCCCGACCAGCTCCGCCCGGTCGAGTTTTTTCTCGACATCGCCCCGCACGCCACCGCCTCCGTGCTCATCGGCTTCGGCAACACCCGCGTCATCTGCGCCGCCACCATCCAGGACGAGGTGCCGCGCTGGATGAAGGTGCAGGGCGTGCCTGGCGGCTGGCTGACCGCCGAGTACTCGATGCTGCCCTACTCCACCCTCGACCGCAAGGACCGCGACAGCACGCGCGGCCGCCCGGACGGTCGCAGCATCGAGATCCAGCGCCTCATCGGTCGCAGCCTGCGCGCTGTGGTCGACCTGAAAAAGCTCGGCTCACGCACCCTCTGCATCGACTGCGATGTGCTGCAGGCCGACGGCGGCACGCGCACCGCCTCAATCACCGGCGCCTGCATCGCCGCCGCCATCGCCTTCAACCGCCTGCTCGAAAAGGGCAAGCTCACCCAGCAGCCGCTGACCAAAAAGGTCGCCGCCATCAGCGCCGGCATCTACAAGGGCGAAACCCTGCTCGACCTCTGCTACGAGGAGGACCGCGACGCCGATGTCGACTGCAACCTCGTGCTCACCGAGGGCGGCGACTTCGTCGAAATCCAGGGCAGCGGCGAGGAATCCACCTTCACCCAGGCGCAGATGGACGCCATGCTCGTCGCCGGCCGCAAGGGCGTTGCCGAACTCTGCGCCCTGCAGCAGCAGGCCATCGACAGCGCCATGAAACCGGCCGACTCACGCGACCTGCAGAAGCTGGCCGATTTCTTCGGCAAGAAGGCCTGAGCCGCAAAGTCGTCCTCACGCTCCGGGTGAGGCTTTCAGAGCAGGCGCGGATCGAACGCAAAGGGCATTGCCTTG
>CAZSBO010000022.1:0-33274 GCA_964605265.1 uncultured Prosthecobacter sp.
GGTAGGAAGGTCTCTCGAAATACCGCTAGGTTCTGGACGGCGGGGATAGGCAACACATGGCCCTGCTGAAAAATTACGACGAGGTCGTCGGACTGCTCGACGCCGCCGGGCTCGAGATCGACGGCCCGCTGCAGATCGACACGCCGAAGATGGTGCGCTGCTTTATCCGCGACGACGATCGCACGAAGAAGCGCGGCGCTTACCGGCTGTACGAAGTCCCGCTGGACAACGGTGACACCGTGGTGCTCGGCACCTACGGGTTCTCCAAGGCCGGCGCGCACCACTTCGAGAGGGTCCCGTTTCCCAAGTCCGAGCGCAAGTCGGTCGACGCCGATCGCATGGCGGCGATCCGCCAGCGCATGGCCCTCGAGGCGAAGCGCGCCGATGCCGAGCGCCAACGCATGGCCGAGCAGGCGTCCGAGAAGGCGTCCGGCTGGTGGCGCAAGCTGTCGAACACCGGGCGCAGCGCCTACCTCGAGCGCAAGGGCTTCGAGTCCGGCCAGTTGTTCGGCTGCCGCGTGTCCGGCTCCGGCAACCTGGTGGTGCCGTGCCAGGACGGCGACGCGCGGATCTGGGGGCTGGAGGTCATCTACGGCGACCCGGCCATCAAGAAGGCCAAGGGCCGCGACAAGGAATTCACGCCGCCGGGCATGGTCAAGAAGGGCCACTGGTTCCAGATCGGCAGCCCGATCGCCGGCGCAGTGCTGCTCATGTGCGAAGGGCTGGCCACGGGCTGCTCGCTGCATCTGGCCACCGGCCTGCCGGTCATCGTCGCGTTCGACGCCGGCAACCTGCTGCCGGTCGCGCGCAACGTCGCCAAGCGATACCGCGGCGTGCGCATCCTCGTCTGCGCCGATGACGACTACCTGACCACGCCCAACACCGGCGTCGAGTCCGCCATCACAGCGGCCACCGCGATAAACGGCGCTTATACCGCGCCCGTTTTCCCGGTCGAGCGCAGCCAGGACAAAGCCCGCAAGGGGCCGACCGACTTCAACGACCTGCACGTCCTGCCCGAAGGCGGCCTGCAGGTCGTCCGCGCGCAGATCGAGGCCGCCATCGCCTCGGCTGGCTGGAGCATGCTTTTTGGCACCGCGCGCGGGGGCGCCATCCCGAGGGGGGAGGGGAGCGCAGCCGATGGCGCGCGTCCGGTCGCCGTTTCCACGCTGGGCCTCAACGACATCGTCGAGCGCTTTATCCATATCGACGACAACACCGGCGACTTCGTGTTCGATCACTGGACCAATGCGGTCTGCAAAAAGACCAAGGTCGTCAACATGCTGCCCGCGCGCGTCCGCTGGGATGACGTGAAGGATCACCCGACCTGGCGTTCGCGCGCCGTCTATATCGACCAGATCGGCTTCGACCCGGGCGGCGAAGATCCGAACATCGTCTGCAACCGCTGGAGCGGCTGGCCTACCGTGCCCGCGGCCGGCAAGTGCGAACGCCAGCTCGAGCTGCTGCGCTACCTGTGCAGCAACGAGCCGAACGGCGGCGAGGTCTTTCGCTGGATGCTGTGCTGGCTCGCCTACCCGCTGCAAAACCCAGGCGCCAAGCTGCAAAGCGCCATGGTCATTCACGGCCCGCAGGGCACCGGCAAGTCCATGTTCTTCGAAGGCTACGCCCGGATCTATGCCGATTATTCGATGGTGCTCAACCAGGGCGCCATCGAGGACAAGTTCAACAGCGACTGGTGCGAACGCAAGCTGTTCATCCTCGCCGACGAGATCGTCGCGCGCCAGGACATGTATCACCTGAAGAACCAGCTCAAGGCATTCATTACCGGCGAATGGGTACGGGTCAACCCCAAAAACGTCGCCGCGCACCGCGAGCGCAACCACATGAACCTGGTGTTCCTGTCCAACGAAAAGCAGCCCGTCGTGCTCGAAAACGACGATCGCCGCCACCTCGTGCTCTGGACCCCGCCGGCTCTCTCGAAAGCCTACTACGACGAAGTTTGGGCCGAGATGGACGCCGGCGGCATCGCCGCGCTACACAACTTCCTGCTCAACTTCGACACCGGCGACTTCAAGCCCTGGAGCCGTCCGCCGATGACGCAGGCAAAGTCGCAGTTGATCGACATCAACCGCGAATCCGTCGAACGCTTCCTGGCCGACTGGCAGGAAGGCGACATCGAAGGTCTGCCGTTCTGCCCCTGCGCCAGCTCGGACCTCTATGGCGCCTACCTCATCTGGTGCCGGCGCTCCGGCGTCAAGTCGCCGCGCGAGTCCAACCAGTTCATGGGCCACATCGAAAAGCTCGCCGGCTGGAACAAGGGCCACAAAGACCGCTACACCGACACGTACTACACCGGCACGCCCGTCCGCCAGCGCTTCGTCATCCCGCCCGAAACCGCGCTCGAGGCCGTATCCAATCGCGCCGGCGCCACCGACTACCGCAAAAAGCCCGAAAAAACACAGACACAGTGGCTCACAGACTGCTTTTTCGCGTTCCGCAACGCGCACCAGGGGAGCCAGCCGTAATGCGCGCGCCCATTCAAACCCGCACCGCACGGGCTACCGCACGCCCAACCGCACGGGCTACCGCACGCCCAACCGCACGGGCTACCGCACGCCTACAACCCGCGCCAATGCTGGCACCGCACGCCCCGCACGGGCTCTCATGCCCGTGCGCACACGAGACACACACGCACGCACGCCCACGCGCACACACACTTACGTGTACACGCGTCACACCCCCCGTGCGCCCGTGCGGCCCGTGCGGTACGCGGGTTTCAGGCGTGCGCCCACCCGTGCGGCGGCGTGCGCTTGCCCGTGCGGTCGCGCTCGCGCGCATTTCACCCCTGCACACGTCATCAAAAAAACAGGGGGAGATATGAAAGAAGCCGCCGCCGCTGCCGGCACCGCCCGGCTGCTCGAAAGCAAAGCAGACTTTGCCCGCCGGCTCGGGGTTGCCCGCTCCACCGTGACCCGCGATGCCGCCGCCGGTCGTCTGGTCCTGGTCGGCGATCAGGTCGACGTCCACGCCAGCCTCGCCCGGCGCCGCGCCACCCGAGGCGGCCGCGCCGACGTAGCCGATCGCCACGCCGCGGCCCGCGTCGCCGCAAATACGGCCCCAGGCGCCGACAACGCCCACGCGGCCAGCTCATCACACCACCGCGCCCCGCAAAACCCGCCAGCGCCCGATTCCGACGACGCGGCCCCGCCCGACGCCGGCCGTACCCGCTACAAGGCCATGCTCGTGCATTTCGAAAACATGCAGATCAAGCTCGGCATGGCCCAGGCCCGCGGCCTGCGCTTCCAGCGCCGCGCGGTCGGGCGCGAGGCCGCCGCGCTCGGCGCCATGCTGCGCAGCTACATCGAGCGCGTCATCGACCAGACCGCCCCGCGCCTCGCCGTCATCACCGACCCGGCCGAGCGCCTGCGCCTGCTGCGCGCCGAAGTCGCCCGGGTGCGCCGCGCCATCCGAGCCGAATTCCCCCGCAGCCTGCGCCGCCTGCGCGACGCCGGAGACAAGCCATGACCCCGCTCGAGCGCCCCATATTCTGCGACGCCGACAACCTGGCCGACTTCCGCCAGGCGCTGCGCGCGCAGCCCGACATCGCCGAGTTCATCGCCGCGCTCTACAAGGCCGGCATGATCGACGGCCTGCGCGGCATCACCCTTGCCCCCGCCGGCCAACTGCCGCCCACCGGCGGCGTCCCGCCCACCTTGTCGCAGCAGGCGGAAACCCGCGTGCTCGACGCCGCATGGCAGGAGGCAAACGCGCAGTGACCGACAAGTCCCTCGCCGACCACCAGACCGAGCGCGAAAAGCTCCGCGCGGCCCAGGCCAAGGCCGACTATGAGGCCGCGGCCGCCGAGTCGTGCGCGCTTGAGGACGTGCGCGCGGCCGCGGTGGCGGTGCGCGCGGTCATGCTGCAGGCGATGGACGACGTGGTCGGGCGCTGGTTGCGCGCCATTGACGGCGAGCACGACGAAACCCGCGTGCATTACCTGATGAGCGACGTGGCGCACGACCTGCTGTCCGAGGTCGGCCACCAGGCGCAGGCCGCTTCCGATCGCCTGCCGCTGGTGGGCGAGCGCGTGCGCCGCGGCGCCAAACCGCGCGACCTGCTCACCGTCAGCCAGCACGCCGATCGCCACCGCGTCATCAAGACCGGCACCAACTCGCCCGGCCAGTGGCGCACCTCGCTCACGCCCTACCTGCGCGACATCATGGACGATCTGTCGGAACACTCCCCGGTGCGAACCGTCGTGTTCATCAAGTCCAGCGGCGTCGGCGGCACCGAGGCCATGTACAACTGGATCGGCTACGTCATGCACCACCTGCAGAACAAGGATCTGCTGGTGGTGGTGCCCACGCTCGAGCTGCGCGACCGATCGTTCAACCCGCGCCTCGCCAAAATGCTCGACGAGTCCGAATCGCTCGGCCAGCTCGTCACCACCGCCAGCCGCAACAAAGCCAACCGCGGCGACCTGCTCGAATACGGCGCTCGTGCGCGCGTCATCAAAGCCGGCGCCAACTCGCCCGACAGCCTGCGATCCGATCACCTGCCCTACGTCATCTGCGACGAGGTCGACGCCTTCCCCTGGGATGTCGGCGGCGAAGGCGACCCGATGACGCTCATCGAAAACCGCCAGCGCACCTACTCGCGCGCCAAAACCTACCTCGTCAGCACGCCCACCATCGAAGGCGCCAGCCGCATCGACCAGATGTATCGCCGCTCCGACATGCGCCGCTACCATGTGCCGTGTCCGCACTGCGACCACTATCAGCCGCTCGAATTCGGCGGGCACGACAAGCCCCACGGCCTTAAATGGCGCACCGCCCCGCCGCCGGACGACGACCCGCACCACCTGCCCCAAGTGCTCGAGGCGTGGTACGTCTGCCGCGATTGCGGCGCCGAGATCAGCGAAGGCCACAAAGCCCAGATGCTCACCGCGGGCCGCTGGCAGGCCCAGCGTCCGCACGTCAAGCTGACCCACGGCTATCACCTCAATGCGCTCTATGCGCCTACCGGCCTCGGCCTGGGCTGGCGCGCGGTCGCGCAAAAGTGGATCAACAGCCAGGGCGACACGTCCGAACTCAAGTCATTCGTCAACACCTACCTGGGCGAAGTCTGGACCGAGCAGGGCGACAGCATCCAGGACATCAGCCTCATGACCCGCGCCGAGCCCTACACGCTCGACACCCTGGTCATGTCCGGCGCCCCGCGCTATGCGCTGCTCACCGCCGGCGTCGACGTGCAAAAAGACCGCCTCGAGGCCAGCGTCGTCGCCTGGGGCGCCGCGGAGGAAGCGTGGCTCATCGACCACATCATCCTGCCAGGCGACACCGCCCAGCCCGACGTGTGGGCCGACCTCGCCACCGCGCTGTCCGATGCCGGCGTCCAGTTCGCCGCCATCGACGCCGGCTACAACACCAGCATGGTCTATGACTTCTGCCGCCCCCGCGCCTGGACCCGCGCCATCAAAGGCGTGCAGGGCGCCGGCCGCCCGCTGGTCGAAGACGCCAAGCGCCGCGCCAAACGCCTGCGCAGCAAGCGCAAGTCCGGCATTCAGGTCGAACCCATCGGCGTCGACCAGGGCAAAGCCACCCTCTACGCCCGCCTCAAGATCATGACGGCCGGCCCGCAATACATCCATTTCCCCACCGACCCCGCCTTCGACGACGAATACTTCGCCCAGCTCGCCGCGGAAAAGCTGGTCACGAAAATGCGCGGCACCCGCCCCATTCAGGAATGGCACCAGACCCGTCCGCGGAACGAGGCGCTGGACTGCCTGGTGTATGCCTTCGCCGCGATGCGGCTGAGCGGCCGGGATCTGGACAGGGTGTCTGCTGCGCCGGCGCCTGGGGCGCCCGCTCGAGACACCCCCGCGGCCGAGCAGGCCATCATTCCGCCCCGCCGTCCGCGCGCGGGCGGGTTTGTCAAAAACTGGTGAGGCCCAATGGATAGACCCGAAGACATCGTCCGCGACATCCTCGACCGGCTGCACGAAGCCTTTCGCGCCCAGCGCAGCATTGATGCCGCGTTTTTCCTGAGCTTCGAAGACGAGATCCGCCGTCATTGGGGCGGCGAGCTGCAGTACATTGCCAAGACAAGCGAAGTGCAGATCCAGTACAAAAGCCGCCGCGACCGGTCGATCGTGCGCGACCACCAGTCGGGCGAGCATGTGAAGTTCCTGGCCCGCCGCTACGGCATCAGCGAGCGCCGCGTGCAGCAGATCGTGCGAAACGCTTTGCCTTAACCGTTTCGCCGGCGGGGTGCAGGATCGGCCACTATGGCCCCTGCTGAATCAATCCGTGTCCCGTCGCGTTTCACCTCCGGCGATTCGTTCGCCGCGTCGGTAACGCCATCCAGCGACTATGCCGATCCGGCATGGGGCCATACCCTCACACTCATCATAGACGGGGCCCGCATTGCGCTCGCCGGTGTGATCGAGGACGGCGTGGTGCAGTTTTCCGCAGCCCCCGCGGCCTGGGCGCCGGGCCGCTATCGGTGGTTCTACAGCGTTTCCGACGAAACCGACCGCCACACGCTGGAGCAGGGCACCCTCGAGGTGCTGCCCGACCCGGCCGCCGCGTTCGACCCGCGCAGCCATGCGCGCAAGGTGCTCGACGCGATCGAAGCCTACCTCGAGACCCGCAACTACAGCGCCGGCCGCACCCGCATCGCAGACCGCGAGCTGCAAACCATCCCGATTCCGGAACTTCTGGCGCTGCGCGACCGCTACCGCGCGGAAGTGCGCGCGGAAGAAGTGGCCGCTGGCCTGCGACCCGGTCCGCGGATTCTGACGAGGTTCTAAGGTGGGATTTCTGGAAAACCTGTTCAAGCGCAAGCCCGCGCCGTCGCCCACCTCGCACCGGCGCGCATTCGACGCTGCCGCCATCAACCGGCTGACCGCGTCGTGGCGCGGATCGGTCAACGCCATCGACCAGGATCTCAAAGGCGACCTCGACCGCCTGCGCGCCCGCTCGCGCGACCTGGCGCAGAACAACGACTACATGCGCAAGTTCCTGCGCATGGTTGCGCGCAACGTCATCGGGCCGCACGGCTTCGTGCTTCAGGCCCGCGCGATGAACAGCCCCGCCCAGCCGGACACCGCCGCCAACGCCGCCATCGAGGCCGCGTGGTGGAAGTGGTGCCGGCGCGGCAGCGCCGAGATCACCGGCCGCATGACCTTCGCCGACCTGTGCCGTACCGCCATGCAGGCCGTGGCGCGCGATGGCGAGGCGCTGGTGCGCATCGTGCGCGGCCGCCAGGCAGGCAACCCGTTCGGCATCTCGCTGCAGCTGCTGGACGCCGCGCGCCTGGACACGATGAAGAACGTCGCGCCGGTGCGGGGACAAAACGCCATCGTGATGGGCGTCGAGATCGACGACTATCAGCGGCCGGTGGCCTACTGGCTGCGCCCGCTGGACCAGATCGGCCCGAGCGCGCCCATCCCCGCGTCGGAGCTGCTGCACCTCTACGTGGTCGACAGCCCGGAACAGACGCGCGGCATCCCGTGGGCGCATGCGGCCATCCTGCGTCTGCACAACCTCAAGGGGTACGAAGACGCCGCCGTCGTGGCCGCGCGTGTCGGTGCCGCGAAAATGGGCTTTTTCCTCACGCCCGACGGCAGCGCGGAAGGGCTGGGCGAGGAATGGGCGCCGGGCCAGACCGCGCCGGCGGGCCAGACCGGCGAGCTTTACACCAGCGCCGAGGCCGGCGAGTTCGGCGTGCTGCCGGCGGGGTACGACTTCAAGTCGTTCGACCCGGACTACCCGCACAACCAGTACGGCGAGTTCGTCAAGGCGTGCCTGCGCGGCGTGGCCTCCGGCATGGATGTCGCCTACAACGGTCTGGCCAACGATCTGGAGGGCGTGAGCTACTCCAGCATCCGCGCAGGCGTGCTCGAGGAGCGCGACCAGTGGATGACCTTGCAAGCCTGGTGCGAGTCGGCGCTGCTCGAGCCGGTGTATGCCCAATGGTTCGACGCTGCCATGCTCACCGCCCAGATCACCACCGCCTCCGGCGCCACGCTGCCCGCGGCCAAGCGCGACAAGTTTTTCTCGCATGTGTGGCAAGGCAGGCGCTGGGGTTGGGTGGATCCGCTCAAGGACATCGAGGCGTCGCGCCTGGCCGTCCAGTCCGGCATCACGTCGCCCCAGGACGTGGCCGCGCAGCAGGGCAAGGACATCGAGGACGTGCTGGACGACATCGCCGTGTTCCAGGCCATGCTGGTCGCCAAGGGCGTGAGTCTCGTGGATTACGCCAAGGCCGGCACCGCGAAGCAGCCTCCACCAGACCCTCTGGACGAAGGCGAAACGACTTAGCTTATCCGTTTCGCAAACAAGCAGGAGACTTGCCACCATGACCACGCAAAAACACATCAAGCCCGGCAGCATCGCGCACCGCTCGTTCGCGGTCGATCGTGCCGCGGTCGATGCCGACGCGCGCACGCTCGAACTGTCGTTCAGCAGCGAGGCGCCATACGAACGCATGTGGGGGGTCGAAGTCCTCGACCACTCACCGCAAAGCATCAGATTGGGTCGCCTGAGCAACGGCGGACCGCTCCTGATGGATCACGACGCACGGGATCACGTCGGGGTCATCGAGTCTGTCCAGATCGGCCCCGACCGTGTCGGTCGTGCCGTGGTGCGCTTTGGAAAAGGCGCGCGGGCAAGCGAGGTGTTCCAGGACGTGCAAGACGGAATCCGCCGGAATGTCTCGGTCGGCTACGTCATCCACCGCGCCGTGCTCCAGGAATCGCGTGATGACCAGGAAATCTACCGCGTGTCCGACTGGGAGCCGTTCGAAGTGTCGCTCGTGAGCGTGCCGGCTGATGCCAGCGTCGGAGTCGGCCGCAGTGCCGAGACTGCCGACAAAATCGAAATCATCGAGCCGGAGACGCCGGCCGAAATTGGAGCGATCAACATGCAACAAGAAAACACCCCGGCCGTCGACCTCGAGGCCGAGCGCAAGGCTGCCCGGACCGGCGAGCAGAAGCGCGTCGCGGACATCCTCGCCATCGGCGAGCAGTTCTCGCGCTACGGCGCCGACAAGATGACTCGCGATGCGATCTCCGGCGGCGCTTCGGTCGATCAGTTCCGCCAGGCGGTGCTGGACAAGGTCAGCACCCAGCCGTTGCCTACAGCCGATATCGGCCTGACGAACAAAGAAGCGCGCTCGTTTTCGTTCGTGCGCGCGCTCAACGCGCTTGCAGCATCTTCGTCGCCCGGCGCCGACAGCCAGAAAGCGTATGAGGCCGCGGCCTTCGAAATGGAGTGTTCGCGCGCTGTTGCTCAAAAGCTGGGCAAGGAAGCGCGGGGTCTGTTCGTTCCGTTCGACGTACAGAAACGCGACCTGGTCGTCGGCACCCCGACCGCCGGCGGTCATACCGTTGCAACCGACCTGCTCGCGTCGAGCTTCATCGACATTCTGCGCAACCGCTTGGCGACCATGCGGGCTGGTTCGAACATGCTGGCGGGCCTGGTCGGGAACATTGCCATTCCGCGCCAGACCGGTGCCGCCACCGCCTACTGGGTGACGGAGTCCAACGCCCCGACCGAAAGCGCACAAGCGTTCGACCAGGTCGCAATGACCCCGAAAACCGTTGGCGCATTCACGCAACTCAGCCGCAAGCTGCTGTTGCAGTCGTCCATCGACGTTGAAGCGCTTGTCAGAAACGACCTGGCGACCGTGCTCGGCCTCGAAATCGACCGTGTGGCGATTGCCGGATCGGGCTCGGCCCCGCAGCCGCGCGGCGTGCTGGCCACGGTGGGCATCGGTTCGGTTGTCGGCGGCACGCACGGCGGCGCCCCCGACTGGGCCGACATCGTCGAACTGTGGTCCGACGTGGCCGCAGCGAATGCCGACTTTGGCCGCACAGGCTTTATGACCAACTCCAAAGTGGTCGGCAAGCTGATGACCACCGAGAAAGCCACCAACACCGGGCAGTTCGTGTGCCCCGGGTTCCCCGGTTCGGACGGGCTCACGTCGTTCGGCGGCGCGCGCGCAGTGGTGTCCAACCAGGTGCCCAGCAATCTCACCAAGGGCGATGCGGCAGGGGTCTGCTCGGCGATCATCTTCGGCAACTGGGCCGACCTGGTCATTGGCATGTGGGGCGGACTGGATCTGATGGTCAACCCCTACTCCGGGGACACCACCGGCACCGTCCGCGTGACCGCCCTGCAGGATGTCGATGTCGCCGTGCGCCACGCCGAGTCCTTCTCGGCCATGCTCGACGCGCTGACGACCTGAGCGTAATGCAGGCCCTGCGCATTCTCACCAACTGCCTCGCCTCCGGCCAACCGCTGGAGGCGGGCAGCGTCTATGCCGTGCCGACGCAAGTGGCCGCGGACGACGCCGAGGCGCTGGTGCGCATGCGCCGTGCAGTGCCCGCAGAACCCGAACCACCGAAACTGCAGCCGAGACCCAAGCGCACCCGCGCACGGGTCGAGGCTGCAGCCGATCCGACAGGACACATCGAGTCGTGACCGACTTCGACGACATCGCCATCGAGCAGGCGCGCGACATCCACGCCGTGTTCGGCTTTGACGCCACCTACACCGCACCGGCCGGCGAGCCGGTGCCGTGTCGCGTGGTGGAACACCGCAATGCGGAGGTGTTCGGCGAGTACGGCCAGGTGATCGAGCGGCGCACCGCGTTGTCGTTTCTGGCAGCGCAGGTTCCGGTGCCGGTGCGCGGTGCGGTGGTGGTGTCGGCCAAGGGCACGTGGGCCATCGACCGGGTCGCGCAGGATGACGGCTTCGTGGTGCGGGTGTGGGTGACCAGATGAAAGACCTGGACATCCTCGACAAGCTCCGCGACCGCGCCGCCCTCATCCTCACCGCCAACGGCTACCACACCAACGCGGGGCTGAACGTGTTTCTCGGGCGCGTGTTCGACCTCGAGGCCGACCCGGTGCCGGCGATCGTCATCACCCAGCCGGAGGACGACGCGGACGTGGTCGAGGACGACGAAACGCCCACGCTGCCGCGCATGGCCAGCCTGTTCGTGGTGGAGGGGTATCGCGCGGTGGATGCCGCCGACCCGCTGCCGGATCTGATGGAACTGCGTGCCGACCTGCTGCACGCCTGCTACAAGCCCGGCGCGGATCAGCCGGACACGCTGGACGGCATCGCCACCGCATCGGTGTTGCTCGGCAGCACCAAGCTCATGCCCGCGCCTGGCGGCCGGGTCGGAATGGCGCAGATCACGCTTCGCGTCGAGTATTTCGAACCATTTGGAGATTGACCCATCATGCTACCCGCCACCAAAAACATCGTACTCGGCGCCGGCTACGTCTATTTCGACGAGCTCGACACCGCCGGCGCACTCACTGGCGAGCGCTACCTGGCCGAGACGCCGGGCTTCTCGCTAACCGTCGCATCCGAAAGCCTGGAAGACTACAGCTCAGACGGCCCGATCGCCGAAAAGCATCTCGACGTGGCCACGCGTGTCACGCGTGACGCGGCGATGACGCTCAAGGACATGAGCGCGGACAACTTCGCGCTGTTCCTGATCGCAGAGGCGTCGCTCAACAGCACCACAGCCGGCACCGAGACCGACACCCCGGTCAACGGCGGCAACGGCGTCAAGCAGGGCCGCTGGTATCAGCTCGGCGTGTCCGACACCCTGCCCACCGGCGTGCGCAAGATCACCACCGTCATCGTCAAGGACGACCAGGTGTCGCCGGTCACGTTCGACCTCGACGACGACTACGAGCTTGACGCGGACCTGGGCCGGATCTACATCGTGCCCGGGGGCGCCATCACCGACGACACCGTGCTCGAGGTCACCTTCACGCGCACCATCGCTTCGTGGGAGCAGGTCAGCAGCAACGACCTGGGCGCCAAGAAGGGCGCGCTGCGCTTCGTTGCCGCCAACACCGCCGGCGCCAACAAGGACCTCTATCTGCCCAGCGTGGTGCTCAAGCCGGACGGCGAGTTCGCCTTCAAGAGCCGCGACACCGTGCAGCAGATGGGCTTTGCCGTGTCGGTGAACAACCCCGGCGACGGTCGCGCCGCGGTGTATGTCAACGGCAGGGCGGTGTAACCGATGAGCGCACAGGCCCGGCCGGTCGATCCGGCACAAGGCGACGAGCTCGAAGACCTGGCCGACATGCTGGCCGAGCCGCGCATCGTGCGCGCAGGCGGGCGCGATGTGCAAGTGCGCCCGATCACCCCGCGTCAGATCCCGTCCTTCGTCAAGGCCATCCGCCCGCTGCAGAACGCGCTGGGCGCCGGGCTGAGCCTGGACGCGCTGCAGGGCGCGGCGCTGCTCGGGCTGGTGGAGGATCACGCCGAAGACGTGGTGCAGGCCGTGGCCGTGGCCACGCGCCAGAGCCCGGACTTCATCGGCGACGAGATCGACATCGCCGAGCTGGTGGAACTCACCGCGGCCGTGATCGAGGTCAACGCGGATTTTTTCGCGCGTCGGGTGGCCCCGGCGCTGGTGACGACAGTGGCCCGCCTGCAACAGTTGCGGTCGGGTGGGCTGACGCCGTCCAGCGTCTCGTAAGCACGGGCCACCCGTTCGACGCGGTGCTGGACTACCCGCTGCCGCGCATCCGCCGGCTGCTGGAAGCGGCCAGCCGGCTCGACGCCCAGCGCAACGCCGCGCTGGTGCAGGTCATCGCAATGGGCAGTCGCGGCACGTCGGACGACATCGCGGCTTTGCAGGAGAGTTTGGATGGCGCTTAAGCTGGACATTCGTGCGGACGTGCGGGAAGTCGATCGCGCCCTGCGCGGCATCAAGCACGGCACCGCCACGGTCGTCACCCGCGCGGCCAACAAGGCCATCCGCAGCGCCCGCACCGCGGCTGTGCGCGCCATTGCGCGCGACCTGCCTGGCATCAAGCAAAGGCGCGTGCGCGACGCCACCCGCCTGAAACTCGCCAACCGCAGCCAATGGACCGCGGCCGTCAGTGCCAAGGGCGCCCGCATCCCCATCGCCGACCTCTCCGCCCGCCAGACCCAGCGCGGCGTCACCTACCGCACCCAGCAGGGCCGGCGCCTGATCCCCGGCGCGTTCATGGCCACCATGCAAAGCGGCCACCGCGGCGTCTGGATGCGCAAGGGCAAGCCTCGTCTGCCCATCCGCGAGCTGTACGGCCCGTCCATCCCGCGCGTGTTCATCCAGGAGCGCATCACCGCGCAGATCCACGAAGCCGCCAGCCGCGTATGGCTGGCCGAAACCGAGCGGCAAATGCAGCTGCTCCGGCGGAACATGAAACTGGCGCAACAGGGGCTCGCATCATGACCGTGCGCGCCCGCTACGAGATCACCGCAGAGGACAAGACCAAGGCGGGGCTGGACAGCGCCAGCCGCGGCCTGAGCAACCTGCAGGGCGCCGCCCGCATGCTCGGCCCGGTTCTGGCTGGCTTGGGGTCGGCGCTTTCGGTGGGCGCGTTTGCCGCCATGATCACGTCGGTGGCCAACGCTGCAGACGAGCTCGGCAAGCTCTCCCAGAAAACCGGCGTGACGGTCGAAGATCTGTCGCGCTTGCGCTACGCAGCCGAACTGAGCGCGGTGAGCAACGAGCAGTTAAGCACCGGCCTGCGCATGCTGGCCAAGGGTATGTCAGAGGCCGCCACCGGCACAGGTGCCGCGGCTGACGCCTTTGCCGCGATGGGTGTCGAGATCAAAAACACCGACGGCACGCTGCGCACGACGCGCGAAGTGCTCGACGACGTGTCCACCCGCTTCGCCAGCTACGCAGACGGCGCGGAGAAGTCCGCCCTGGCGCAGCGCCTGTTCGGCCGCTCCGGGGCTGATCTGATTCCGCTGCTCAACTCGGGCGCCTCCGGCCTGCGCGAAATGAGCGACGAGTCCGACCGCCTCGGTCGCACCATCAGCACCGACCTGGCGCGCGCCTCCGCAGATTTCAACGACAACCTGACCCGGATAAAATCGTCCGCGCAAGGCGTTACGGTGCAAATTGCCGGGCCGCTGATTTCCGCGCTGGCCAGCCTCACCACGGAGTTTCTGCGCGCGCTGCAGGCGGGGGACTCGTTCTTCGGGGCAATGGAGCGCGGCCTGCGCGGCGGGCTGGCCGGGCAGCGCAGCGACATCGCCGCCGCAGCCCGTGACATTGAAACCCTCACCGGTGAGCACGCCAAGCTGCAAGCGCAAATCGCGCAATACAGCGCCTCCGGCGCAGACATACCCGGTCAGCTCGAATTCCGCGCCGGCAAGCTTTCCGCCGACCTCGCCGATGCGCGCCGCAACTATGAATCGCTCGCCGCCGACCTGACCCGCCCCACTGCCGCAGCCGCCACCACGGCGGCACCGATCGTGCCGGGCAGCGGCGGCGGTCGTGGGGGCGGTGCCGCCGTCCCGCGCCTCGACCTGACGCGCCTGCTGCTCGACCAGCAAACCCTGCTGCTGCGCGATGCGCTGACCCGCCAGCAGCAAGATCTCGACCGGGCCTATCAGGCAGGGATCACCAGCACGTCGGACTACTTCGCCGAGCGTGCGCGCCTGCAAACCGCGTCGCTCGACGCCGAGCTGGAGCGCCTGCGCGGCATGCTGGTCGAGGCGCAGCGCGAGGAGGCAACCGCCGGCGCCGCCACTGCAGCCGGAAACCGCGCGCGCCAGCAGCAGGTGCAGCTCACCGGCCAGATCATCGTGCTCGAGCGCGATCGCGCCGCCATCGCAGGTCAGGCCGCCCGCGACCAAGCCGACGCCGAACGCGAGCTGGTGCGCCAGTTGGACGATGTGCGCATGCGTTTGCTCGAGCTCACCGGCGAAACCGCGCAAGCGCGCACCATGATGCTCGAGCGCCAATATGGCGACCTGATCAAGCGCCTGCAAGTGGAGGGCGACGCCCAGGGCGAAGCGCTGGTGCGCAAGCTGTTCAACGTGGAAGCCGCCCGCGCCCAGCTCGACCAGATGCAGCAGCAGGTGGACCTCGCTATGGCGCGCATGTCCACCGGTGAGCAGACCATTGCCGTGCAGCGCGAAACCGGGCTGCTTTCCGAATCACAGGCCCGCCGCGAGCTGGTCGCACTACACCAGGCCACGTCCGCCGAAGTGCAGCGGCTCATCCCGCTGATGCATGAACTCGCCGCGGCCACCGGCGACCCGATGGCGATCGAGCGCGTGCGTCAGCTCGAGGTGCGCCTGCAGTCGCTCGCGGTCACCGCCGACGAAGTCGCCCAGCGCATCAACGCCGCCATCGAAACCGGCCTGTCGGATGCGCTGCACGATTTCGCCATGGGCACCAAGACCGCCAGCGAGGCGTTCCGCTCGTTCGCCGACAGCGTGGTCAAGGAAATCAACAAGATCGCCAGCCAACGCCTGGCCGAATCCCTGCTCGGCATGTTCGGCACCACCGGCGGGGGCTCCGGCGGCATCGGCGGGTTCATCTCCGGCCTGCTCAAACATAGCGGCGGCGTGGTGGGCGAGGGCGGGCAGTTCCGCCGCATTCCCGGCTTCGCCTTCGCGGGCGCGCCGCGCTATCACAACGGCGGCATCGCCGGCCTGCGCCCGGACGAAGTGCCGGCCATCCTGCGCAAGCGCGAAGAAGTGCTCACCGAGGACGACCCGCGCCACCGCGCCAATGGCGGACTGGGTGGCACCGGGGGCGGCGCGCCTGCGGCCGACCGCATGCGCTTCGTGCTGGTGGACAACCGCGACAACATCGCCGACCACCTGCGCAGCGCCGAGGGGGAGCAGGTGTTCGTCGAGATGCTCCAGCGCAACGCCAGCGTGATCAGGAACCTGTGATGCTGCCACCCGTTTTCCCCTTCCGACCCAACTGGCGCCGGCCGGTGCTCGAGCGCCTGGAGTGGCTCACCGACGTAATGGAGGCCAAGGACGCCACCGAGGTCCGCATCCCGCTGCGCAGCCGCCCGCGCCGCATCATGGAGTTCGAACTGCTGGTGGCCGACGGCGCGCTGCAGCGGCTCGACGCGCTGCTGTGGGCGCACTCGTCCGAGCAGTACGTGCTGCCGATCTGGACCGACCCGCAGCCGCTCGCCGCCACACTCAGCGCCGGCGCCACCGCCATTCCCGCCGTGACCGCCGGGTACGACTTCGCACCAGGTGCGCTGGCCGTGCTGTGGCGGGATGCCGACAATTACGAGGCGGTCGAGCTCGACGCCGTATCCGCCGACACGCTCACCCTGGCCGCGCCCACGGTGCTGCCCTGGCCCACCGGTACCCGCCTGCTGCCCGCGCGCCTGGCGCGGCTGCCGCAGGAGACGACGCTCACGCGCACCTCGGCCGCCGTGGCGTTCGGCACGCTGCGCTTCGAGCTCGACAACACGCCCGTGACCCCGCTGCCAAACGCCACCACCTACCGCGGCGCCGAGGTGGCCCTGCGCCGTCCCAACTGGATCAGCGGCATCCAGACTCGCTACGGCCGCAAACTGGAGCGCATTGATTACGACCTGGGCGCGGTTTTCGTGGACGACCTGTCGCACCTGCAGATCACCCAGCGCACCCACCGCCACCTGCTGCACGACCGCGCCGACATCGCAGCCTTCCGTGGCTGGCTGCACGCCCGCGCCGGCCGTACGCACGCCTACTGGCAGCCGCAGTGGCAGACGGATTTCACATCCTCTGCCGCCGTGGCCGCGTCGGACACCTCGCTGCTGGTGCAGCCGATCGGTGTGGCCGGCTACGCGGCTCAGCCCGGCCGCCTGGACATCGCCATTCGCCACCGCCCCACCGGTCAATGGGTGTTCCGCCGCATCGACAGCGTCACCACCGGCGCCAGCAGCGAGACGCTGCACCTGAACGCGCCGATCGCCCTGGACGCAGCAGCGCGCGACCTCAGCATCATGTGGCTGACCCTGTCGCGCCTCGAGGCCGACGCCGTCGAAATCGCGTGGCACAGCGCCGGCGTGGCCGCCACCCTCTACGACATCAGGAGTGTGCGCACATGAGCGCCGAGCTGTACCGCATCGTGCAGGATGCCGACGTGTGGACCTGGACCAGCGGCGACGCCGAGGTCGTCTACAACGCCGAGACCTACACCCCAGAGCCCATCGGCCGCACCGAGATCGAGCAGGGCGGTGACCTGGCGCGCGCGGCCCTGTCGGTGCGCGTGCCCCGTACCAACCCGCTCGGTCTGTTCAGCATCCAGAGCCCGTCAGACACCCGCATGTCGCTCACGATTTTTCAGCCCGACGACGGTGACACCTGGGCCGCCGGCTGGAAAGGGCGGCTGATAGGCGCCCAGCTCACCGGCGCCGAAATCGTTCTCGAGTTCGAATCCGTCCTAACCTCCGCCCGCCGCATGGGCCTACCCGCTCGCGTCACCCGATCCTGCAATCACGCCGTCTATTCGCGCGGCTGCGGACTCAACCGGGACGATTGGCATGTGGCCGGCACGGTGACCGCGATCAACGGCTACGTGCTCACCGTGGCCGCGGCAGCGGGCGAGGCGGACGGGTGGTATCTCGGCGGCATGATCGAATACGACGGCGCATTGCGCTGGATCGTCGGTCACGCAGGCAATCAACTGACGCTGCTGCGACCGTTCCGCGCGCTGGCCGAAGACCTGGCCGACAACGGTCCGGTGGCCGTCAAGATCTACCCCGGTTGCGACCGCACGAAAGAAACGTGCGCCACCAAGTTCGACAACCTGCTCAACCGCCTGGGCTTCGACTGGCTGCCCGAGCGCAGCCCGTTCGACGGCTCGTCGGTGCTGTAAGGGGAGCCTGCCATGTTCTGGAACGTCGTCCTGTGGGTGGGTTCGCTGGCGCTCTCCGCACTGCTCCGGCCTCGTCCGCCCGACGTGCCACGCCCGCGTTCAAGCGACATCCGCGTTCCTGTCTCGCAAGAAGGCAAAGAGTTCGGATGGCTGTTTGGCACGCGGGATCTCCCGCTGAACGTCGTATGGTGGGGCCACGTCCGGACCATCGCCATCAAATCCAAGAGCGGCAAGAAATGAGCGATCAGCAGCAAATCATGGTCACGCTAAAACACGTCTATGCGGTCAATGGCTGCTCGATGGGGGCACTCGTATTCCTGAAGCGTCACAAGCTGGACTACCGGCGCTTCTTCACCGGGGGCGGGCTACCTGTTGAGCAGATCGAGGCAACCGGCGACGCGATGGCGATCCGGGTAGCGGAGGTTGCTCGCAATGAGTGACAGCAAAAAGCAGACGATCGGATACAAGATTCTATGGGGCATGCACGCCGTGCTGTCCTGCGGACCCATCGACAAGATCGTCCGCATCATGTTCGACGGCAAGACCGGCTGGAGCGGATCGAGCGAGGGCGGGCGGATCGACGTCGATGCCGATGGGTTGTTCGGTGGCGAGAAACGCGAGGGCGGCGTATCGGGTGCCATCGACTTCGAAAACGGCGAACCGACGCAGGATCAGAACGACTATCTGCTAGCGCGGCTCGGGTCGATGATCTCCGGGTTCCGCGGTGTGGCTGCGCTGGTTTTTCGGCAGACGTACTGGGGGTTGAATCCGTATATGAAGCCCGTGATGGTGCGGGCGCAGCGGATACACAAGCGGCATCGCGAGGGAATCGCGCAATGGTACGACGACGTGGCACAGATCGGTGGGACTCTGTTCAACTCTACCGGCTGGACGCGAGTTTACGTGGAGGCCGACATTTATCAGGTGATGCGTCCATGCGTCATTGGACTAGAAGACGGCGTTTTTCGTGTTCAAGAGCGCACCCAGCCCGGTTCCGGGAATATGAATCTAGATGGAACGTTCGTTAATCCAGCAGATCAAGCCGCACACCCACTGACGACTACACATCAGTTTTTTAATGAAGCAACCGGTGCATATATTGGATCGGAAGTCGGCCAAATCAGATATTACCTGCCAAAAACTGGATATGTGGGACTTGGCGGCTCGCCTGTTTGCATCGGATATACCCCGCAAACCGGGTGCCTTTGGGCCAGAACGTCTGGATCGTTTCTCGCAGATCCGCCTGAGCCGTTTGGGATTTTTCACTCAAACAACGAAACGCAGCTTGCCAACCTATCAAGCCCTTTTACTGCGGCACTGCCGACAATCACAAATCAACGAAACATTTACTTGATTGCGATTGATCAGCATATGTCGCGGGTTTTTGTCATTTGGAACAGCACCAGTGATACCGCGTATTTTGCTGATGCTTGGTATGAGTTGGATTTAAACGGCGGGCTTGTTGCAAGCGGATCTTGTGATTTGCCAACGCTGCCGCCGGGAAACATCATTGGGAATGCTCCAAACAACACTGTCACAAACGCGCATTTTGACGCGAACACACGCACGATTTTTGTAGCAAACACTGGAAGCAACCCCGCCCAGAAAAAAGTTTTATTTTGGCAAATATATCCAGATGGCGTTTTACGGCAAGACGCGATCTTAGATCACACCTCCCCGGTGGCTGGCACGCGCTCGTCATCGTTTATCAGAGATGGCAAGGCGTATCTGTTCACGGGCGAATCGTCTTTTACGCCGGATATTAGGCAAGACTACAACGTATTCAGCACGCTTTATCAGGATGGCGGCTGTCCAGCAATGAATCCCGCTCACATGATTCGGGAGATCAACACCGACCCGGACAACGGCCTTGGCTACCCAGAGGACGATATTGATGCAGCATCATTCACTGCGGCCGCCGACACGCTTTACAGCGAGGGGTTCGGCCTGTCGGCGTTCTGGGAGGACTCCAAGCGGCTGCACGAATTCCGCTCCGAGGTCTTGCGCCACATCGACGCCGCGCACTACATCGACCGCCGTACCGGGAAATTCGTTCTCAAGCTGATCCGGCCTGACTACGACCCCGTCACCCTGCCCGTGCTGGACGAATCTGTGGTGGAGCGGGTCGAGAATTTCTCGCGTCCAAAGCCGGACGAAGCCGTGAATACCGTACATGTGCGGTTCTGGGATTGCGCGACCGGCAACGGCAATGCAATGGCGTCTGCCGACGACCCGGCGCTGATGCAAATGCAAGGCGGAGTCATTGCCCAGACCATTGACTATCCTTGGATCACCAACTACCCCCTCGCGGGACGTGTGGCTGAACGCGATTTGCGCGGCCTGTCTCTGCCACTAGCCACATGCACGATCTATGCGACCAGCGCCGCATCTGATCTGCATGAGGGCGCTGCATTCAAACTGCAGTGGCCGGAAATCGGCGTGGCATCGATCATCATGCGCGTCACGCACATCGCATTCGGAAACGGGCGCAGCAGCAGGGTTCGCATTCAGGCGGTCGAGGATCGGTTCTCCATGCCTGCCACACCAATTCAAGTCGCCCCTCCACCGCTGTGGGAAAACCCGTCACAACCCCCGACCCCGGTCGAGCACCAGATCACGGTCGAAGCGCCGTACTACGAACTCGTGCAGCAGCTCGGACAGGCCAATGCAGACAACCAGCTGGCGCTTAACGAATTCGCCGGATTCCTCGTCACCACAGGGGCGCAGCCGGGTAACGCTATCAATGCAAGCATCGCCGTCAATGCCGGCGCGGGATACGAAACGACAGGCGCAATTGATTTCTGCCCGTTTGCGGTGCTGGATGAGGACATCGGCCCAACGGCTACTGTCATTGCGATTCGGGACGGAGTCGACCTGGATAATGTGACCATCGGTACGCACGCACAGATCGGAGAGGAGCTGGTCCGCATTGATGCTGTGAGCGACACGGAGCTAACGATTGGGCGCGGTGTGCTGGACACGGTGCCTGCGACGATCCACGCAGACGGAACAAAGATATTCTTTTGGGACGAATACGGCGCGGGCGGCGATCAAACAGAATACGCGGCCTCCGCAGAGCTGGACGTCAAGCTGCTGGCCATCAACGGTTCGGGTTCGGTACCTCTGTCGCAAGCGCCTGCGCGGCAGATCACATTCGATCAGCGAGCGGTTCGCCCCTATGCACCAGGCAATTTCCAAATTGATGCTGCTGCATACCCGGATATTCTTACAAAATCCGCTGCTACTACAGTGTCATGGTCGCACCGTGACCGGTTGCAGCAGACCGCTGGGACGATCGAGGATACGACGGCAGGCAACATAGGCCCAGAGCCTGGTACGACTTACACCGTGCAAATCCTCGACCCATCCGACGATTCGCTGATAAGCGCACAAACCGGCATCACCGGCACAAGCGCAATCTTTGACACGTCCGCCCTGAGCCAGACGTTTCTAACATTTGCCGTGTGGTCAGTGCGCGACGGGCTGACATCGTGGCAGCGCCACGAATGGACCGTGTTCGCGGGTGAGATTCGCGCGACGGAAGCGGGAGACGCGCGGATCACAGAAAACGGAAACCTAAGAATTTTGGAGTAACCCATGAAAAAAATTAGCGAACTACCCGCAGCCACGACACCGCTCGGCGGGACCGAGTTGCTCGAAATAGTACAGGGTGGCGCGAGCAAAAGCGTAGAAGTGGCGGAACTGGGTGGCGGCGGTGGTGGGTTGGATAACTGGATCGACACACTACACACGGCCGCGCCCAATGCCACAAATAACGTTGCCGCATTAGCAGTGACAGGTGGGACGAGTTCTGTTTTTGCAGCTCTGACACCAAAAAATGGTGGGGGGGTGTTGGCACAGAGGCCAGATAACGGGACAGGCGGTGGGGCGGTTCGCGGCTTTTACTGTGTAGATTGGCAAACATCCAGAACGGGGTCCGCGCAGGTTGCCAGCGGCATTTACTCTACAGTCGGTGGTGGCAGGGCTAACAGTGCTACCGGGGAGAGTTCAACTGCATCAGGCGGATTTCTTAACAGCGCGACCGCCCTAAACGCCGCGGTGTCTGGTGGCCGAGAAAACGCAGCCAGTGGAGCGTATTCTCATATCCCGGGTGGGTGGAGCAATACGGCGGATGGGCCATACTCGATGGCCAGCGGTTGGCGGGCGACGACCCGCGGAATACACGGCGCGGAAGCCCGCGCGAGCGGGATGAACACCGCGCAGGGTGACGCGCAGCGGCGAACGTTGACACTACGAAAATTCATAGGGGGTGACGCACAGACACCCTTGACAACCAATGGAAATGATGGCGGGGCGAGTACCACCAATCAATTGGTACTACCAAATAACTCCGCGTTTGTTGTCACTGGGCGCGTAATCGGTCGGGAGGCGTCAAGTGGCGACGCGAAAGCATGGACGTTTTCGTGCGCAATCAAGCGGGGTGCCAACGCGGCGGCCACAAGCATGATTGCAGCTTGCACGCCAGTATTGATTGCGGAAGATGCCGGGGCAAGTAGTTGGGCTCTCGCGGTTGAAGCTGACACGACAAACGGTGCACTGGCAATCAAGGTCACTGGGGAGAGCGGCAAGTCGTTGAAATGGGCAGCGACGATTGACTCTACCGAGGTAGTCGGGTAACCCGCGTGGCCGAGCGATACGACGAAATGACAGACCCCACCCGCCAACGCTGGTCCGACCACGAGCTAGAGGTCTTCCACGCCGAATTCCTCAAACACCTGGCTGACTCCAAGCCGCAAAGCGAAAAGCTGGCCGAACTACACGACGCAGTCTATCGGCAAGAGGATCGCAACCGCGGCCGCCCGCCCGGACTGTTGCAGCTGTGCTCACGGATGTCGGAGGACTTGGCCGCCATGAAAGTAGCGTCCGACAGGCAAAAGCGCTTTGTCGGCGGTATGGTGTTTGCATTTACCTCGATGGGCTTTTTTCTGACTGACACTTGGAGTCGGTTGCTGGATTTTTTGCGGAGACTATTGTTATGACAAATGCAGTGCAGAATGTCGATGACGGTATGTGCGCCCTTACGTGGGAATCCGTGGTTGGCGTGGTGCGCCTGCTCGACAGCCTGCCGGGTCCGGTGCCGGGCACGACGCCCGCCTACCGTACCTGTGGTCATGCGCTACGCCTGTCTAGCACCATCGTCAAGCTGTACGGGTTTTCCGGTACGCTGAGCCGGCGGCAAATGTGGCTTATATGCGACCTGCTGCGCCGGCAGGGCTACGCCATTGCGTACATCGAGCGCGCCGCCGGGCACAGCATCCCGTGGGGCGAGTGCATCGAGTCTGGCGACTGGGCGGGCACCTGGCGGGTCAATCTCGACGCAATCATCGGACGTCGCCGCACGGACCCGGCATGAGTATGGACACGCCAGACCGCAACCGCATCGCCGACCACCTGACCGCCATCGCCGGCATTCTGCAGTCAGCGCCCGGCCCGCTCGGCGCTACGCCAGCGCAGCAGTCAATGACCCTGCAGCCGGCCGACTTCGACACCGCGTTCGCGCGCCTGATCGGTCACGAGGGCGGCTACCAGGCGCACCGCGCCGATCGCGGCAACTGGACATCCGGCACGGTCGGCCAGGGCGAACTGCGCGGCACAAAATACGGCATCACGGCCATGTCTTACCCTACGCTCGACATCAAAAACCTCACCCTCGAGCAGGCCAAGGTGATCTACCGCCGCGACTTCTGGGGCCGGTTCCACGGCGACCAACTCGACGGCCGCGTCGCATTCAACCTGTTCGACGCCAGCGTGCACCACGGCGTGCGCCGCGGCGTGCAGCTGCTGCAAACCGCTGTCGGCGTCGCCGACGACGGCGCGCTCGGCCCGATCACCCTCGCCGCAGTCAATGCGCTGCCGGCCGAGGTCGTCGTCGCCCGCCTCAACGCGCATCGCCTGCTGTTCTGTGCGCGCCTATCCACCTGGCGCGATTTCGGCGCGGGGTGGGCAAACCGCTTTGCTGCAAACATCCTCGAAGGGACAAATCATGGACTGGAAACAACTCGGTAAAACGGTCGCCCGCTCCGCGCCCGCCCTCGGCGCAGCCCTGGGCGGCCCGGCCGGCAGTGTCGTTGGCAGCCTCATCGCGCACACATTCGGCACCGGCGCCAACCCCGACGAGCTCGCCCAGGCGATCGCCGCCGATCCCGAATCCGCCGTCAAACTGCGCGAGTTCGAGCTGCGCAACGCCGAAACCATCGCAGCCATCATCACCGACGACCGCCAGCACGCCCGCACCACTCACAAGGGCCACCCCATGACGTGGATGCTGACCGCAGCGCTCGCAGTCATGGTCACCGCCCTGGTCGCGTCCCTGATGCTGCTCGAAACCCCGCCCGCAAACCGCGAGGTCGTCTATCTCATCGCCGGCCAGCTCATCGGCGCATTCGCGACGGCGGTGGCCTACTGGCTCGGGTCGAGCCGCGGCAGCGTCGAGAAGCAAGACCAGCTTGCCGGCAAGTGGTGATGGCCATGCAACGCGCCGTTACCGATCTCGCCAAATATCGCGCCATGCGTCAGCGTCCCGTGAGCGAAGCCTGCGCGTGGTCGCGTGCGTTTGAGCAAGTTGCCACCACACAGATCAGGCTGGCGTTTGCCTGGCAGCGGGTGTGGTGGCGGGCGTGTGGGGATGTAATTGTAGTCCCCAAAAATTACCCTCGAAGTGTGCAACATACTGATTTTACGGGATAGTCGTTGCCCCCTCCCGGCACCAACATGATACAGAAACATTCCGCGCAACGCGGAATAATCCAGTAAAACAGCACCTTCCAGCGCGTCAGCTTCTGCTAAACTCCCCGTCAAATAGCACATTTTGGCGTGCGAGTTACCCGAGAATTACCCACGGGTTACGCATCGGGGAGGCGGGGTGGCCAGTATCACGAAAACAGCGCGAGGGTATCGCGCCCAGATCTACGTGCAAGGCGTTCGAGAATCCGCCTCGAGGCGCACCAAGCGCGAAGCTGAAGCATGGGCAGCGCAGCGCGAAACGGAGATCCGCGACGCATCAGCGACGCCAGCAGGCGATCGTACTACCCTGGCCGACGTGTTGTCACGCTATGCGCGCGAGGTGTCGCCGTCCAAGCGTGGTCGCCGCTGGGAAGTGTTGCGGCTGGATCTGTTCGGCCGCGATCCGGTCTTGCCTGTCGCGCAGCCTATCTCGGCACTCACGCCGGAGCAGATCGCAGCGTGGCGCGACCACCGATCTAAATCGGTGCAGGCTGGCACGGTCATTCGTGAGATGGGCTTGTTGTCGTCCGTGCTCGAGCACGCTCGGCGTGAGTGGCGGCTGATCCCGGCCAACCCTTGTCGGGACGTGCGCAAGCCGCGCGAGCCGGACCACCGCGAGGTCGTCATCGGTTGGCGGCAGATCCGGGTGATGGTGCGGGCCATGGGGCACCGGTCGGGCGGGCGTGTCACTGAGGTTCGCCAGGCCGTTGCATTGTGTTTCCTGGTGGCGCTCAGGACGGGCATGCGCGCGGGCGAACTGTGCGGGCTGACGTGGGATCGGGTGCGCGACGACTACGTGATCCTGCCGATCACGAAAACCGTACCGCGCAACGTGCCGATCGAGCCACGCACGCGGCACTTAATCGAGCGTCTGCGAGGGTGGGACGAACGCTACGTGTTCGGCCTCAAGGCCGCGTCACTGGATGCGCTGTTCCGGCGCTACCGGGCGCGTACCGGACTGTCTGGATTCACGTTCCACGACTCCCGGCATACGGCCGCGACCCGGCTTGCTCAGAGGCTCGACGTGCTGGACTTGTGCAAGGTGATGGGCTGGCGAAACACCGCGCAGGCACTTGTGTATTACAACCCGACTGCATCGGAGATTGCTACGCGGATCGCGCACGCAAAACCCGGTCAATCTCGCCGATCGGGATCATCCCAAACCCGTTCAGCTTGATGTCGCCGCGCCTCACCATATTGCTCACCGTTTTCTCTGATCGGCCGACCATCTGCGCCGCTTGCTTGATTGTGACCTGCGGCGGACGGGGGTGCGATTCGGCGTAGAGGCGGACGGCCGTGGCTGCAAGTTCAACGAGGTCGGTCATACGTCCTCCGGTTTCGGTGCTGCTTTGAGCATTGCTGCGTATAGACTGCACGGCAGGTAGGCGTCGCCTTCGTGATGGACTCTTGCCGCTAAGATCATCTGGTCTGTCGGCTCCGCTGGCACAATCTGCCAACCCTCTGGCACGCTCGGCGGCATGGGGGCTGCGTAGAGCTTGGCTCCAACCGGCAGGGGGTCCCATCCAGCGTGTAGGATTAGGCCGCTCTTGCGCTTCGTTACCATCGGTTCCTGCTCCTGCAGCCCCTCCATCGCCGCGACCCTGTCTAGCGCCCGGTCACGCTCGGCGGTGAGGCGGGCGACCTCGGCTTCAAGCTGCTGGACCCGCTGGTCCATGAGGGTTTGGTCAAGGGTTTTCATGCTGCCTCCAATCTGGCCCGGGCCTGCGCGATGCGTATCCGTTTCAATTGCTGATATGCAGCGTGGTACAGCGCGCCGCTGCGTCGATTCCAGAAGTCCATGCTGTAGTCGGCCAGGACGTGCAGCGCCTGCAGCTCGTCGCCGGTGCAGCCGATGCGGTGGCGCTCGCGGTGACGCTCGAGGATGTTGGTGAGCGCCACCCCTGCCAGATCGAGCAGGCACATGGCGCTGTCGTCGGGGCGGCAGTGGCCGGACTCGAGCGCGATCAGCATGAGGTCGCGGCAGTCGGCGAGGTCGGCATGGTGTTCGCCGTCTGCGCAGCCGTGGCGGAAGGCTTCGACGGCCTGGCGCAGCCGCAGCTCGTAGCGCGGGTCGACGGCCTGGGCGATGATGCCGGGCATGCTGCAGGCACGACGATGGATGGTGCGGCCGCGCTTACGCATGGTCAGTGTCCTTTTCCCACGCGTCCGCCCAGCCTTCGACCATCCAGCCTGCGTTGGCGAGCTGCGTTGCGTTTTCGACGTTGCCGTGGCGCTTGAGATCGTGCGCAACGTGCGTCATCCGGCGCGCGAGTTCGCGCATGCGGTGGATGCACTCGGCTTTGCTGGTGGCGCCGTGGCTGGCGTCCCAGTTGTGCGGCCCGTAAACGGGCTCGAACGCGGCGGCGAGGTCGTCTGCTGTGGTCATTCCGAACACACTCCATGCCCGTTGGTCCGCAACACGATTTGCGCGCGCAGGTGGTCCATCAGGTCGCGCTCGAGGCAGTACCAGTAGTCGTTTCCGGTAATCTTTGGGGCGTTCGACTCGGGCACGAAGCCGTCTGGTGTGAAGGCGTACAGCCCGCTCATCAGCAGGAAGTCTGGGCCGGAGAAGTAATCGTCCAGTCCGTCGAGTTCTGGGACGTGTGCCGCAACAATGGCGACGGTGCCGAACGGCGGTCGCCTGTCGCTGGCGTGGCGCCACTTGATCATGGCGTCGGCTCCGGCGCCGGGATCAGCGCGGTGATGCGGTAGATTCCAGGTGTGCCGGCTCGGCAGGGCTCAATCGCTTCGACGGCGATCCGAGCGCGCTCGCCGTGGATTTTGGTCGCCAGTCGCAGTACGGCTGCCTCGGGGCTCATGGTGCTGCTGCCGGACCGGCCGTTGTGCCGCGCGGTGTACGCCTGGGTGCTGTAGCGGACGGTCACGTCGTAAGTGGTGGTCGCCATCACTTGATTCCCATCGTGTGGACGGTGCGGGTGACGCCAGTGGCGGTGGTGACTTCGCGGGTGCCGCCGTTGCGGCCTTTTTCGACGTGGGTCTTGCCGGTGAGCGCGTGCGGCGCGGCGGGCAAAATGCCTTCCGGGACAGGGTGGGTGCGTGGGTCGATGAAATTGCTGCAGTTCGCGCCGGTGGCTTTGCAGTACGCCACTTCGATCTTGCCGGTGTCGATTATGCTGTCGGCGAGCCCTTTCACGGTGTTGGCTTTCTCGATGTCGATGCTGCCGTCGCGGACGCCGGCAATGATGTCGAACAGTGCGGCCCGCAGGTCGTTGATGTCTTTCATGATGCGTGGGACTCCTGTTGTTTTTCGAGCTGGTTGATTGCCCGCACCAGCGAGGCTTTGGCGCGGATGGCGGCCTTGATGGGTTCTGGCCACCGGTGCACGCTGTTGCGGCGCATGAGTTCGGCGCGCGTGATCAGTTCCAAATTGTTGATGTCGAGGTGGTCGGGGTTGCGGTCGCGGAACACGAGGGCGTGGCCGCGCGGGACGGTACCGCCGTGCAGGCGCCAGACCAGGTGATGCACGGGGGTGTAGTCGCGCCGGGTGCAGCCGGTGTCGGCGGTTTTGCGCTCGAGGTAGCCGTCGCCGTTGCGGCGCGTGTGGCCGATGGCGCACCAGGTGTGCGGGCGGTTGCCGGGCTTGAACTGGGTTTCGGCCGTTCGCCCGGTGGTTGGGTGCGGTTGGCCCTTGTTCCAGGGGTCGAGCCCTGCCTGGAACTGGGTGCGGCGCCCCGGGTGGGTCGGGTCGGCCATGCGCTGTCGTGCGCGCTCGGCGATCCACTCGCGCGATTTGCGCAGGCCAAGGCGCTTGGCGAGGTCGTGGATAGCGCGCTCGCTGCGGCCCACGCGCTGGGCGATTTCGCCGGCGCTGTGTTCGGGGAACAGCGCCTTGACTGTGTCGACCACGTCGGGCGTCCAGCATGGCGGTTTGCTGAGCCCGAGCGTGCGGGCGCGCTGGCGCGCGGCGTTGGGCGTGACGCCAATGCGGGCGGCGATGTCGGTGGTCGGCCCGCTGGCATAGTGCTCGCGCAGCAGGGCGTCTTCGGCGGGGGTCCAGGTGTGGCGCGTGATCATGTCAGTACGCCGATTCGTCCAGTTGGTCGGCGTGCTCACCGGCCAGCGCGATATAGGCGGCGCCGTCGATGTAGTCGTCCAGGTTGTGCCCGCCGGCGTTGGCGCGGCACAGTTTGACCAGGGCGAGGAAGATCCAGCCTTCGGCTTCGGTGACGTCGTGCGGGCTGTCGCCCGATCGCCAGGCGTTGAACATGGCGACGGTGCGGCGCATGACGCGTTCGCCGTCCGGGGTGTCGCGCTGGGCCGCGCGTTCGGCGATGGCGTCGGCGGCGTCGGTGAGGATCGCCGACGCAGTGATGGGGTCGACGGCTTCGATTTGCGTCATGTCGTGGCCTGTTCAGTGGGCTGTTGGGGTGTTGTCGCGATCACCGGCGGCGTGGGCAGGGGCATCCAATGCGACACCGGGACTTCCCACGCGTCGAACGAGTACCAAACGCCATCCTCCCGATAGCCAAGCCACACGGGCTCGTCGGGGGTTTCCGGGTGGAAGATCAGGACGGTTTTCTCGTCCTCGGGGAGTGCGTCGGTGACGCTGATCCAGTTGCTCATGTCGTGCCTCGTTGCTGGTTGTTGGGTGTCAGCCCCTGCCGCAGTTTTCCGACTACCTGGAGGAAGTCGGGCAAAGGTCGCTCGTCTAAACACATGGCTGACTGCGCGAGTTATTAGCCCCACTGGTCGCGCGATGGGTCGTTGCTCCTACGTGAAAAGCGGTTGCTTGCTGCGCCGTTCCACGCTGCGGGCGATGTCGCGCGCGGTGGGGCCGGGTGTGTGGGTGTCGATCTGGTGGGCGTGCTCAAGGCGGCGCAGTTCGCGCGCGAGGCCGAGCGTGCGTTCGCGGTAGGATGCGCGCACCCATTCGAGCTGATAGGCGGTGTCACGCATGCGGGCGAGCCGGATGCTGCGGCGGACGAGGGTGAGGATGCTCATGCTGCCTCCTGGTCGATGATGTGTTGCAGTTCGTCGATGAGCGGCTGTTTGGCCCGTTCGACGAGCGCGTACCCGGTGGCGGGGTGGGGCGTGGCGATGTTGATGCCGGCCTGGTAGCCGTCGAGCAGCACCGCCGCTTCGCGCAACAGGTTCTGCAGGCTGCACGCTGTCATGCTGTCGGCGACGGCGTGAAGCTGGTCGACGATGGCGCGGGCGTCGTGTTTGTCGGCGTCGATCATGGGGTGGGCTCCTGTTCCGGGGTAATGCGCGCTGCGGGCGGTGTGGCAGGGTCGCGGATAAGCGCAGTCATAAAGCGCTCGCGGATCTCCTCGTGCCAGGCGCTGACTTGGGCGCGATTGATGAGCCCGCAGCGGGCAAATGCCCACACGGTGTCGAGTGAGTTGTAGCAGTGCGGCTCGCACCGGTCGGCCTCGTATCGGGCCATGCGCAGCGCCTTGACGACCTCGATCTGGATCGAGACGCGCAAATCCTTCAGGTCTTCCGGAATGCGGATGGCGGGCTGCACGACCGCGTATTCGTCTAGGATGTTCATGCTGCTGGCCTCCAGATGAGCCATGCGAGCGGGCCGAGAATCAGCGCTAGCGCGGCAGGTTCGGGGACGGTGTGGTCCGTCTGCTGTGGGTGCTGCGTGACGCCTGGGCCTGTATGCGGCGCGGGCACGATGGTGCTGCGAGGATGGGGCAGGGGTGCGAGCGCGACACCGTCTTTCCAGCCGTGCTGGTAATCAAATGTGAGCGGCGCGCTCGGGGTGAGGTCCAGAACCGGCCGGCGCGGCTCTGCCGGTGCGGGTTGCACGCCCCTGTACCGCAATTCGGGCGGCATCGATGCGATGACCAGCGCGTTGGCGACGTGCATGCCGGCCACGCCGATGACGACGCCGAGCAGCAGCCAGCGCAGGCGGCGCCAGGTGGCGCTCATGACTGCACCCCGACCGGGCTGGTTTGCTGCACGCGGGTGATGACGCCGGCGACGACGGTGCCGCTCAATCCGTGCTCGAGCATGAATTCGGCAGCGCGCTCGAGGGTCATGGTGCCGTTGGTGATTTGCGCCTCGACCAGGCGGATGAATTCGCGCTCGACGGCGAGCGTGCCGGAGCTGGCGCGGCGATCGGCTCTCATGTCCGCGCCCTCCGCTTCTTCTCAAGCCCCCAGTCGGCAATCATCTGCTCGAACAGGCGCCCGCCGTCGTTGAAAAACGTGTGTGGCTCGCGGCTGAGCTCGTAGCACAGGCGGATGGTGTTGAGCGCGTGTTCGAACAGGTGGGCGTCGAGCCGGCGCAGGTCGGAGACGTCGAGCTTGACGCGGTCGCCGTTGTAGAGCGACGCCAGCAGCGTGGCGCACACCCGGCCGCCACTGGTGCCCATGTGGCGGCGCGCGGTGTCGAACAGCATGTCGATCGACTCGTGGCATTCGACCACATGCGCCTTGCGTGCCGCCTGGGCTTTCTCCCAGGTGTCGGACTGCAGAAAGGCGTGGAGCTTTTCGACTTGGTCGCGCGGTAGCGTGAGCTTGACCGTGACCTGTTCGTCTGGAGTGGGCAGGTTCATGGGGTGGCCTCTGTCCCCGTACCGCCGCTCCGGGTGGGGCGGGTTTTCGGTGGGGTTGAGGCAAGTAAAGCATGCTTAATATCAATTCGTCAAGCATGACTTACGACGTGAGCAAAAAAAAGCCCGCGAACGGGCTAAGATCTGCCGACTCTATCCGGCTTTCTTGCCTCTCTGGTCGGCGCGCGCGTGCTCGATGAGTTCAGCAAGCGTATCCAGCTCCCGGATCGCGCTATCGATCGCGTAATCCGGAAGCGCCTCCATCACCCGCAGGGCGTGTTGAATTCGCTGGTCTTCGTAGCGTGGTTGCGTCTCAGGCCCTTCGCCGGTTGCGATCCACCTGGCGTTTAGTCCGGTGACGTCCGCGAACGCAAACAAATATTCGTTGCGGATGTTTTTCGTCTGCCCGTCGATCCATTGATAGATCGACTGTTTCGAAATCTTGATTTTGTCTGCAATCGCTTCGACGGAAAGCCCTGATCGCCGCACTGCGTAAGCAACACGGCCGCCCATCGTTGCAAGTTCAGGTTCGTCTATTTCCATGTCTGCGATGGTATGGCGGCCTGCCTTCGGCATGCTTGACCTGCCGTCTAAAGCATGCTTTACTAGTCGCATGGACTCAAATCACATCATCGATCTTCTGGGCGGAACCAAGCAGGTCGCCGACCTGTGCGAGGTCTCGATGCAGGCGGTAAGCCAATGGCGCGAAAAGGGAATTCCGAAAGCGCGGCTGGCGTTTCTGCGTCTGGCCAAGCCGCATGCGTTCGATCCCGTTGCCCCGACGAAGGCGTCGGGCGACGTTGCGCAGCCCCGCGCCTGTCTTCCGCCCCCGCCCGTCATCATCGAAGGCGGGGGCGAGTTCGGCGTGGGCGACAAGCGGGTCGGCATCGACCGGCGCGCGATTGAAGATCGCCGCTTCGAGCCCACCCGCCGTCAAGATCGTCGGCGCTATACCAATGGGAATGCGTGACGCCATGCGGCGTCCGGTCAGTCGTCGGCCTGCGCTTCGGGCCGACTCAACCAGGAGTGAAGCGATGCAATCAGTTGTGATCCATGGACCGCAGGGCTGCGGCAAGACCACCCACGCCGAAGCCCTGGCCCGGCATTTCGGCTGCACGCAGGTCGTGCAGGACTGGAACGGCCTCGATCCGCTGCCGGCCGGCGCTTTGGCGCTGACCAGCGCGGAGTCGGCCAGGTTGGACTTGCTCGAGGCGTCGCGTGTGGTGTCGTACCGGCATGCCGCGGCCGAGGCCGGGCTGCTGATCGCGCAGCTTACTGACGACGTGTTCGCGTCATCGCCGCGGTTTCGGCCATCAGACGTGCCAGCTCTCTGGCGGATGTTCCAGCGCTGGTGTCGCCGTCCTGCTGGGCGAACGCGCCAAGCTGGTCCAGTTGGGTCGCAATTCTCTCGGAAAGATCTGGCGGCAAGTGATTGACCAGCGCGATCGAGAACAAGGCAAGCAGACGTTCGTGTTCCTTCTTTTCCATGGTGCGCTCCGGTGGTGATGATGAGTGAGTGGATTCCTGATGACGTGGTTACGTTTCGGTTCGAACCGCCTCTAGGCCCGGAGTCAGGTCGCGATGCAGGTCGAGGATCAGACGCATTCCTTGACAGTGCTCTGCGCCAGATCGAGAGCGAAAGCCGCGCGAAACGACTTTTAGCAAGACTCGCCCGCTGGCGCCCTCTATCTCGATCAAGTCGCCAATGGTGGGCAGCCCGTAATTCGCTTGAATTTCGAACTCTCGTGTAATGCCGATCTTGCGAAAGGCGGCTGCGGCCGCTTCGGTGTAGTTCATTTCTATGTTCATGGTGCGCGCCTGTGGTGATGATGATCGAGTGGAATCCTGATTCTAACCGCATGGTGCGCGCCGCCCGTCGCTGCAGTGTCTCCTCCCCGCCTGGAGGCGTTCGGCCCGGCTGTGGCGTGTGCCGCGGCCGGGTCTTTTTGCGGGGTGGGCGTTGAACGTCGGCCGGACAGAGATCCGGTTCGAGCTCGACCCGACCGAGATCCGCGTGCTCGATGGCGTGTGCCAGGCAGAAGGCCGCGGCCGCACCGAAGTCATGCGGCAGATTCTGCGGGAGTGGTCGGAGCGCGAGCTGCATAAGGCCATTGTGGTGTGCAGGGTGGCGGGCTGCCATCCGGCACAACCGGAAACAGACCGGCGCTGAGCCGGCACGCAGGGAGAGGCATGTCACGAACAACCAGCAGCAGGCCGCCCCCGGCCACCGGGACCCGCGTAGCCATCACAGCAGTTCCGGGCCATTACAAGCCCCGCACCCCTTTTTGTTGCGGGAGCGCTGCGGCGCATGCAACACGCAACAACACGCGCAACACTGTCGAGCCGAGAACGGGTCCTCCTGGAGCCCCTGAATTACGGGTAGGAAGGCCG
>CAZSBO010000023.1:0-7833 GCA_964605265.1 uncultured Prosthecobacter sp.
TGGGTGCGCGAGGGTCGGCGACCCAGGGTCGGGAAGCAGGAGTAGGCCAGCACCATTTCGTCGAGCCGCGCCTCGCTGGCGCCGAGGAAGGTGGCCGGGCCATCGCGCAGGGGTGAGCCGACGCCGGCTTGCTTGACGAAGTCGCGAAACTCCGGGGTGATCAGGCCCTTTTCCAAAGCGACCCGCTCGCCGAGGCGGACGGTGGCGGAGTTGTGCGAGGCGACCACGGCCTCGCGGGCGCTGATGCTGCTGCGCGACCACTTGGGGTCGGGGACTTCCATGCCGTACTCACCGAGGATGCCGGTGAAGCCGCCAATCATGACGCGGTCATTGCCGAGCGGCTCGTCGGCGAGCGGCGACATCGGAAAGAAATCCGGCCGGGTGAAGGCGGAGGCGTAGACGAAGGGAATGAAGGCGGTGCCGACCGGTCGCCGGGTGGCGGTGACGCGGTTGTATTGGCTGTCGATGAAGTCGCGGCCGCCGACCAGGGCGAGCACGGCACCGTCGCGGTTGTCGATGACCAGGGCGGCGGCCTGCAGGTACTCGGGCAGCGGCCGCGGCGGCGGTTCGGTGCCGGCGGGCAGTTTGCCGGAGGCGGTGCGCCAGTCGCGCAGGATGGTCTTGAACTGCGCGTGGGTCTGGTGGGCGTAACCCGGGCGTTTTTCGATCTCGGCAAGGCGCTTTTTCACCGCCGCTTCGGCGGCGCGCTGCAGGTCGCGGTCGATGCTGGTGTAGATCTGGAAGCCGCCGATGGCGGCGCGTTCCTCGCCGACGATGGCGACGACCTGGGCGCGGATTTCGTCGAAGGCATAGCTCAGGCGCGGATCGCTGCCCTGGGGGGCGGTGACGACGGGGCGCAGTTTGGCGGCCTCGGCCTCGGCGCGGGTGAGGAAACCCTCGGCGGCCATGCGGTCGAAAACGTAGTTGCGTTCCTTGAGGGCGCGCTCGGGATGGTCGAGCGGCTGGATGTTGTTCGGGCTCTTGATGAGCGAGGCCAAGGTGGCGGCCTCCTCCAGGTTGAGGTCCTTGGTGTCCTTGCCGAAGTAGCCGCGCGCGCCGGCCTGGATGCCGTAGAAGTTCTTGCCGAAAAAGATGCGGTTCAGGTACAGCTCCAGAATCTCGGTCTTGCTGTACTGTCGCTCAATGCGCTGGGCGACGAAGGCCTCCATGAGCTTGCGCTTGTAGCTGCGCTCCATCAGGCCAAAGGTCTGGCGGGCGAGCTGCTGGGTGATCGTGCTGGCGCCCTGGGTCGTGCGGCCGGCCTTGAGGTTCTCGATGACGGCGCGCACCAGGCCGATGTAATCGACGCCGTTGTGACGGAAGAAACGGCTGTCTTCCTGGGCGACCAGGGCGTCGACCAGATGCTGGGGCACGTCCTGGATCGGCACCGGCGTGCGGTTGAGCACGAAGATCCGCGACAGCTCGTCGCCATTGCGGTCAAAGATGATGCTGGCCGACTCCAGCTTGCGCACTTCGGCGAGATCGTAGGTGTCGGCGCGCTCCTTGAGCGGCAGGACCACGATGACCCAGACTCCGAAGCCGGTGGCGCCACCCAGCAGGGCCAGCGCCACCAGCGCTTTGAACCAGAGGCGCCGGTAGAAGGGTTTTTTCCGGCGGATCAGCTCGCCGCGCCAGTTTCTGAGGGGTTCCAAGTCGTTGCCAAACATGTCAGGTGGTCCTTGCTTCCAAGGGCAGCCAGACTAAAGCCGTTCCCGGCCTCCTGCCAGCGCTTTCCCATGCCCGCCTTCGCCGACCTCCTCCACGCCGCCCTGGCCGCCGCCTCGGGCGGGCGACTGGACTTTGCCCGGGTCATGGACCTGGCCCTCTACCATCCGGAACAGGGCTACTACGGCCCCGGCCCGCGCCGGATCGGTCGCTCGGGGGATTTTTACACCGCGGTCAGCGTCGGCCCGCTGTACGGCCGCCTGCTCGCCGACCTCGCCCGCCAGGTCCGCCGGGATCTGGGGGAGCCGGCGGACTTTGTCGTCATCGAACAAGCCGCCCACGACGGCCAACTCGCCGCCGATCTGCTCGCCGCCGGCGATTTCGACCTTTGGCTGGTCGAGCCGAACCCGCGCTACGAAATCGTCCAGCGCGAGCGCCTCGCCGGCTTTGCCGGCCGGGTGCATTGGGTGGCCCGGCTCGCGGATCTGCCGGCCGTGCCGGCGCTGTTCGTCTGCAACGAACTGCCCGACGCCATGCCCGTGCACCTGCTGCGCTGGTCGGCCGGCGTCTGGCGGCAGCTCTGCGTCGCGGCCGATCCGGCCGGGGGCTTTCGCTTCACCGAGGCCGCCCTCGACGATCCCCGTCTCGCCACCGAGGCCGCCCGGCTGCCCACCGATCTGGCCGAGGGCCACACGCTCGAGGTCGGCCTGGCGGCGCTCGACTGGCTTGCCGAGCTGGCGAAGGCGCCCTTGCACGGCCGGATCTGGATCGCCGATTACGGCCTCGATGCCGACGAACGCGTCGCTCCCGAACGCACCGCCGGCACCCTGCGGCGCTATCGAGGGCACCAGTGCGACGACCGTGTGCTCGAGGAGTTGGGCGACTGCGACCTGACGGCCCACGTCGATTTCAGCCGCCTGCGCGAGCAGGCCGCGGCCTGCGGCTTGGTCGAGTTGTCCTACGACCTGCAGGGGCGGCGCCTCGGCCGACTTGCGGTCGACTGGCTGCGCAGCCTGGACGGCAGCCCCCCCGACGCCTCCCTGCTGCGCCAATACCAGAGTCTCACGCACCCGGCTTTCCTGGGGCGTTCCTTCCGCGTGCTGGAACTGGAGAAGCCACGCAAGGAGAGATCTCAGATTTGAGATTCATGCCACCGGGCGATCCTGAATGCCGAGGGCTCTTTCCAGTTCCTGCTCCAAATAGAGGGCCTGGTCGAGTTCGAGGTCGCTGAGCAGCTTGTGGCGCGTGTCGGTGTCGCTCACCGACCAGAGCTGCCAGCTGATGCGCAGGCCGTTTTTGCTGCGCGAGACGTGGCGTTTGCAGAAGAGCTGGCGGATCTGCGCCGTGGCGATTCCTCGGGGGCCCGGCCAGGGCAGGGGGGCGTGACGGATGTTCAACACCCCGCGTTCTACCATCACCCGCGTGCGATTGACGAAGGAGGCGGCGGCGAAGTAGCTGAGGAAGACACCGATCAGGACATGCACGATGGGCAGAAGGATGGCGATGTCCGGTGCGCCGGTCTGGGCGACCGTGACGTACCAGAACACCAAAAAGCCGTCCCAGAGCACGCAGAACAGCAGCAGGCCGAAGGCCGCCGGGGTGAACCAGGCACGGGTGATCTGGATGCCGTGCAGGGTCTGCTCGAAGGTCATGCCCTTCGGCAGCGCCACCGGCGCACGCCGCTGCACCGGCGCCTCGTCCAGGCCAAAGCTGGTTGTCAGGTTCATCTGCGCGCCGCAGCCATGGCAGGTCGCCAACCCCGCCGCGAGGTGCACATCCTCCTGGCGAATCGGCGCGGCGCAGGCGGGGCAGAGCAGGGCGGTGAGTGACATGAAGGCCAGCCTAACGGAAGGCGCTGCACCTGCCAAGCCGGATCGACCTGTTCGGAGTGAGGCCGTCCCTGGGGGCGAAGCCCCCTGAAGGGCGGGGCTGTCCGCGCTCTGCGGCCAAATAGAGGTTGTCCGCTCCCGGGCTGTTCCCGTAGGATGCGGGTGTGAAGCGGTCTCGCTGGCTCCTGCTGATCCTGCTGATCCTGCTGTTGGCGGGGGCGGGCTGGTTGGGCTGGCAACGGTTGGCCGCGCCAGGGCGCGAGGCGGTTGCGACTGAGGGAGTGGAAGCCCGTGATCCGACGGTTCCAGGAACCGCGCCCGGCGGCCCAGGCGCTGGAAAATTTGTCAGACTTGAAGTTCGGCCGACGCCGGTTCTGTCGGCCGCGCAGGCGGCGTTTCAGCGTGGACTGCAGCCGCGGCTCCTGCCAGCCAAGGAACCCCTGCAGATTCCGCCGGGGCGACGCCTGCGCCTGAGCGTCAAGTGGGTCGACGAACTCGCCGCCCGCGCGGCGGCGGACGGTCGCCTGCGCGTGGTCAGTGACGACCCGGTCCGGCTTGAACCGTTGGAGCGGCTGGCCCACCGCGAGAACCTGCGTTTTGCGCGCCTGCACACGAGCGACGACGCCGCGCTCGCCGCCCTGCGCCGGCGTGCCGCCGAGGCGAGTGGCCGCGCCCAGCCGGATCTGGCCGCACAGGTCGAGGTGTTGCTGGCGGAACCGGAGCGCGAGCGGGTGATCGCCCTGGCCCGGCGCCTGCATGCCCTCGCCGAGGTGGAGTACGCGGAACTGGAATCGCTCGACGCCCCCCCGCCCCCGCCCGCGGTGGACATCGCGCCGCCAACTCCGCTGCACGAGTCGCTGCAGACCTACCGTGCCGCGGCCACCGGGGTCGATGTCGACCATGTCTGGACACGCTATGGCATCCGTGGCGATCCCGGTCTGCGGATCACCGACTGCGAGTACCAATACAATCCGACCCACGAGGACCTCGCCGGTCTGGTGCTACTGCAGCCGAATGTGGTGTCGATGTACACGGCGTTCGGCGACGACCATGGTACGGCGGTGCTCGGCGTGCTGGCCTCGGGCTGGAATGCCTTTGGCACCACCGGCAGCGTGCCGGACTGTCCGGTCTGGTTTTATCCCGAGTTCTCCGAGCTGACAACGGGTTCACAGAGTCGTGCCGCCTGCGTGACCGCCGCCATCGCCGACTCGTTGGCCGGCGACATCGTCATGCTGGAGATGCAGGCCAACGGTCCCGGTTCGGGGTCGAGCGATTATGTGCCGGCCGAGTTCAGTTTGAGTGTCTGGAACGCGGTGAAAACCGGCAGTGACGCCGGCGTCATCACGGTCGCCGCCGCTGGCAACGGCAATCAAAATCTCGATGATGCGGCGTTGTTCGCCGACTACCAAGCGCGCGGCGACAGTGGTGCGATCATCGTCGGGGCTGGCAGCCCGGAGCGGGCGAAGCTCAGCTTCAGCACCCATGGCACGCGCGTCAATGTGCAGGGCTGGGGCAACAGTGTCTTCACCACCGGTTATGGCGGCTACGCGACCTATGGCAGCGATGCCAACCAGCGCTACACCTCGACGTTCAGTGGCACCAGTTCGGCGACCCCCATCGTGACTTCCGCCGTCGCCCTGCTGCAGTCGGTGGCGATCCGTCTGCTGGAGCGACGCCTGACGCCGGCCGAAGTGCGCCAGCTTTTGGTCGATACCGGTCGCGCGCAGACCGGCGCCAACGCCGGCACCGCGCCGATCGGGCCGCTGCCGGATTTGGCGGCGGCCTGTGAGGCGCTGTTGCAACTGGAGCCGCCGACTCTGGCAACGTGGTCGAGCTGGGGGCATTACCACCTGGGCAGCGGTGATCCTGACCCCGAGGGGGATCCCGACGGCGATGGGTTGGGCAACCTGCTCGAGTTCCTGCTCGGCACGCATCCGCTCGGTGTGGCGTTCGGGGATGCCGACCGTGCCCCGCAGTTGTCGGTGGAAGCCGCGCCGGGCGGTGGCAGGCAGGCCGTGTTCGAATTCGAGCAACCCGTCGCACGCACGGGGGTGACTTGGACGGTGCAGGCGTCGGCCACCCTGGCGGCGAACGACTGGCAGGACCTGGCCCATGGTGTCGACGGCGTGGTCATCGCGCGCGAGGGCGAGCGCCTTCGTGTCAGCCTGCCGATTGGGGAGGACGAAACCCGCCGATTCCTGCGCCTGCGCGCGCTGCCGGCGCCCTGAGGCTGCCGGGTGGGGCGACACGCAGAGCAAGCTTGCCATAGCTCGGCAACCCGAGTGCAATGCGGGCATGAAAGAGGTCGATCCCATCGAGATCTTGGAGAAGGCGCGTCGTCAGCGCCAGCGTCGGCAGGAAGAGCAGCAGTGGCTGGAGGCGCTGCGCAAACGCGCCACGCCGCAGCGGCTGGCGGGACGCTTGTGCTTGGCTTGCGCCCTTGCTTTGGCGCTGGGATTTCTCTGGCTGGCGGTCATGACGGATCACTCGCCGCTGACGACGCCCCTGCCGCTGCTTAGTGTCTTCATGGTTTGGCTGGCAGGTCGCCAGCTCGATCCGGATCCACGCGACCGCCTGCTGCTGCGCCTGGCGGAAAAGGTGCTCGGCGAGCAGGAAGCCACCCCTACTTCCAGCCCATGCAGCGGAACGGATGGTCGTCGATCAGGTTCGGACGGACGCCAGTGAGGCGGTCGGCGTGGTAAAACTGCACGCCGACGTAGGTGTACACCGGGATGACGGCGGCCTGGTCGCGGATGAGCCGGCTCTCGGCCTGCTGGAAAATCTGATTGCGTCGAGCGGCTTCGGCTTCCGCTGCGGCCGCGCGGATCAGGCGGTCGTACTCGGGGTCGGCATAGCCGGTGCGGTTCTGGCCGTTGTCGCCCTGGAACAGGTCGAGGAAGGTGCTCGGGTCGTTGTAATCGCCGACCCAGCTGCTGCGGCAGAGATCGTAGTCGAGTTCGCGCATCGACTTCAGCCAGACCTTCTGTTCCTGCTTGATGAGGTTGACGGTGATGCCGAGGTGCTTCTGCCACATGGCCTGGAGTTCGACGGCGATGTTGCGCTCAACGGCGAGCGGCAGGTAGAGGTACTCGACGCGCGGAAAGCCCTTGCCGTCGGGAAAGCCGGCCTCGGCGAGCAGGCGACGAGCGGCGGTGGGATCAAAATCGAGGCCGGGCGGCGGTTGGTAGTCCGCTCCCGTGCCCGGCGGCACGACACCGGCGGCGGGATTCTCGCCGAGCTGGGTGATGTTGTCGACGATGCGACGCTTGTCGACCGCCAGGGCAAAGGCCCGGCGCACGCGCGGATCGGTGAAGGGCGGTCGCTTGGTGTTGATGCGGATGAACCAGGTGCCGAGGAAGGGGCCGGTGTGAAACCAGGGCTGCTCGCGCAGCTTGCGGGTGAGCGTGGGCGGCACCATGCCCTTGTCCATGAGCAGGTCGCACTGGCCGGTGTGGAAGGCGGCGAGGGCGCTGCCGGCATCCTGCACCGGGCGGATTTCCACGGTGGCCAGGCGGACGTTGGCGGCATCCCAGTAGGCCGGGTTCTTGCGCAGGCGGATGCGGTCGTCGAGCCGCCAGTCCTCAAGCAGGTAGGCACCATTGCCGACGAGGCGACCGGGCTTGATCCAGGCGCCGCCGTGCTGCTCGATCGTGCGCAGCGGCACGGGTGCGAGGGTGAGGAAGGCGCAGAGATCGATGAAGTAGGGCACCGGGTTGTCGAGTTCGACGACGAGGGTGCGCGCGTCCGGCGCGCGCAGGCCAACCTGGCCAAAGCCGGCACTGCCTTCGGTGAAGGCGCGCGCGCCGCGGATGACATGCAGCAGGCTGGCGTAATCGGCGCCGGTCTCGGGCGTCAGCACGCGCCGCCAGGCGGCGATGAAATCTTCGGCGACCACCGGCGCGCCGTCGCTCCAGGTTGTGCCGGCACGCAGATGGAAGGTGTAGGTCCGGCGATCGCTGGAGATGTCCCAGCGCTCGGCCATGCCGGGCTCGGGGCGACCGTGTTCATTGACGCGGCACAGGCCCTCGAAGAGTGAGGATGAGACGCGCATCGACACCTGATCGGTGGCGAGCGCGGGATCGAGCGTCTCCGGCTCGGCACTCTGCAAAAACACCAAATCCGCGCGCGGCCGCCTCTCCCCGCAGGCGATGAGCAGCAGGGGCAGGAGGAGGGCGGCGAGGCGGGGCATGGGGAAGGGATGAGTGTTTGGTGTTTGGTGTTTGGTGGCAGTCTAACAGGAAACACTTCTTTTCCACCGCGCCTCACACCCTTCGGGCCTCGCGCCCCAGGGCGGCGCTGGCTTCACTGCTTTGGAAGTGGGCGATGCCGACGGCGAGGG
>CAZSBO010000023.1:7933-32836 GCA_964605265.1 uncultured Prosthecobacter sp.
CCCAGGGCGGCGCTGGCTTCACTGCTTTGGAAGTGGGCGATGCCGACGGCGAGGGCGTCGGCAGCATCGGCGGGCGGGGTTTCACGCAGGCGCAGCAGGGAGCGGATCATGAAGGCGACCTGATCCTTCTGGGCGGCCCCGCGACCGACGGCGGCCTGCTTCACCTCGCTGGGCGAGTACTCATAGATCGGCAGGCCGTGTTCGGCGGCGGCGATCAGGCAGGCGGCGCGGGCGGTGCCGAGCACGATGGCGGTTTTGTAGCTCTGCACATAAATCGTCGATTCGATCGCGCAGGTGGTGGGTGAGTGGGTGCGAATGACGTCGGCGAGTTGTTCGCGGATGGCCAGCAGGCAGCCGGAGTGCAGCAGCTTGGGCGGGTTGCTGATGACCCCCCAGGCGAGGGCGCGCAGGTCGCGGCCGGCCTTTTCCAGGACGGCCCAGCCGGTGTTGCGCAGGGCGGGGTCGAGGGCGAGCAGGCGCTCCGGCGGGGTGGTGGTCATCACCAGCCTTTTTTGCGAGTTTCCGCGCTCCAGCTCTCGCCGATGCGGAAGAGCTGGTCGAGCGAGATGGCCCCCGAGCCGAAGAGCAGCAGGGTCAGGCTGGCCAGCAGGTACAGCCAGCCGGTCTCCACGGCGTCACTGCCGGCACGGCCGGCGAAGATGACAAAGGCGCCGATCAGCGGCAGGAAGAGAAAGGCGAAGAGTCGGGTGAGAAAGCCGGTGATCCAGCTGAGGGCGACGGCGGCGACGACGACGGCGAGCACGGGGGTCAGCAGGTGCGGCAGCGGCAGGCCGGCGTCCTTGACCAGGGTCACCCAGGCCCAGGGCTGTTCGTTCCAGAGGAATTCATAGGCGTCGCGCACGGCCTGCCAGCCGTGGCGGTAGAGCAGCAGCAGACCGCAGCCGGCACGCAGGACGAGGATGGACTTGAACAGTTGCGCCCAGGGATTCTGGTTCGCCTCCGGGTTGCCGCCGACTTGTTCGATCATGGAATCAGAAATCCGTGGAAAGCTGGATGATGTCGCCCGGTTCCGGCGTCATTTTGGCGTCGGCGGTCTCAAGATCGGTGTAATAGCGGCTCAGGCCTTCACGCACGAGGTAGACACCGCGGTTCGACGAACCGGCGCGGCGACCCCCGGCCTGGCTGACCGCCTGTGCAACAGTCAGGCCCTCCCAGGCGGGCAGGTAACGCGCGCGGGCGACGTCGCCATTGACGGCGACCAGCGGCACGTCCTCGACGGAGAGCACATGCACGGTGACCTGGCGGGTCAGGCGCAGGCCGAGGCGGAAGGTGCGGGCAATCGTTTCCGAGGCCTCGACCAGGTCGAGACCGCCGACGCGGGCGCTGCCGGCCTCGTCGAAGTGAACCAGACCGTCGGCATCGACCATGACCACGCCATTGTAAATGCGCTTCGTGGAGCGCGCGCCCTCGTAGATGTGCAGGCGCAGGCTGTGGCCCTGGGCGAGTTTCTGGCCGGCTTCAAAGGGCAGCTTGGGGTCCTCGACGCCCGTGCTGTCGGTCTCGGGCATGCCGGGCAGGACGCGGGTGAGTTTTTTCAGGCCGGCGAAGGAGGGCAGGGGCGGCTTCGGCAGGCGACTGAGGTCCGGCGTGTATTTTTTGACGGTGGCGCAGGCGCCGAGCAGAAGCAGGGCCGGGAAAAGCAGGCGGGTCGGGGCGATCATGGAAGGCGGGGAACGAACGGTCCATGATGGATGCCGGCCTTGGAAATGACAAGGCCAACGTCGGATGACGTTGGCCTTTCTGCCGGCGGTGAAACCGGTGGGGGAAGCGTGAGGGCGATCAGGCGGCGAGGCGCACCATGCCGTCGTCGACGAGCAGGCGGGCCAGCTCGGGCGTGTGGCGGACAAGTTCACGCGCCAGGATCTCCAGGCTGGTGTCCGATTTCCACGCCTCGCGACGGTCGCGCTCGTGGTCCTCGACTTCGATGCTCATCATGGCGTGGAAAAGCAGCACGTCGGCCTGGGTGTCGGGTTGCAGAGTCATGATTTGTGCGGGATGATCAGGCTGACTGCGGCGTCGATACCACGACACCGTCCTGCAGCATGAATTTGCGTTGTTCCAACTCGCCATCCCGAAGCTTCTTCTCGATGGCCGCGCTCAGCAGCATGCGCGCCGCTTCCGCGGGGCTGCAGCCGAACGTGCCTTTCAGGGTCAGATCATCGAGATACGCCCGGATTTGGGGCGTGATCGCGATGGTCAGGCTGACCGAGTCGAAGCTGTTGGAGGGGCGAGCCATGTGGCTGTCGGGGTGATTAAAACCCCATTTCAATGCCATTTAAATCCAAGTCGTCGGTTGGGGCAAGTTCCAATTCGATTCTTTTGGCGTTTTAATGCCGTTTAAATCGCCTCATTTTATTAAGATCCATTAAGTAATTGCGGCGATTCGGCGATTTAGCAGATGCAGGGCGTGGCAATCCGGCTTTGATGGTCGCCTGATCCCATGAAACTGACCTCCCTCTCCGCGCTTCTCGCCGTGGCCTGCCTCGGCGCCTGCAATCCAGCCGCCCCACCCCCTGCCACCAGCGCCGCTGGCGATGAGGGCTGGCAGACCTGGTTCACCGACGGTCTGGGCGACGCCCAAATCGTCAGCGGCACCGCCACCTACAAGGCGGAAAACGGCGTGCTCACCGGCACCACGGTGGATGGCAGCCCCAACACCTTCCTGGTCAAGGGACCGTTCAAGGACTTCGAACTGCAGTTTGAGGTCAAGGTGGACGACGAGCTGAACTCCGGTGTGCAGGTGCGCAGCAAACTCGCCAAGGAAGGCGATCCGGTGCCTGAGGGCAGCAAGAGCGGCAAGCCGCTGCCGGCCGGTCGCCTCTACGGCCCGCAGTGCGAGATCGCGGTCAACGGCACCGCCGGCGATTTTTATGACGAGGCGCGCCGCGGCACCTGGTGGAGCATCCTGACCCAGACCGAGGCGGTGCGCAGCGAGGCCGCCAAGGCTGCCTTCAAGAAGGGCGAGTGGAATCACTATCGCATCGTCGTGCAGGGCGACCACTACCAGAGCTTTGTCAACGGCGTCAAAACCGCCGACTTCAAGCAGCCGGGCGATCCGGAAGGCCACATCGGCTTCCAGGTGCACGGCATCAAGAAGGGCACCGGCCCCTACCAGGTGCAGTGGCGCGCCGTGAAGTTCAAGGCGCTCTGAGGCCAGGCGCTTCAGTGCCAGTTGTTCCAAGCGGCTGCGGATTTGCTTCCGCAGCCGCTTTTTTGATGCAGGATGAGGGCATGGACCTGCTCGAACTCGCTCGCGCCACCGCCGCCCACGCCCACGCGCCCTACTCCGGTTGCCGGGTCGGCTGCGCCCTGGAAACCGTCGCCGGCGGCCGCTTCACCGGCGTCAACGTCGAAAACGCCAGCTACGGCTTGACCCTCTGCGCCGAACGGGTCGCGGTCGGCCAGGCCGTGACCGCCGAAGGCACGGGCCTGCGCATCGCCCGCCTGGCCGTCGTCTGCCCCGGACACGAGTTCTCCCCCTGCGGCGCCTGCCGGCAGGTGCTCGCCGAGTTCGCCCTGCCCGGTGGGGCGACCGAGGTGACCTTTCTCAGCGGCGGTCGGCCGGTCGTGCGCACCCTGGCTGAGTTGCTGCCCGAGGCCTTTCACCTGGCCTGAGGCCGGCACAGGTGTGATTTGGGGTTGCCCCGTGACGGCGGTTTCTGGTAAAGTCGGCCTCCCCCTGAATTTCCGCATGTCCCGAGTCCTTGCCTCCTCACTGTTCCTCCTGCTGTCGGCCTGGGGGCCGTCTGCTGTGGCCCAGTCGGTGCCCAAAGTGACCACCACGGCCAGTGTCGCCGCCTTTCAAGGTCGTGCCGGCACGCCGGGGACCTCGCTGCCGCCGCTGACGGCGCCGCGGGTGAATTCGCCGACCCTGCCGCGCCTGGGCTATGCCCGCTACCCGTGGAAGACCGACATCACGGCGACGGTGTTTTGGGTGGGGGAGGAGCCCACAGAAAAGAACCCGACGCCGAACCACAAGAGTTCCTGGGACACGGCATGGATGCAAAACTTCGGCGGCTTCGACGATCCGGATCCGGCCAAACGCACGGCGAACTTCTGTCCGCCCGGCTTCACCCCCGGCCTGAACCCCTTCTATGTGGCGCTGCCCTACAATGACTGCGCCGATTACCGGACCCACAAACCCGAGGCCGCCCGGGTGATCCCCTGGTTCCAACAGAAATTCTCGCGGCCGGGCAAGTCGGTGCTCAAGGGCACCTGGGTCGCCATCCGCTATGGCAACCGCGTCTGCTACGCCCAATGGGAGGACTGCGGCCCCTTTGTCACCGACGACCACGCCTACGTCTTTGGCAATGCCCGGCCGAAGAACCCCAACAACAACGGCGCCGGCATCGATGTGTCGCCAGCGGTGCGCGACTTCCTCGGCATGGCCGGCAAGGCGAAGTGCGACTGGCGCTTTGTCGACCTCGATGAGGTGCCGCCCGGTCCCTGGCGCAGCCTGGGCATGAACAATCCCTTTGTGCGACCGCAGGACGAGCCGGCGGCACGCGCTCCCGGCAGCGCCGGTCTGGCCTCGCGGCTGGAGGAACTGCGCCGGCAGCGCGACGCCTACTTCCGCCAGAACGGCAACGGCGATTTCCGCCGCCGCTGAGGTCGCAAGCCTGTCTTGACGCCGGCGGCGAGCACGCGCATTCATGCGGTTCATGGCCCGGCAGCCCACGTTTCTGCTCTCCTTCGACTTCGACGGCACGCTCGTGCACCCCGACTCGGACCCGGTTTTCCACCCCGAACTCGGGCGCATGATCCGCCAGCTGCGCCACCAGGGCGCGGCCTGGGTCATCAACACCGGCCGCAGCCTGTCGCAGACCCTGCAGGGCATTGCCCAGTACGGCCTGTTCATGGAGCCGGATTTCATCATCGCCATGGAATGCGACATCCATCGCCCGGGCCTGTTCGGGGGGTGGAAGGACGCGGGGCCCTGGAACCGCCAGGCGCGCCGGGCGCACGAGCGTTTTGTCCGCGATCACCGCGCCTCGCTCGATCTCATCCGCCGCTGGGTCGAGACCGAAACCGGCGCGCAGTTTCTTGCCGGCGACTACGGTGAGCTCGGCATCGTCGCCGAGAGTGAGGTGGAAATGGACCGCATCGCCGCCTTCATTGACACCCATGCGGCCGAATTCCCCGACATCGGCTACCATCGCAACGGCATCTACCTGCGCTTCTCACACAGCGGCTACAGCAAGGGCACCGCCCTCGCCGAACTCGCCCGCCAGCTCGGTCTCGACGCTTCGCACTGCTTTGCTGCCGGCGACAACCACAATGACCTGTCGATGCTGCACCCGGCGCGCGCCCACCGCCTCGCCGCGCCCGGCAACGCCCTGGAGCCGGTCAAGGCCCAGGTGCGCAGCCACGGTGGATTCATCGCCACCCAACCCGCCAGCGAGGGCATGATGCAGGCGCTGCGCCATTACTTCGGCGGCGGGCAGCTCTGAGGTGGATCAACGCGGGCTTTTGGGAATGGGGCCGTTGGGGCCCACCTTCAACCAACCCTGGCCGGGGATGTAGGCCCGGCCGAGATGCTGGCGGGTGACCCCGGGCCAGAGGGCGGGATCGCCGTCGCGGTAGCGGTTCGCCCTGAAGGCTGCTGCGGGGGGCTGCCGCTTGGGCGGCGCCGCCGCGGGGGAGCTGGCTGCCGGAATGACGACTTCCGGGATCGGTCGCGACTTCACGACTTCCGAGCTGGTCGGAAACAGGTCGGTCGGCAGGTCAAAGGTGTAACCGAAACGGAAGCGCAGATCGTCGGCGAGTTCGTCGTCCGTCAGAGTGGTGACCCCGCCATCGTGCGCGACAGTCACGGTGCCGCCATCAATGCGCATGATTTTGGCGTTGCGCAGGCGTTGGCCGCTGCGCAGCTGCAGTTCGGAATAGGTTGTTCCCGGAGCCTCCGTGCGAGCCCGCCGCACCAGCGCGGCAAACAGGCTCTGGGTCCGCTCGACCTCGCCCTTGATGCCGGCCAGTCGGTCGCGCGCGGCATCGACCTCCGCCTGCGCCTGCGCGGCGGCGACCAGGTAGGGGGCCAGCTCGCTGTGCTGCTCAAGCAACTCGCGGCTGGCCTGCACGGCCTTGGCCATTTCGGCGACCTGTGCCGTGAGATCGCGGTGCTCGCCGCGCACAAGATCCACCTGCGTGGTGTAATGAACGCCGTAAAAGGTCAGGAAAACCGCGGCGATGATGAAGCTGGCAAGGGCGGTTTGCATGGGGAATCAGGGGGCGCGCCGGTTGAGCAGGTTCTGGTAGTCTTCGAGCTGGGCCTGCAGGGCCTGATGGCGGGCCTGCTCGTCGCGGCCGTCCTGTTCAAGACGCTCCTTGTCCCGGACCAGACTGGTGATGAGGGTTTTTGCGCGATGCAATTCGGCGGGGCCAGCCTGGCGCAGTTGGCCGGGAGGGTTGAGCGAGAGCACCTTGGCATGCAGCTCATGCAATTCCTTTTCGTCGCGGGCGAGCTGCTCGCGCAGGGCGGCCGTTTCGGCTTCCAGGCGACGGCGTTGATCACAGCCAGCAAGCGTCAGCAGCGACAGCAGGGCAAGCGTGGACAAACGTCCCGTGTGGGAATGACAAAGCATGGCATCCACCTAGCGCAAGTGCCGTGCCGCATCAAGAATCTACCGATGCCGGGCCGTTCTTTTTCTGGATCGATGTGGTGCCCGCCCTCACCACAGCAGGGTTTCACGCTCCATGAGCGAGCCGCGCGGATGACCGTTCGGACCGGGAGTGGCGGCCAGCAGGTTGCGTACGGCCAGGCGGGTCATCTCGGCATTGTCGGCGGGCATCAAGGAGGCTGGCTGCTCGCTGCGGCTGCTTGCCAGCAGGTCGCCACCGGGCTGGTGCACCTCCAGGACCAGTCGCCCCAAACGGTCGGCCCGGCCGGGCAGGGTTTCCCAGCGATAGCGGATGAGGCTGTCGGTCGTGCCCGCCTTGCCGTCGCTGCGGCAGGCAAAGCCCTGGGCGCTCATCTCGGCGACGATCAGCTCGGCAAGCCCAAGCTTGTCACCGTCGGTCCGAGCCACATGGAAACTTTTGCAGGCGGAGAGGTCGCGGGCCTGGCGCACCGGCGCCTCAAGGGTGCGGCAGCTGGTCAACAATCCAAGCAGGGCGAGGCAGAGCAGGGCGGCGGCTTTCATGGCGGCAGGTGTAAACCCGGGCCGCCCGGCACGCAAGCGCGAGCGGTCTTTGACAAGTCTGCCCGCCCGCGCTCGGGTGCCGGCATGGACGACCTGGCGGCCCGGATGCGCGCGGATCTCGAAGAGATCGGCCGCACGCGCATGCCCTTTGGCAAGTACGGGCCGGCGGCACATCCGCCCGAGGGTCTGCCCATTTACGATCTGCCGGCGGAGTACCTCGGCTGGTTCGCCGGCAAGGCCGGCTTTCCCAAGGGGCGGCTCGGCGAGCTGCTGCGCATCGTCCATCAAATGAAGGCCGACGGTTCCGACGCGGTCTTCGATGTGTTGCGCCGGCGCAACGGTGGGCGCAGCGTTTTACGCCCGCCGCGCCAGCGCCGCTTCGATGTCGAAGGATAGCCGCGCCGCCCTCGCGGCGTTAAAGGGGGACCGCCATGAAACTGCCTCTCGCCCTTCTTGCTGTCGCCAGCCTCGCCGTCGCGGCCGCCGCCGCCCCCCTGCAGGATGCCCGCAAGGGTGGACTGACCTTCAAGAACGTCAGCGCGCTCGGCTTCGGCCCGGACGGTCTGCTGCTGGTGGCCGATTCCGGCCAGGCCGCCGTGCTCGCCATCGACACCGGTGACACCGGCCCCTTCCTCAAGCTGGCTGCACCCCTGGCCGATCTCGGCGCGGTGGTCGCCGGAGGCCTCGGCACGACGGCGGACAACCTCAATTTCATCGACCTGGCCGTGAACCCGGCCAGTGGCAAAGTCTATCTGGCCGTGCAGCGCCGGCCCGACAACGCCAGCCTGGTGCTGACCGTCGATGCCGCCGGGCGCGTGCAGCCGCTCGACACCACCACCGTGGCCTGGGCCGCGGTCACCCTGCCGGGGGGCACGGACAGCAAGGTGACCCGCGTCACCGATGTCGCCTTCGATCGTGATCGTGTCTTTGCCACCGGCTCGGCCAACGAGGAGTTCGCCAGTCGCATCTTTACCATCCCGGTGCCGGTGCGCCATGGCGACACCGCCGCGGTGTTCAGCGCCGAGACCTACCACGTGGCCCACCGCAAGTGGGAGACCAAGGCACCGATCCAGAGCTTCATTCCCTACCACGCCAAGGACGGCCGTTATGTCGTCGGCGCCTTCGCCTGCACGCCGGTGGCGCGTTTCCGGGTCGATGACATCGACAGCGGCGCCAAGGTCAAGGGCGTCAGCATGGTCGAGCTCGGCAGCGGCAACCGGCCGCTCGATCTCTTTGAATACACCGACGCCAGCGGCAAGGAGTGGCTGGTGGTGCACACCCAGCGCTTCAAGGACAACCTGTTCGGCCCGAGCAAGTTCTGGGGCGCGCGCATCAGCATGGACTACGTCAACGCCGTCGAAGAGGTCAATGAGAAGGCGGTCTGGCGCGACGTGAAGGAAAAGCGGGGGCCGGAGGGCATCGAGATTCTCGACGCTCTTTTTGGCGCCGTGCAGGTCGACCGTCTCGGCGAACGTGAGATGGTCGTGCTGCGCGAGCAGGACGGTCGCTTCAGCCTGGAAATCGCGGCGCTGCCCTGAACCACTCCTGCGGGGCCCGCCTGATGCCTGTACCACGAAACGCGGTTTTCTGGCGACGGTGCTGCCGGTTGGGCGCGATGCTTGGCCTGCTGGCCTGCGGCTGGCTGACTTCAAGCGCGGGTGAGGCGGTGCCTGCGGTGAGTGTGAGCGAATCCGGCGACCGGGTGGTCATCGAGGCTGAGGGCGATTTTGTCCTGCGCCGTGCCGGGGGCGGCGTGCCGCTGCTGGGGCGCTGGGAGCGCGGGGCGGGCCGTGGGGTTTTCCTACCGGCCCTGCCACTGCCAGCCGGGCAGGCGTTTGTCTTGGAATGGACCGGAGCCGATGGCATGATGCGTCGCCACGAGTTCCGCACCGCGGCGGCGGCGGGCGCACAGCCGACCGTGGAACTGCGCCCGACCGGCGTGTCGCTGCCGGCGAATGCGCTGAAGTTCTACCTGCACTTCAGCGAGCCGATGGAGCGGGGCGTGTTCCTTGAACGCCTGCGCTTGTTCGAAAGCGACGGCAGGGAGACCCTCGGACCCTTTCGCGAAACCGAACTGTGGTCGCCGGACGGTCGCCGCCTGACCGTTTGGTTCCATCCCGGCCGACAGAAGACCGGGGTCAATTTGAACCTCGAGGAGGGGCCGGTGCTGCGCGCGGGCACACGTTGCCGGCTCGTCGTTTCCGGGGCCTGGCGCTCGGCGGCGGGTGTGGCGCGTGGGGCGGACCGCACCTTTGAATGGCAGGTGGGGCCAGCCGATCACACCTTGCCAGCATTGGCCGGGTTGCGTCTGCAGGCTCCCGCCGCCGGCAGTCGCGAGCCGCTCGTCGTGCTCAGTGACGAATCCCTTGACCCTGGAGTGCTCGCCGGCGCCCTGCACATTCGGCGCGCAGGACAGGGCGTCGTCGGTCACGCCGAGGCCGCGCCCGACGGTCGCAGCTGGCGCTTCACTCCCGACATGGCTTGGCCGGCCGGAGAGCACGTGTTGCAGGCCGACCCGCACTTGGAGGACCTGGCCGGCAATACCCTGAGCCGGCCGTTTGAGCGAGATTTGCAGGCCCCCCCGCACCAAGGGCCGGAGCTCCAGCTGAGATGGGTTTGTTCCAGACCGGAAAAGCGAGAAGAAGAGGAACGATAAATTCTGCGGAGTAGAAGGACTGCAAAAGTTATTTCTTTAAAGAAGAAATTATTAAGATTGCACCCGGGTGAAATGGCCGCTATTGCGTGCTCGGTCATTTGATAAAATGACCATTCTGCGGCAACGAGTAAGCCAAACTTCAGTAACACTCTTTTTATTATTAGGTCATCGACTTAATTATCATTAAGAAAATTAATCTCGCTGGCCACCCGTTCGAGCTGTCAATAAGCCGAACCCAACGGTTCATTCCTCCCGTCCTACGTTCCTCCTGCCATGAAATGCCATCTCCCCACTTCGGTTCTGGCCGCCTGCCTTCTGGCTGGCGTCGCTTTCGCTGCGCCACCTGCTGATCAAAATTTCGACGCGCTGACGCCACAGGAAAGTGCCTTGAACGGTTCCCTGACCTTTTCCGGCGTGACCTATTCGACCGACACGGTCGATGATGCCCTGCGGGTGGATACCATCGCCAACGTGACGGGCAACCTGCCTTCGCTGGGTTCTGGCAACGGCCTCACTGCGGTGTGGTATGGTACGAACACGGGCACGTATTTGCAATTCGCCTCGGTGGATGAGGCGGATGATTTCCGGATTGCCTCCTTCAACGCCGAAGTTTGGGGACACAACTCGCAGAACAGCGAAGTCTACACCCTCACGGGTTATGATGGTGCGACGCAGGTGGCCAGTGCCACGGTGAACTTCCGGGTGACCGGCATCTACGGCACGGGGGGCCATGCCATCAGCTACACCCGGCTGACCACGGCGCAGGAAACGACCAGCAGCAGCGATGGCGCCAATGCCGGCACTTTGTCCTTCACCGGCAGCGGCTGGGGTAAGGTGGATCGGGTGCGCATCACGGTGGCGGACAGTGCTCCCAACACCATCCTCGGTGTGAGCATCGACCTCCTGGACTTTGAGGCACCCACGGGAAGCGCCAGCGTGCCGACGGTGACCACGCCGACGAAGGCCTCGATCACCCACAACAGCGCCACCCTGGGCGGCAATGTCACGGCCGACGGCGGCGCTGCGCTGACCGAACGCGGCGTGGTGTACGCCATGACATCGATCAACAGCAATCCGGAGATCGGCGGCATTGCTGTGACCAAGGTGGTCGCCAGCGGCACAACGACGGGCGTGTTCACGGCGGCGGCGAGCGGGTTGGTGTTCAGCACGGGCTACACCTACAAGGCCTACGCGACCAACAGCGCCGGCACGAGTTACAGCAGTGCAGACAGCTTCACGACCGCGCCGGCACCGGTGGCGGTGGTGTTTCTCAACCGGGCGGATGCGACGCCGAGCAACGCGGCGACGGTAAACTGGACGCTGAATTTGGCTTCGGCGGTGACCGGAATGACGGCGGCGAACTTTGAGCTGACCGGCGCGGCGGCGACCGGGGCGAGCGTGGGCACGCCGACGACGGCCAATGCCGGGCTGACTTGGACGGTGCCGGTGACGACGGGCGGCACGGATGGCGCACTGACCCTGCGCCTGGCCAATGCCACGGGGCTGTCGGTGGCCGTGAACGGGCTGCCCTACACCGGGCAGAGCTACACGATGGACAAGACCGCGCCGCAGGTGCAGAGCGTGGTGCGACAGGTGCCGACCGGGCAGACGACGAGCGCGACGAGCCTGACCTTCCGAGTGACCTACACGGAGGCGGTGACCGGTGTCGATACCGGGCGATTTGCGCTGCAGGCGGTCAATGGCGGCACGGTGACCGGCACAGTGACGGGAGTCACGACGGTGAGTGCCTCGGTTTACGACGTCGCCGTCAGTCTGACCGGCGGCGACGGTGAGTTCCGCCTGCGCGTGCTGGATTGATCCTTTCGAGCATCTCACAACCCCGAACATTTCCCCTTACCTCTTCCACAGACATGAAACGGTTCAAAACCTTCATTCTTGTTGCCGCGGGCTTGTTGCTGCCGCTGGCAGGCATGCCCACAGCCCAAGCTCAAACCTTCACCACAGGGAGAATTGATTACGGGGATGGGTCCGACAACGTTTACGCGGCATTGACCCAGGCACCCAATGGTGATTTTTACGGGGTTTGGAGGGATGGCAGTTTTCAGTATCAAACCGATCCGGTCATGCCGAGTTACAAAGTCATCAAATGGGACGCGGGGAGTTCCACTTGGTCGCTGATCAGCACCATTCCGGCCAACACCATTCCCGATGCATTCGTGAACACGCCGGGCAATCCGGTGCAGATGCTGTCGTCCGACGTTGATCTTGCCATTGACAGCCAAGGGCATTTCCATTTGGCCATCAACCCCTATTTGAATTCCGGATCAACCATCGTTTATGCACGCAGTACGGACGCTGGAGCTAGCTGGACCTTCACCAATGTTGACACCAACAGCAACATGACGAATACCGGCTTTGCCGGTCTTCAGATGCGGCTTGACAGCAACGATCGTCCACACCTCGCCTACCGCTACAACGACGCGAGTTCAGCGGATCCGACGTTGAGGCCGACCGACTTGGTCTATCAATATTTCAACGGCAGCGCGTGGGTTAGGCAGGTGGTGGTTCATCGGGTGGGCACCACCAATGAGGTGAATCGGCTGCTGTCTCTTGATCTGGATCACTTGAACAACGCCCATCTCGCGATGGGCTTGGAGTCGGCCAATGACACGGCCTTGTTTTACGCGAACAACATCGGGGGCTCCTGGACTGTGCCTGTGAATCTGGCGCCGGTGACGGTGGTGGGGGAGAACACGATGAGTGAGCTCGACATGGATGTCGATTCAAATGGCAAGGTGCACATCGTGCGGGCCGATGAGGTCAACCGTACGTTTTACCTCACCAATAAGAGTGGCAGCTTCGTTGAAACCGACATCGGCGGAACCCTCAATTGGGAGCTGGAAAGAGACAATTTGCATGTCAATTCGAATGGCGATGTCATGCTCGCCTATGGGCAAAGGGTAGGCACTGGGCCTCGCGATCTTCGCTACGCTGTGTTGTTCAACGGGGAAACCACTTGGCAGGGTGGATTGGTTTTCGGTGGAAACGGCACCTACACGGCTTCGGTAACTGTGGCGGCCATCTACACTCCTGGCAGGCAGTTCATGTGTTTGTTTGATCACTTTTCCGATCCTGCAGGCACGGGTGGTAGCCCGAGCTACTCGACCACTCCGCGCAATTCGCGTGAACTTCAATTCGCCACGGCAACCATTCTGCCTCCTGGTTCGTCGTTTTCCACACCCACGGTCACCACCACCGCGCAGAGCTCGGTGACCCACAACAGCGCGACGCTGGGCGGCAATGTCACCGCCGACGGTGGTGCCGCCGTCAGTGAGCGCGGCATCGTCTGGGCGACCACCGCAACCCCGACGACCAGCAACACCAAGGTGCAGATTGGCAGCGGCACGGGAGCCTTCAGCCAGAGCGTCACGGGTCTGCCCTCAAGCACCCTGATTTTTGTCCGCGCCTACGCGATCAACAGCGAAGGCACGGCCTACGGCAGCCAAATCAGCTTCACGACTTCGGCGGCGCCCGCCCCGGAAATCGCCGTCGCCTTTGCCGGCAACGCCGTGACCGATGGTTCATCCTCGCCCGCCACCCTCAATGGCACGGACTTCGGCAGCCTGCCGGTGGCCGGGGTCACCCAGGACCATGTCTTCACGATCACCAACAGCGGCACTGCGACCCTGACCCTGGGGACGGTGTCGGCCACGGGCGACTTCACCGTGCAAGCCCAGCCTTCGGGCAGTGTTGCCGCCGGTGGTGGCACGACGACCTTCACGATCCGCTTTGATCCGGCGGCGACCGGGCTGCGCACCGGTACGGTCAGCGTCAGCACCAATGACAGCGACGAAAATCCCTTCAACTTCAGCGTGCAGGGCACGGGCACCGGCCCGCAGACCTTCGACCTGGCCGGCAACGCCCTCAGCAACAGTCCCTATGACGGGGGCGAAACCTACATCTTCACGACCAACAGCGCGCCGACCGACATCACCCTGACACCGGCCAGCCTCGCGGAGAACAACACCGCCGGCGACGCCGTTGGCACGCTGGACGCCGTCGATGCCGACGTGGCCGACACTCATGTCTTCACCCTGGTGGCGGGCGCCGGTGACACCGACAACGGCAGCTTCACGATCAACGGCGACTCGCTGGAGCTGGATGAGTCGGCCGACTACGAGGTCAAGAGCAGCTACAGCCTGCGAGTGCGCGCCACCGACAGCGGGGCCGGCAACCTCGCCTTCGAGAAGGCGCTGACGGTCACCGTCACCGATGCCAACGACGCACCCACCTTGACCAACAGCCTGCTGGTGTACGAAACCACCAACCCGATTCGCGTCGCCAATGACATCCAGTATGCCGTCAACAACGCCGCGACGCTGGCGGGCGTGCCCTTCAACCGCGCGCGCTACCGCATGCAGACGACGGTGGGCGGTGTGGTACGCTATGCCGATGTGTCGTTCGATGCCTGGCCGGGCCTGACCGTGCAGGGGCTGCGCGTGCCGACACCCAACGATCCCTTCGTCATTCAGCGCAATGTCGACAACCTGAGTGTCGAATCCAACTACGCCGGCGTGGTCAACGCCAGCGCGCAGACGGGACGCTTGGAAATCTGGAACTACAACTATGGGCCGGAAGCGGACAACGGTATCGGAGGGTCGGACTCGGACTACGACTTTGATGACCGGCATGCCGGCAACCAGAGCTATGGTTCCTTCCAGGTGCACAACCTGTCCTCCGTTCCCAAGCAGACGGTCTTGGCCTGGAACAACCATGGCGTTCCCGCCCCGGATGTGGGCTTCGGCAACCAGCCGATCGACCATCCCGACTGGACCTTCTCCGGTGTCAATAGCCTCGGCACGAACGGTTGGAAGCTGCAGATTTTCATTGAAGGCCCCTCCGAAACCGCCTCGCTGCAGGTTGCCGAAAACAACTCGGCGGTCAAAGTCATGAACACGGTGGACGCGGACTCGCCCGCGCAGAGCTTCACTTACAGTCTGGCCGGTGGCGCGGACGAAAGTCTGTTCAGCATCGACTCCGGCACGGGGGCGCTTGTCTTCCTCAGTGCGCCCGATTTCGAGAACCCCGTCGATTCTGACACGAACAATGTCTATGAGGTGATTGTCCAGGTCACCGACAACGGCACGCCGACGCGCAGCGGCACACAAACCTTGCAGATTACCGTCACCGATGCCGCCGAGCCGCCGCTGGTTGCTCGCGACAACGCTTCGGTGACCGTCAATGAAGCCAGCGTGGCGGCCAACACTGGCACCTTCAGTGATGTGGAGGGCAATGCCACCGTGACCCTCAGCGCCAGTGTCGGGACGGTGATCGCCGACAACCTGGCCGGCACCTGGAGTTGGAGTTACACCCCGACGGACGGGCCGGGCGACAGCCAGACGGTCACGATCACGGCCGACGATGGGGTCAGCGCGCCGGTCACCACGACCTTCAGCCTGACGGTGAACAATGTCACGCCGGCCTACGAACTCGGCCTGCCGGATCCGCTGTTCCTGACCCCGGGTTCCGGAGTCTTCTCGCGCACGATCAGCTTCACCGATCCCGGCGCCGATGTCTGGAGCGGCACGGTCGACTACGGCGCGGGCGGCGGTAGCCAGGCGCTCAGCGTCAATCAGGGCGCGCGCACGTTCAGCCTGAGCCACACCTACACCCTCGGCGGCCGCTACACGGTCACCACCAGCCTGCAGGATGATGAAGCGGCGAGTCAGGGCGATGGCATGGAGGTGGATGTGATCCTCGCGCCCATCGTGGTCACGGGCGGCGCGACCGCGGTGACGCCTTACACGGCAACCCTCAACGGCACGGTGAACGCCAATCACGGCACGACGACGGTGTGGTTCGAGTATTCGCTCGACGCCACCCTCACCGACGACGTGCAGAGCACGGCCGCCCAGTCGGCCGGTTCGGGGACTTCGGCCCAGGCCGCCCAAGCGGCAATTGCCGAATTGCTCGCGGATTCGGGTTACTACTTCCGCATCGTCGCCGAAAACGAGGCTGGCATCAGCCGCGGCAACATCCAGTCCTTCAGTTCGAATCCGCCCATCCTCACGGATCAGCCGCTGGTGGATGCCGCCGGCGTGCCGCAGGGGCAGGTGTATCGTCCGATACCGGGTGTCATCAATACGGCCGGTCGCATTGCCTTCAAGGCTTACGGCGCGGTCGGCACCGGCAACATCAGCAACACGACCCACACCTTCCTCATGTCGGACGTGACGGGCTCAATGCGCTCGGTGGCGCGCATGGGAACGGCTGTCGGAAGCGGACAGGCGCTTGCCGGCGTCTTTTACGATCACCGACTGACCGAAAGCGGTCAGATCGTTGTGATGGATCAGATCAGTGGGGCCAGCACGACGGACGATTATTCGTATTTCGCCGCGCCCTCGGGACAGCCCCTGGAAATTGTCAGCCGCGAGGGGGATGCGGCTCCGGGTGGGGGCACCTTCACCGCCCACAAGAGCGAATCGGCCCTGGATGCCAATGAGCGCATCTACTTTGGCAGCACCCTGACCGGGGTTCCGACCAATAAAAACACCGGCGTGTGGGTCGATGACGCGGGTGTGCTCTCTGTTCTTGCCCGGGAGGGCGACGATGTCAGCACGCTCACGGGTGATCCTGCCTGGCTGGGCAACGTCACGAATGTCATTGCTGCCGGCGGTGATGGCGTGGTGTTCGAGGCGCTTCTGCAGCACAACCCGAATGACAGCACGCAAAAAACCCTCGTGGCCAAAAACGAGGCGGTGTTTGCCGGCAACAGCGACGGCCTGCGTGTCGTGGTGCGCAAGGGTGACGCCGTGCCGGATGTGGCGGGCACCTTCAACAATTTCCACGCTCTGTCCCGCGCCAGCGGCGGACATCACGCCTTCCTCAGTCTGATGGCGCGCACCGGTGGCGTGACAACGACGGATGATCAGGTGCTGGCGGCCGAGATTGCCGGCGTGCTGCACCTGGTGGCCCGCGAGGGGACCACGCTGCTCGATGGCGGGCTGACTGCCAAATCCTTCGGGTCCTTCGCCGTCACGGCTTCGGGAGCCGTCATTTTCCGGGTCAAACTCAACGGTGCAGCCCTCGATCAGGACGATGCCTTGTACCGATGGACGACAGGCGGTGGCTTGGAATTGCTTGCCCGCGAGGGGGCTGCGGCTCCCGGTCTCGGCTTGAATTACAAGGTGCTCCAGGCCCTGTCTGTCAGTGATGCGGGTGCCATCGCTTTCACCGCCGTCCTGAGCAATGACAAGGGGCACATCTTCCGCTGCCTGCCCGATGCCGGGCTGAGCGCCGTCGTGGGCGTCGGTGACAGCGTGAACGTGAGCGGCGTGCCCCGCACGGTTTATGCCGTTGGCATTTATTCAGATGGCTCCGGGGCCGGCTATGGATTCGGCGGCATGGGTTCGGCCATCAACGATCTCGGGGAGGTTTTCACGGTCCTTTCCATCGGCAGCGGCGAGTACGTGGCACGCATCTACCGCTGACCGATTTTGCTTCCGGCTGCCGTGCCTGGCTTTCCACCGGCGCGGCAGCCTTGTGCCAGGATCAGCTTTTGTCCGGATCGTAGGACAGCACCACGGCCTCGTTCTGCGTCCAATCGCAATGGAACTCGCTGCCGTCGCCGAGGTCGCGTCCGCTGCGCTCGTCGCGCACCCCGCGCACCGGTCGGGCAAAGCGCAGAGTGACGGGAAGTTTGGCGGTCTTCAGACCGACCGAGTTGCCGCCGCCGAGCGAGGTGCCGCGAATCTCCGGGTTGAGGCAGAGGAAGAGCAGTTCGCGGCCCGAGGGCAGGCGCCAGCGGGTGATTTCGTGGCCGTGCCCGGCCTCGCCCGCATCCACCAGTTGGACCTCCGGCGCAAGGCCGGCGGCGCGGATCGGGCGCAGGAAGGTTTCGCCCCGGCGCGCCGCGGCCGCGCCTGCGACCCGCCAGGCGTTGTACCATTGCGGCGACAGATTCATGAGCACGGCGCGGCCGCGGCCATGGGCGCGTTCCTGGAGGGCGGGCAGGCTGCGCACGGCGAGGTGGAAGCCGCTCTCATGCTTGCGGCAGGTGTTGCCCTTGCTGAGGAACTCCTCGTAGCTCTTCCACGAGTAGTTGGCGTCCTGGTCGACCTCGACCCAGAGCTTGTCGCCAAAGACATCGCCGGCACGCAGGGCCGGGTCGTGGCGCACGCCGAAGAGCTCATCGAGCACGCCGCCCTCGCGCCGGCCGCGGCCGTGCTGGTCCCAGACGCCGGGCAGGTAGTCGGCAATCAGCGTGCCGCCGCGTTCGACAAAGGCGCGCAGGGCGCGCGCCTCGGCGTCCGAGAGGCAGAGGCAGGCGGGCAGGATGAGCACGCGGTACTCCTCGGGCACACCGCGCTGGATGACGTCGACGTAGCTGAGGAAGTTGTATTGCAGGCCCGCGTCGCGCAGCAGGTTTTCCCAGGCGCGGCGCACGTGGTGGGTGCTGGCCAGGCGTTCATCGGCATTGCGGTTCACCCAGGTCTTGCCGTGCGCCTCGGCATCGAGGATCCAGCCGAGCTGGATGCTGGCGTGGCTGTAGTAGAGGGCGACGCCGTCGTGCCGCCAGGTGGCGCCGCGCAGGAGCGGGCCGATCTTCTCCGCCGCCTCGCGGTAGGTCGGTGCGACCTGGGCGTGCCAGGCCTTCGGGGTTTTGTCATCGAACCAGTCCTGCACCCAGCCGATGAAGCCGCGGTTGCCGTGGGCGAGGTAGTACCAGGTCTGCCAGATGCTGTCGGCGACGCTTTTGTGGAAGTGCGTGGTGACCGCCGGCAGGGCGTTGCCGGGATTGAACGAGCGGATGACCGCCTGCGAGGAGCCGAGGTTGTAGCTTTCAATGAACTGCACCTTGCGCATGAGCTTGGCGTAGTCGTAGCCGCCAAAGGCGTTGGGCGACTGGCCGCCGACGATGCCGCAGGGCGTGTCGGGATCGAGCGAGTTGGTGAACTCGACCAGGCCGCCGAGGAAGTTGCCCCAGTGCGAGTCGTTGAAGCTCCACTGGTCCATGAGCGGACTGGCGTCGAACTCGGCGATGCTCCACTCCCTGAGCTTGCCGCGCAGGTCCTCGTAGCTGTGCCAGCGGTCGCGCTCGGGCGCCCGGCCTGCGCCGTAGACCGACTCCAGCCAGCGCGGGTAGGCAGCGGAGTCATCGGTCACCCGCCACATCGTCGGATGCACAAAGTGGCCCCAGGAGACCTCGTCGTCAAAGGCGTAGGCGGCGCGTAGGGCCGAGCCCCGGACGTTGGCGACGCGCGGGCGGATGAACTGCTCGCGCAGGCGTTCGGCGGTGGCCTCGTTGAGCGGCACGAGGCGCACGCCGGCACCGTGCAGGGCGTCGAGATGGGCCTTCTCCTTGCCGCCACCGAACAGGTGCAGGCTGCCCTTGCCGGCAAGGTGATCGACATAAAAGCGCAGGCCGTGCTGCTCGATCCAGTCGAGCCGACCCGTCTTCGAGCCGCCGGGCAGGGAAGTGCTGCCATGGTCGATGAAGGCGCCGTTGTAGCCGTGCTCGCGGCTCCAGCGGCCGGAGGCCTCGTCGTAGCCGATCGTCCACTGGTGGGTCCAGGGCATGTAGGTCCAGGACGGCCAGGCCTTCAGCGCCCACTCCTTGTCCTGGCGCACCGGCCGGAAGTCCTCGGAGGTGCGCACGTAGGTCTCGTAGGGGTCCTCGGCGAGGGCGGTGGTGGCGAGCAGCAGGGACAGGATGCGCGGGGGCATGACGGCCAAACGCGCCGCCGTGCCCGGCTTTTTCCGGCAACCGGCCTCCGGGGTTGTCAAAGTCGCCCCGCCCCGTATTTTCCAGGTCCCCCCATGCCCAAAGTCTACATCAAAACCTACGGCTGCCAGATGAACGAGCGCGACACCGAGCAGGTGTCGCAGATGTTCGTCGAGCGCGGCTACACGATGACGCCTTCGGATGCGGATGCCGACGTGGTGCTCATCAACACCTGCTCGGTGCGCGACCAGGCCGAGCAGAAGGCCTTGGGCAAGATGGGCATGACCCGGCGCCGGCGCGTGCCGCTGGTCACCGGTTTCATGGGCTGCATGGCCCAGAGCCGCGGGCCGGAACTGGTCGACACGGCCAAGGTCGACCTCGTCGTCGGCACCCAGAAATACCATCGCGTCGTCGACTACGTCGACCAGATCATCCGTGCCAAGGAGGAGCGGCAGATGGACGACGAGCGCTTCTCCATCGTCGATGTCGAGGAGGAGGAAGCCTCGCAGAACGCCATTCGCGACCACGCCCTCAAGGACCGTCAGGGCAGTGCCTTCGTCAGCATCATGCAGGGCTGCAACATGAAATGCACCTTCTGCATCGTGCCCTACACCCGCGGCGGCGAGCGCGCGCGGCCCATCGCCGACATCGTCGAGGAGGTGCGGCGGCTGGCCGACCGCGGCGTCAAGGAGGTGACCCTGCTCGGCCAGATCGTCAATTTGTACGGTCGCCACGAGTTCCCCGCGGTCGATGGCAAAAGCCCGTTTGTACAGCTGCTGGAGGCCGTGCACGAGGTGTCGGGCATCCAGCGCATTCGCTTCACCAGCCCGCACCCGATCGGCTACAAGAAGGATCTGATCGAGGCCTTCACCTACCTGACCAAGCTCGCCGAGCACGTTCACCTGCCGGTGCAGAGTGGCAGCGATGAGATCCTCAAGCGCATGCACCGCCCGTACAGCGCGGCGAAATTCATCGATCTGGTCGGCCGCATCCGCGCCGCCCGGCCGGGTATCGCCATCAGCACGGACGTCATTGTCGGGTTCCCGGGCGAGACCGAGGCCCACTACCAGGAGACGCGTGCCCTGTTTGAGCAGGTGCGCTTCGACAACGCCTTTGTCTTCCGCTACTCGAAGCGGCGCGGCACCCCGGCGGCCGAGATGGAGGAGGCCCTGCAGGTGCCTGAGCGGGTCAAGGAGGAACGCAACCAGGACCTGCTGGCCCTGGTCAACGCCCACGCCCTGCCGCGCTACGAGGAACTGGTCGGCCAGCGGGTCGAGATCCTCTGTGAGGGCCCGAGCAAGACCACCGAGACCCGCCTGATGGGGCGCACGCGGACCAATCGAATTGTGGTTTTCGAGGGCGAGGCCACCCGGCTGGCCGGTGAGATTTTCGACGTCCACGTGCGCAGTCACCACCATTTCACCCTGTATGGGGATGCGGTGACCCTGGGGTAATGGGGGGATAAGGAGATTCTTGAGGCCGCTTTTCTGGCATTCTCCCTGCTTGCGCTTTTCCCCGAACGGTACAAACTACCCGCCCCTCCGGCCGGACGGCCGTCGTCCGGCGCGGGGTTTTTCGCCCCATGAAATATCCCCATTACGACCAGGACATCCCCAACGAAGGCAGTCTGCATCTCATTGAGAGTGAGAAGGACGCCTGTGGCGTCGGCTTTGTGGCCAACATCCATGGCAAACGCAGCCGCGAGATCCTGGACATGGCGATCTGCGGCGTCTGCAGCGTCCAGCACCGCGGGGCGGTCGATGCCGACCGGGTCACCGGCGACGGCGCCGGCGTGCTCACCCAGATCCCCTACGAGGTGCTGATGCCCGAGGTCGAGAAGCTCGGCCACGCCCTCGACCACCCCCTCGACCTCGCCGTCGGCGTGTTTTTCCTGCCGCACGACCCGATGGAGCAGATGCGCATCCACATGATGACGGAGAGCATCCTGCGCCTGCGCAAGATCCCCGTGCTCGGCTGGCGCGATGTGCCGGTCAATCCGAACGAGCTGGGCGACAAGGCCCGCCGCACCATGCCGCACATCCAGCACCTGTTCCTGGAGCGGCCCGAGGACATGGGTGACAACGAGTTCGAGCGCACGCTCTACCTGGTGCGCCGCGAGCTGGCGATCAAGGCGCGCGAGCAGAAGATGACGAACTTTTACGTCGCCTCGATGTCGCACCGCACCATCGTCTACAAGGCGCTGCTGCTGCCCTCCTCGCTGCAGAAGTTTTACACCGACCTGCAGCAGGACGAGTACGACACCTCGCTGGCGCTCTTCCACCAGCGCTTTTCGACCAACACCTTCCCGACCTGGGCGCTCAGCCATCCCTTCCGGATGCTGGCCCACAACGGCGAAATCAACACGGTGCGTGGCAATCGCAACTGGCTGGCCAGTCGCACCAGCGACTTCGAGCACGAGTTCTGGACCAACGAGGAGCACCTGCTCAAGCGCCTGCTCGACGTCAACACCTCCGATTCCGCCAGCCTTGACCAGGCGCTGGAACTGCTGGTCCTCAGCGGCCGCAGCCTGACCCACGCCCTGGCCATGCTGGTGCCCAGTGCCTACGGCATCGACCCGACCACTTCGCCTGAGCTGAAGGCGTTCTACGAGTTCCACTCCTGCTTCAGCGAACCCTGGGACGGTCCCGCCGCCCTGGTCATGACCGATGGCACCCGCGTCGCCGCCGGTCTCGACCGCAACGGCCTGCGGCCGAGCCGCTGGAAGCTCACCGAGGACGGCATCTTCGCCCTCGGTTCCGAGGTCGGCATCATCCACCTCGACGATGCCAAGGTGATCCGCAAAGGCCGCCTCGCCCCCGGGGAAATCCTCGAGGTCGACACCCAGAAGGGGCGCCTGCGCTTCAACGACGAGATCAAGGCTGAACTCGCGGCGCGTCAGCCGTACGGCGCCTGGCTGAAGAATCGCACCCGACTGACCGCCCAGGCACCGAACCCGCCTGCGGGCGACCTTGACATCCTGACCCTGTCCCAGCGCCAGGCCGCCTTCGGCTGGACCAAGGAGGAACTCGACTTCGCCTTGGTGCCCATGCTGCAGAAGGGCGAGGAGAACATTTATTCGATGGGCGATGACGTTGCCCTGTCGGTGCTGTCGACCCGTCCGCGCCTGCTGCCAAGCTACTTCAAGCAGGCCTTCGCCCAGGTCACCAACCCGCCGATCGACCCGATCCGCGAGCGCGCGGTGATGAGCCTCGAAGTCGTGCTTGGCTGGCAGCGCAACCTGCTCGATGAGACGCCCGATCACGCCAAGGTCGTCCATCTGGACAGCCCCTTCCTGTTCGAGAACGAGCTCGAGACCCTGAAGAATCTGCCGGATTACCCCTGCCGCACGCTCGACATCACCTGGCCGGTGGCCGAGGGCACAGCCGGTCTGAAGACCGCCCTGGTCCGGCTCTGCCATGAGGCCGGCCGCGCCGTTCAGGACGACGTGCGCATTCTCATCCTCAGCGACCGCGCCGTCGATCCCGGCCGTGTCGCCATTCCCGCCCTGCTCGCCGTCGGCGCCGTGCATCAGCACCTCAACCGCAAGCAGGTGCGCATGCGCCTGAGCCTGGTGGTCGACACCGGCGAGGCGCGCGACACCCATCACATGGCGACGCTGTTTGGCTTCGGCGCCTCCGCCGTCTGCCCCTACCTCGCCTTCGAGACCGCCCGCGAGGCGCTCGAAGCCGACAAGACCGCGAAGAAGCCGCAGCTGGAGGGCTTCGACTACGCCAAGGCGCTCGGCAATTTCCGCAAGGCGCTCGAGAAGGGCGTGCTCAAGATCATGAGCAAGATGGGCATCTCCGTGCTCAGCAGCTACACCGGCGCGCAGATCTTTGAGGCGGTCGGCATCGGCAAGGAGGTCATCGACTTCTGCTTCACCGGCACGCCCTCGCAGATCGGCGGCATCGGCTTTGCCGAGATCGCCGAGGAATCGCTCGCCCGCCACGTGCTCGGCTTCGGCCAGCCCGTGCCGGATGCCGGCCCGGCACCGGTCGACCTGGGTGACCCCGGTTTCTACCGCCCGCGTCAGAAGGGCGAAATGCACGCGGTCACCGGCCCGGTGATCAAGAACTTCCACACCTTCGTCAAGACCGGCGCGCCTGAGGACTACCAGAAATACGTCACCGCCCAGCTGGAAAACACGCCGGTGGCGCTCAAGGACCTGCTGGAGTTTGTGCCGAGCAGCGATGGCCCGATCCCGATTGATGAGGTCGAGCCGATCGAGGACATCCGCCAGCGTTTCACCACGGCGGCGATGTCGCTCGGCGCCATCTCGCCTGAGGCTCACGAGGCGCTCGCCATCGCCATGAACCGCATCGGCGGCAAGTCCGACTCCGGTGAGGGCGGCGAGGATCCGAAGCGTTTCCGGCCGTATGAAAACGGCGATTGGGCGAACTCGAAGATCAAGCAGGTGGCCTCCGGTCGCTTCGGCGTCACCGCCGAGTACCTGAGCAGCGCCTGGGAGATCGAAATCAAGATGGCCCAGGGCGCCAAGCCCGGCGAGGGTGGCCAGCTGCCCGCGCACAAGGTCAACCGCATGATCGCCCGCCTGCGCAACACGACGCCGGGTGTCATGCTCATCAGCCCGCCGCCGCACCACGACATCTACTCGATCGAGGACCTGGCCCAGCTCATCCATGACCTCAAGGAGGTCAATCCGCGCGCCCGCGTCTGCGTCAAGCTCGTCGCTGAGGCCGGCGTCGGCACCATCGCCGCGGGCGTCGCCAAGGCGAATGCCGACATCATCCTCATCTCCGGCCACGACGGCGGCACGGGCGCGAGCCCGCTGTCCTCGATCAAGTACGCCGGCCTGCCCTGGGAGCTCGGCCTCGCTGAAACCCAGCAGGTGTTGATGCTCAACGGCCTGCGCGAGCGGGTCACGCTCCGCACCGACGGTGGTCTGCGCAACGGCCGCGACATCGCCATCGCCGCCATGCTCGGCGCCGAGGAGTACAACTTCGGCACCATCGCCCTCATCGCCCTCGGCTGCGTCTACGTGCGCCAGTGCCACCTGAACAACTGCCCGGTCGGCGTCGCCACCACCGATCCGAAATTCCGCGCCAAGTTCAAGGGCAAGCCCGAGTACGTGGTCAACTTCTTCAATGGTGTCGCCCAGGAGGTGCGCGAGATCATGGCCAAGCTCGGTGTCGCCCGCATGGATGACCTGATCGGCCGCCCCGAGTTCCTGCGCCAGCGCCAGGTGCCCGGTCACAAGAAGGCCAACCTGATCGATCTCAGTCGCGTGCTCAAGGACGTCGGCAAGGAACTCGGCCAGGATGCGCCGCGCATCTGCCTGATGAACCAGAACGACGGCCTCGACGCCCACCCGCTCGACGACCGCATCATTCAGAACGCCCAGTTCGCCATTCGCGACAAGGCGAAGGTCATGCCGCTGCGCT
>CAZSBO010000024.1:0-8180 GCA_964605265.1 uncultured Prosthecobacter sp.
CCTGGCAGGAGGTGCTGATGCTGGAATCCGGGATCTAAGCCGAGTCCACTTGACAGCGCCAACCCTCATCCACCGCCAACGATGCCTTCGAACAACACATCGCCGCGCTGGGTGCTGCCGCTCCAACGACACACCAGCCAAGGCGAGCACTTGCGAGAAATCGATGGCCTGCGATTCATCGCCATCATGATGGTGATGTTGATGCACCTGAATATTTTCGTCGTGCTGGACGCATCCCCGCCACTCAGCCCAAATCCAACGGAAACCGCACTCTACAAGCTTCTGGATCACGGGGATTTCGGAGTCTTGATCTTTTTTGCCATCAGCGGCTTCATCCTCGGACTTCCATTTGCAAGGCATCACATCAAGAACGCCCCCCCAGTTCGGCTCTCAAAATATTTTCTGCGACGGTTAACACGCCTAGAGCCGCCATTGATCATCAACCTGGTCATCCTGTTCGCACTCATGACCCTGGTGCTTGGTCGTTCATTCAAAGATCTATGGCCCAACCTGCTGGCTACCTGCACCTACCTCCACAGCGCCATTTTTTCTGAAAGGAGCATCATCAATGGAGTCACTTGGTCTCTCGAGGTCGAGGCCCAATTCTACATCTGCATGCCGCTGCTTGCCCAAGTTTACCGCGTGCCCTCCTTCCGCTTAAGACAATGCATCCTTGCCTCGGCCGCACTATTATTGATCTTGATTGACATCCCTTGGCCAAAGGCCAGTCTGCCCCGCCACCTGCCATACTTCCTGATCGGCCTAATGACCGTCGATATTTGGATTACCCGCTGGAATGAAGCACCGCGGCGCTCAAAAAACTGGGACCTGCCGGCATTCACCTTGTGGATCGGACTTTTGTACCTGCTCTACCTGAACCGTGAAGCACCCATGCCAAGCCTGTCGCGACCCGCACTGCTTTTCGCCACACTCATTGTCACATTCAAGAGCGAAACCGCATCAGCCATTCTGCGCCACTGGTTACCAGTGACCATTGGAGGCATGTGCTACACCATCTACTTGTACCACATGCTGTTTTTCTCCTCCTCCACCCGCATCACCCACAAGTTCCTCACCATTGGCTCATATCACATGAATTATTTAGCGCACTTCGTCCTATTGATTCCATTCACCCTCGTACTGAGCTCGGTATTGTTTTATCTTTTCGAAAAGCCTTTCATGAAGTTCCGGACCGCGAAATCTCCCACACCCGTCAATACACAGTAGTGATCCCGTTGCCAGATCACTCCTCGACGGCGCATGCAGGAACACCCTCTCCCTGAAGTGACTTCATCGCGTTTTTTAAACTTTTTATCGTCGATCCAGATTTCCATGCCACCCCTGCTCAGCCGCAAACTCGCTAAGGCGCAACATGACCCTCATCCCTGACACGCCCCTCAGCCGGGCGGATTACACACGTCTCGCGGCGGCCATCCAGGCAGCGCCGCCAGCGGAGTGGCGGGCCATGAAGCTAGCCCTGCTCGGCAGCAGCACGACCGAGTTCCTCAATCCCTGCCTGATCGTGGAAGGCGCCCGGCACGGCATCGCCCTGCAGGTTTGGAACGCGCCCTTCGGACAAATCGAATTGCAGGCGCTCGACGCCGGTTCTGAACTCTACCAGACCGGTGCGGACGCTGTCCTCATCCTGCCAGAGCTCGAAGCCCTGTCGCCAGATCTGGCCTGGCGTCATCTCGCCTGCGACGAGCTGACCTGCGAGCGCCTGCAGGAAGACCTGATGGAACGGCTGCGCAGCGTGCTAGCCGCGATCCGCGCACGCAGCCCCATGAAAATCCTGTTCGGCAACCTGGCACCTCCAGCCTGGCTGGCCGCGGGAATCGCGGACCCGATGCTCGACCGCCCGCTGACCTCCATCGTTCAGGCCGTCAACGAGCGGATTGCCGGACTTTGCCGGGCAACGCCGGACGCCACTGTGTTTGATGTCTGGGGCAGTGCCTGCTCGGTCGGTTGGGCCGGCTGGCGCGACGCACGCATGGCCCTGCTGGCCAAGGCCCCCCTGAGCAGGGCCGCCCTGGCCGCCCTGGCCAAGCTTGCCGGCAGATCTCTGCGGGCTTGGACGACACCGCCGAAAAAATGCCTCGTTCTTGATTTCGACAACACCCTCTGGGGCGGGGTTCTCGGCGAAGTCGGCATCGACGGACTTCAGCTCGGCGCCGATTACCCGGGCAACGCCTTCCTCGATTTCCAGCGCCGCGTCCTGGCCCTGCGCGACCGCGGCATCCTGCTCGCCGCGGCCAGCAAGAACAACGCCTCGGATGTCGAGCAGGCCCTGGCCGAACATCCCGCCTGCCTGCTGAAACGGGAACACTTCGCCGCCTTTGAGGTACACTGGGAAGACAAGGCAACCAGCCTGAGACGCATTGCCCAACAGCTGAACCTCGGTCTCGACTCTCTCGTGTTTTTCGATGACAATCCCGTCGAACGGGAATGGGTGCGCTCGCAACTGCCCGACGTGACCGTGATCGAAGCGCCGAAAAGCGCCATGCTGTACGGCCAGGCCCTGGAGGATTCGCTCGCCTTCGACACCCTCCGCTTCACCGACGAAGACCGCCGCCGCGCCGAACTGTACCGTCAGGAATCCGCACGCAGCGAACTGCTCGCCGAAGCCGCCTCGCTCGATGGCTTCCTGCGCTCCCTGCAGATGGAAGTCGAGGTCGGTCCCTTTGATGACGTCAACCTGCCGCGCATCGTCCAACTGCTCGCCAAAACCAACCAGTTCAACTTGACAACACGACGGCATGATCGCGCCCGACTGGCCGAGCTGCTGGAGGCCGGTGCCATCGGCGTTTGGGCCCGCGTGCGCGACCGCTTTGGCGACAACGGTCTGGTTGCCGCCGCGGTCGCTGTCGAGACAACGCAGGGTGTCTGGTCGATCGACACCTTTCTGATGAGCTGTCGCGTCATCGGCCGAAGCGTTGAAACCGCCCTGCTGGCCGTGCTTGAACGACGGGTTCACGAGCGCGGCGGCCGTGAGCTGATGGGCCTTTATCTTCCGACCTCGAAGAACCAGCCGGCCGCCGACTTTTACGCGCGCCACGGCTACCAGCAGGGTGCGACCGAGGGTCACTGGCATCTGCGCCTTGACGAATTGCGCCCCCTGCCCGAGACCTTTGCCCTCACCGGCACGATTTTTGTTCCATGAACTCCCAAGAACGCACTGACAAACTGCGGCAAACCCTCTCTGCCGTGTTGGGCGTTGCCGAAACGGATCTCAGCGACGACTCCAGCCCGGATTCCCTGCCGTCCTGGGATTCCGTCACCCACCTGAACCTGGTCGTCTCCCTGGAGGAGGTCTTCGGCGTCGCCTTCTCGCCGGAGGAAACCATGGAGCTGACCTCACTGCGGCTCATCCGCCTCATGCTCGACGAAAAATTGGGTCAGGCCTGACCCACTTTCACCTCGATCGCCTGCCGACCATGAACGAACCCAACTTCCGGCCTGGAATGAAGTTCCATGAGGACGTGCAGCTGACTCCCGAATGGGTCGAAGCCTTTGCGGCTTTCTCCGGCGACCGCAATCCGCTGCATCTGGATTCAGAAGCGGCACTCGCCTACGGCTATGCGCATCCGGTGGCCCACGGCGCCATTCAGTCGGCGGTCGTGTCCAAATTGATTGGCATGAAAGTGCCCGGCCCGGGAGCCGTCTGGATGAACCAGAGCATGGAATGGCTGCGGCCCGCCTTCGTCGGCGAAACGATCCGCGTGGAAGCGGAGATCGCCAGCTACTCCGCAGGGGCCGAGGTGATGACTCTGAACCTGAAGGCCAGCAATGGCCGCGGCGAGACACTCATGCTGGGCACGGCCAAGGTGAAACTCGCCACCCGCATCGCGGCCCAACCGGCGGCCACGGAGCAAAAGGCCGTGCGCGTCGCCCTCGTCACCGGCGCCTCGCGCGGCATCGGCGCGGCGGCCGCCCGCGCGCTGGCTGCCGCCGGCTATCATGTCGCGGTCGCCTACAAGTCCGACCGTGAAAAAGCCGAGCGCCTGTGCGCTGAACTGGCGGAACAGGGAATCCAGGCCGTCGGCATCGCTGTGGACTTGATGGCGACCGGTGCCGGGACCGCCCTGGTCAGGCAGGTCGAAGACCGCTTCGGCCGGTTGGACATTCTGGTGCATGCCGCCACCCAGCCTCTGCCCGGCAAGGACGTGCTGGAAACCACCCAGGCCGAGTTGCGCGACTGCCTGCGCATGCAGGTCGAAGCCACCCAGGAAATGGTCCAGGCGGCGGCACCAGGCATGGCGGAGCGCGGCTTCGGCCGGATGATCTTCCTTGGCACCTCCTATCTCTTCGGGCAACCACCGCTCAAGCTCTGCGCCTACGTCACCGCCAAGCAGGCGCTCTGGGGGCTGGCACGCTGCCTGGCCGCCGAACTGGGCCCCAAGCAGATCACCGTCAATCTGGTTTCGCCCGGCATGACCGTGACCGATCTCACCGCCGATGTGCCGCAACGTTTGAAGGAAGTCGAAGCCCGACGGGTTCCGCTCCGCCGGCTGGCCCTGCCGGAAGACTCCGCCGGGCTGATTGCCTTTCTGGCCGGCGATGGCGCGGCTTATCTCAACGGTCAAAACCTGCCCCTGACCGGTGGCCCCGTCTAACCCCCCTGCCGACATGTGGCCCACCCTACTGCAGAGTCTTCGCGCCGACCTCTACAGGGTGGCCGCAAAAGCAGGCCTGCGTGCCTTCTTCACCACCTTCCTCTGCGTCGCCACCTACCGCTACGTGGCACTGCTGCGGCTCTGCCAGGCCTTCAGGCGCCGACCCGCCTTGAAGTGGACACTCTATCCCTTCCTGCTGTTCTGGTTTGCCCGGCTCGGCCGCAAACTGGGGATCCGCATCCCCCTCGCCTGCCAGGTGGGCGACGGTCTGCTGATCGAGCACTGGGGTGGCATCTGGGTCAACCCGGAAGTGGTTTTTGGCCGCAACTGCAACATCGCCCATGGCGTCACCCTCGGCTGGGTGGGCAGCGGTGCCAACCGCGGAGCGCCCCAACTGGGCGACGGTGTTTTCCTCGGACCGGGCTGCGCAGTTCTGGGCGGCGTCAAGGTCGGCAATCATGCCCTGATTTCAGCCAACTCGGTGGTGCTCCAGGACGTGCCTGAAAACGGCGTGGTTCTCGGCGTGCCGGGGCGTGTCTTTTCCACCCAAGGCTCTCACGAACTCGTCAAAAACCCCTGGCATGAAGGCGCGCGGGCCCCATCGCCCCCGCAGGACGCGTCCAGCAACTGATCATGAACTCCCTCGGCTCCCTCCTTCTGCCCAAGAAACTCCACGAACGCCTGCAGGTGGAGCGCTGGTACGTGCATGAATTCATCCGTCGCGAGGCGCTGCCGCGCATGAAACCCGGCATGCGGGTGCTCGACGCCGGCTCGGGCAAGCTGCCGGAACAGTACCTGCGCGAGGCCATCCTCGCCACCGGCGCCACCCTGCACACCTGCGACCTCAATTTCGGCCCCGGGGTCGACTTCGAAGCGGACGTCTCCAACATGCCCTTCGAGGACGGCAGCTACGACATCGTCCTCAACACCCAGGTGCTCGAACACGTCAAGGATCCCGGCAAGGTCTGCCAGGAACTGGCACGCGTACTCAAACCCGGCGGCCTGCTCTTCCTCACCACGCCGCAGTCCTCCCCCCTGCACAACCTGCCCTGGAATTTCTTCAACTTCACCAACCTCGGCCTCGGCCTGCTCATGGATGCCGCCGGCCTTGAGCGCGAAAAGGTCGAACCCCAGGGAGGGCACTTCGCGCTGCTCGCCTTCGAGTTGCACTGGACCGTGCGCGAAATCCGCCGCTCCAGCCTGCCCATGCCGCTGAAGCTGCCACTGCGCCTCGCCGCCCAGGCCCTGTTCGGCTTCGCGCTGAAGCTGCCCCTGCTCTGGCTCGATCGCTTCGACCGCGACCCGCTCAATACGATGGGCTGGAACCTGATGTGCCGCAAACCCGCCGCGGCGACACCGCCGACCGCATGAGCCCGGCCACCCATCTGCAGATCCTGCGCTGGCGCGTCGAGGATCACCTGCGCCATTCCCCCCACCTGCGCACCGCCCTCGCCCTCTGGCACTGGCTGCGCAGCCGTCTGGAACCCCGGCCCGTGGCACAAATCCGCCACCTCGGCAAGGCGCTCGGCTTGGCGGAACACCCGGCCGTTGCCCGCCTGTTGACGGAGGACTTCCGCTTCCTGCTCCGCCCCGATCTCGAACCGGCCTGGCGCGCCGCGGTCGCCGGCCATCCCCGCTACGCCCCGCTGCTGAGCGACCAACCGCGGCTCACCCGCAGCGTCGTGCTGAAGGCCCCCGCGGACGGCGAGAAGGGGGTTCTGCTCAACTACTTCGAATACAACCTCGCCCGCGTGCTCGCGCTCCAGGACGACGAACTCGCCTGGCTTGACCAGCACTACCATCTGATCTTTGTCGCCAGTTGGTCGCCCACCGACTACGCCCTGCTCGGCAGCGCCCTGCTGCGCCTGAAGTCACCCCTCTCCATCCAATGCGCCAACGAGGCCGAGCGCGCGCGCCTTGCCGCCCTGCACCCGCGCCTGGTCGTCCTGCCCGGCCTCGCCTGCGACTGGGTGGACCCGGCGTTTTACCGGCCGAAGCCCATGCCGGAACGCCGCATCGACGTGCTCATGGTGGCCAACTGGGGCGAATTCAAACGGCACTGGGAATTTTTCCTCGCCCTGCGCCGCCTGCCGGCTGACCTGCGCATCGTCCTCATCGGCCAGCGCGAGGGCGGCCGCGACCGCGCCTCCATCGAACGCCTGGCGCGCCGGCTTGGCGTGCCGCAGCAACTGGAACTGCTCGAGTCGCTGCCCATCGAACGGGTCACCGAACTGGAGTGCGACGCCCGCGTCTCGGTCATCCTCAGCCGACGCGAGGGAGGCTGCGTGGCCGCGGTCGAATCCCTGTTTGCCGGCTGCGCGCTCGCCATGCGCGCCGATGCGCGCATCGGTTCATCCGCGCACATCAACGATCACACCGGCCGCCGGCTCCGCCCCGGCCGCATTGCCCGGGACCTCGCGGCCCTGCTTGCCGAAGCCAGTTCGCTCGACCCGCGCGCCTGGGCCTGCGCCCACATCCGCAACGACCTGACCCTCCAGCGCATCAACCTCGTGCTGCGCGAACAAGCCCTGGACACAGGACACCCCTGGAGCACGGACCTGGCCGTGCCGCACTGGCGCCCCCACCCCACCCTCGCGCAGGCTGCCGACCGCAAAAGGCTGCAGCCCGCCTACGACGAACTCCACCGCCGGTTGCCGCATTTGGTGGGTGCCGATTTGATGGAGCAGAGTCACCGCTGACCGACCGCATGAAGACCCTCGTTTACATTGCCAGCACCGGTTATTCCGGATCGACCCTGCTGGAAAGCATCCTCGGCAGCAACGCCCGCTGCCTCAACCTTGGCGAAATTTACAAGCTACCCTACTGGCCGATCTGCTCCTGCGGCGAAAAGGTGGACGACTGCGGCTTCTGGAAGGAGCTCGATTCGCAACTGCAGCAGCGCCCGGGCGCTGCCGGCCGTCGCCTGCGCGACTGGCACGTCCAGGGCCGGCGCGCCAAGGCGGGCCTGCAAAAACACATCCACAACGCCTTCATCGCCCTGGGTGGCCCGGGATCGCTGGAGTTGTTCTGCGCGCTCAGCCGCGAGGTGCGCGACTTCCGCGATGGCTGCGCCCGCGCCCTGCAACTCTTCGACACCGCCGCCACCATGACCGGCGCCTCAGTCGTCATCGATTCGTCGAAGGATCCGGTCTATCTTCGCCACCTGCACGCCCTCGCGCCGGAACGACTGCGCGTCATCCACCTTGTCCGCGATCCGCGGGCGGTGGCGCACTCCTTCGTGAAAAATTTCGACCGCGACGGCATCACCTACGCCTCTGAAGCCAGTGGCCGTCGGCCCTCCTACGCCGAGGGCGCCGCCTTCTGGACCGCCCGCAACCGCAACATCGGCCTGGCGCTGCAGCGCCTGCCCGCCGCACACCAGCTCCTGCTCCGCTACGAGGATCTCTGCCTGCAGCCCGACGCCGCAGCCGAACAGCTCAGCCGCTTCATTGGCGAGGACATCGCCATCCCGGAAATCATTCACCTGCGCCAGCAGCACACCATCGCCGGCAATCCCATGCGCCAGAGCGAAACAAGCGTGCGCGTGGGCCTGGTGGAAGACTGGTG
>CAZSBO010000024.1:8280-32570 GCA_964605265.1 uncultured Prosthecobacter sp.
CCGCCTTGCCGCGCCCTGCCCGGCGGCCTGGATGAGATTCACCGTCGGCTCGTAGCGCGGCATCCAATGATAGAACAGCAGGGGCTGGACGCGCCGGCGATGGGCGAAGAGGGCCGAAGTCCGGGCCGCAATCACCTGGCAAAGCCCATCGACCCCGAGATCCTGCTCACGGACAAAGTCCGGCAAATCCCGCCAGGAAAGATGAAAGGCGGCGACCGCATCCAAATCGCGCAACCCGTCGAGCAAATGCGCGCGTCCGGTGCAAAGCAGCACCAGATCAGGCCGCGCACCGGTTTGCTCGAAGTAGCGCCGGTAGCCGTGCTGCCATTCCTCAATGCGGCTGCCGTCGGGATGCATCGCCGCCAGCACCACTGGCCGGCCCAGCCTTGCTTCCAAGCCGCGTGTCAGCCGCTCCCGGTCCAGACCGGCACGAGCCAGCGAGTTGCCGAGAATCAGCACCTTGCATGAGTCGGAAGGCGCGTCGCGCAACCGTGCCGCCTCGGCGGGCAGGCTGCGCAGGTGGGCAACATCTTTGGACAGCCGTGTCTCGAACAGGCGCGCCGCCGCCTCGAGCCCAAGCAGGGCAATCAGCAGGGCGATGAAGACGCGCAGCTCCGTGTGCATGAATCAGAAGCGGAAGTAAATGAATTCGGCCGGCACCGGCGGGGGAAAGAACAGCAGCATCAGGATCAGATAAAGGTAAAAACCGGCCCGCCAGACCCAGCCGGCCTTGAACAGGGCCTCGTCGTCGCGTCGTCGCTCCAGCCAGGCCTCATAAGCCAGCCACGGCAGCAGGAAAAAGCCGAGCATGCCCAGACAGGTCAGGCTGTAGTCCGTCAGACGCCAATCCTCTCCCAACCGCCCGAGTAGGGCAAACGCCCCCCGCAGGCTGTCGGCCCGGAAAGCCAGCCAGGTCAGGCAGACCAGGTGGAAGGTGAAAAACCACTTCACCAGCTTCAGCCAGGGCGCCGTGACAGCCGCCCCCGGCCGCCGGCGCAGGCAGGCGCGGTGCAGGCCCAGCCAGAGACCGTGGATGCCACCCCAGACCACAAAGGTCCAGGCAGCGCCGTGCCAGAGTCCGCCGAGCAGCATGGTGACCATGAGGTTGCGCGCCGTGCGCCCGCTGCCGCCGCGATTGCCACCGAGCGGAATGTACAGGTAGTCGCGCAGCCAGGTGGAAAGACTGATGTGCCAGCGCTGCCAGAAGTCGCGCGGATCGAGCGCAAAGTAGGGACGCCGGAAATTCGTCATCAGGTCGAAACCCAGCCAGCAGGCCGTGCCGCAGGCGATGGCGCTGTAGCCGGCAAAGTCGCCGTAGATCTGGAAGGCGAAGGCATAGACGCCAAACAAAACCTCCGGCGCGGCCAGAGTCTCGGGTGCGGCGCCAAAGGCATGACCGGCCAGCCAGGCCATGTTGTCAGCGATCACCACCTTCAGGAACAGGCCGGTGAGCACGAGGTGCAAACCGCGACGGAAACGCACGGCATCGCAGGGCGGGCGCGGCCGCTCCACCTGCGGCAGCAGATGCGAGGAACGCTCGATCGGCCCGGCAACAAGCTGGGGGAAGAAGGAGATGAACAGGGCGAAGTCGGCGAAGTCGCGGCAGGGCCGGGTGTCGCCGCGATAGACATCGATGGTGTAGCTCAGCGCCTGGAAGGTGAAAAAGGAGATGCCTGCGGGCAGCAGGATCTCCAAGGCCCAGGGCCCCGCGTCGAGGCCGGCCCAGGTCAACCCCCGCGAGACCTCGCGAACGAAGAAGCCGAGGTACTTGAAGACACCGAGCACACCTAGACTGACCGTGACGGCCAGCACCAGCCAGCGGCGACGCCGGATCGGGTCGGGCGCGGCCGCGATCCTGGCGGCAGCGTGGTAGTTCACCGCGGAACAGAAGAGGATCAGACCGAGGAAACGCCAGTCGTAGCAGCCATAAAAGAAGTAGCTGGCCGCCAACAGCAGCCGGTTGCGGCCGGCATGGGCAAGCCGCCAACAGCCGATCGCCACCAGGCCGAAGAACACCCAGAATTCGAAGCTGTTGAACCACATGCGCGGGAGAGTCGGAAAGCGTTTCTGTCGACGCGGTCCGCCGGGGAATCAAGCGCTACCACCGGAGCGCGCGCCTCGGATCGGAGCGCGCGCATGGCGAAGCCTGCTCGCCTCATGCAACCGTGTGGCTACCTCCCCCAGAGCGAGTGGTCTTCGACACACGCGCGCTCCGACAAGCCACCCCCGAAGCGAGTGGTCTTCGACACACGCGCGCTCCGACAAGCCTCCCCCGAAGCGAGTGGTCTTCGACACACGCGCGCTCCGACAAGCCACCCCCGAGCGAGTGGTCTTCGACACACGCGCGCTCCGACAAGCCACCTCCCCAAGCGAGTGGCCTTCGGCACACGCGCGCTCCAGCCAAACCTTCGGCACACGCGCGCTCCGACCCAAACCTCGGCACACGCGCGCTCCAGCCAAACCTCGACACACTCGCGCTCCGGCATGCCTTCACAGCGCGCGCCTACCTGTGGTTGCATTCGCGGGTGGGCTGGTCCACGCTCCGCGTCGGCTGCCCTGCCCTCATGGAGTACCGCCTCGCCCTGTTCTTCCTTTTCCTCTACTACATCCGTCCGCAGGACTGGATGGCCGGTTGGGCGGGCTTGAACATCGTCAAGCCGCTCATGCTCGCCTGGATCGCGGCCTTGTACACGAGCCGCGAGCGCTCGCCCCTGCCCGGCCTGCTGCGCACCCCGCACGACTGGATCCTGCTGATCTATTACGCCTACGTGGTCTGGAATGCCCCCGACAGCCAGGCGGCCCTGATGGGCTTCCTGCCGCTGGTTGTGTTCTACGCCCTCACCGTCCAGTCCCTGACCAACTGGGACCGGGTTGCCGGTTACCTGAAAATGTGGAACTGGATGCTGCTCGGCGTCGCGGGCCTCGCCGTTGGCAGTCTGTACGGCATCGACCTCACCGGCGCTCAGGACATGACGGAGAAAAACGCCGGCCGTCTCGCCATCGGCACCTGGCTGCACAACAACCCAAATTCGCTGGCCCACACGGTCATCGTCGCCCTGCCGCTGAGTTACCTGATCTTCTTCTGGAAGGGCGCCGCGGCAGGACGACTGCTCGCCTTCCCCGCCTGTGCGGCCCTCGCCGGCACCTGCGCCTACCATGCCTCCTCCAAGGGGGCCTACCTCGTCGCCGGCGGCCTCATGGTCATGGTCTTTGTCATCGGCCGACCGCTGTTCGTGAAGCTGCTCGCCCTGACGGCCGCCGGCACCCTCGGCATCTCCGCCCTCAGCTTCCTGCCGCGCATGTCCGGCATGAACTCCCTCAGCAGCAATGAGGGAGTGCAGGGGCGGCTCATGGCCTGGGAGGTGGCCAAAACCACCTTTGAAGCGAGTCCGACCGGGGTTGGCTGGAAGCAGTTTGTCCCCCTCATCACCTGGCAGGGCGAGTCCTTTGTCAAGGCCACCCACTCCAGCTACGTGCAGATCGGGGCCGACCTCGGGCTCTACGGCCTCTTCCTATACGTCGCCGGCCTGTGGATCGCCCAGCGCGGCCTGGTCTTCACCGCCCCGCGTTTCACAGCCGATGATCGCTCCAGGGAATTCAGCCGGCGCGCCGCCATCCTCATCGTGCTCGCTTACGCGGTCTCCAACTGGATGATCAACCGCGAGTACCACACCGAGTACTTCCTCATGATCGCGGTCGCCGCCGCCATTCACCGCCTTTGTCACGCCGAGAACGCCGCCGCCACCGAGCCCTCGTTGCCGGTGGCCAGGATTTGGAACCGCCCTGACTGGCGTGACGCCGTCGTCGTCGCCGGCCTGACCTGGGGAGTGCTCGAAGTCTGGGACTACGTGCTGCTCAACCTCTGACGCTGCCTCCAGCCTCAGCCGACCTGACTGTGCCGCCGGTGACTCGAGGTACGCCGCACGTCGTCGACTTCCGGCTCCTCTTCCTCCCAGTTCGAATCGTAGTAGTTCGAAGAGTAGTAGTAGTAGTAGTACTGGTTCTGCACCTTCGAAAAATCGACCTGATTGAGGACGAAGCCGTAGAAGTGGCCACCGAGCTTCTGCAACTGCTGGAAGGCAAGGGTGGCATCGCTGCGTGTCGTCGCCGCCGCCTTGACCACCAGGGCCACCCCGTCTGCATGGTTCTGCAGGAAGGCGGTCTCGCTCAGACCCAGCACCGGTGGCGTGTCCAGGATGATGCGCGAAAAGCGGCCGCGCAGTTCGCGCAGAAGCTTGGCGAACACCTCGGTGTTGAGCAGCTCCGTGGTGCCGGCAAGTACGGGCCCGCGCGGCAGCAGCCAGAGGTTGTCCGCCTCCGACTTGACCAGGCACTCGTCAAGCTGCGCCTCGCCGGTCAACAACCGGGTCAGGCCCGGCAGATTGGGCACACCGGCAACGCCATGGACACGGCCGCGGCGCAAGTCACAGTCGATCAGCAGGGTCTTTTCCCCCATGGAGGAGAAGGCCCAGGCGATGTTCGCGGACACGGTGGTCTTGCCCTCGCCCGGGCGGGCGCTGGTGAGCATGATGACGCGCGGCTCGCCCTTGGGCCCCGGGTTGAGCAGGATGCTGCTGCGAATCAAACGGAAGCATTCGAGCAGGGCGTTCGGCACCTTGGCGCCCAGGGTGCTGGAGCGGTTGACCTGCTCAAGCACCTTGGGATTGGACAGCGGCACCAGACCGATGCCGGGGATGCCGAGGGTGCTCTCAAACTCGTTGAGGTCGGTGATGGTGCTGTCCATCTGGCGCAGCAGGAAGGGCACGCCACCGGCCAGCCCAAGGCCGAGCAGGCAGCCGAGCATGAGCAACTTGGACTTGCTGGGTGACACCGGCTTTTCACTGCGGATGTCGGTAAAGCCGCGAAACTCCAGGCTGACGGCGGACTGGTCGGCGTTGTTGAATTCCAGGCTTTCGATCTGCTTGGAGAGCTGCTCGTATGCCTTGTCCCAGGCAAGCTGGCCCTTTTCCAGCAGCTCGTAGGACAGCTTCTTCTCATCGTAACTCTTCGCCGCCTGGTAATACGCGGGCAGTTTGGTCTCCAGTTCAGCGAGCTGCTCCTTGAGCCGGGCGCGCTCCAGGTCAAAGGCCTTGCGCGCGACCTCAAGCTCCAGTTCCAGCGCCGAGGACACCTCGCGCAGTTCATCGCGAAGCTTGATCATCTCGGGGTGATCTTCGAGATACCGGGCGCGGTTGGCGATGAATTTCTCCTCCAGGCCGCGGCGCTTCTTGTCGAGCTCCAGCCAGGGCTGAATGCTCTCCACCATGTCCGGCTGCACCACCACCTGGGTGAACTCTTTCGCCGTCTCCGGAGTTTCAAAGGCAGCCGGTGCGCCGACACGCGGGTCACCGGTGCGCCGGATGATGCGCCCCGCGGCCAGCGGGTCGTCCTTGTCGGCGCCGAGACTGGTCAGCAGGGCCAGCTTGCCCGGGGTGGAAAGGTCGTCCTCCTGCTCGGCCAGAACCTTGGCGATGCGATCCATCTCCTCCAGCTTGTAGCGCGCCCGCACCTGCTGGACCGGTACATTGCTCAGCCTCTCCAGTTCAATCTGGGCGCTGGCGAGGGCGCTCTCCTCCTCAAACTTGAGCCGGGAATCCAACTGGGACGTCACCTTCTTGCGCACTTCAGCGAGTTCCTCAACGTAGCGCTGAATCGCCTTGTCGCGAAATTCCTCGCGCAGGCGTTTGCGTGCCGCCTCATAGGCCTCAATCAGAGCCTTGGGAAACTCCCGGACGATGCTGGGCCGATAGGAAACCACTCGCAACTGCATGTGCTGGCCATCCAAAAAGCCCATGCGGACTGCCGGAATCAGGCTGCCGCGCAACTCCTGCGGTGTCGTGGCGGCGGTCGCCACCCCCAGACGCTTGGCCGTCTCCAACTGGTAATAATCCGAAAGCAACTGGCGCGACAGCGAGCGCAGCATCTGGGCATTGTTCTCTTTCTGCGCACCGGAAGCCTCCCGGGTCGTGTCGACAAACTGGTTGACCCGAATCAACGCCGTCGATTCAAAGGTCGCCCGAGCATAGACAAAGTAACTGGTCCCGGCAACCAAGCCCAGCAGAAAGAGCAGCACCATCAGGCGCCAGTAATCTTCATACTGCAGGATCAGCCGCAGCAGCTTGGAACCGTCCATCTTGTCCGGCTTGGGCGAGGTCGGCGGCTTGGTGGGCATGCAGCAGCTATGTCGTGAATGAAGTTGTTTTCAAGCCCGCTGAAGGCGGATCCGATGCGGCGTCAATCAGAAGCCAAACACCTTCTCCGGCACGTGCACGATGTCGCCTTCGGCAAGCGGCGGATCATCGGCCTGGCCCAAGCGGACCGGTCCCAGATCGACAACCGCGCGGCGACGACGCCCCTGGCTGTCCGTGCGGAAGATTTCCACGCGGTCTTCACGTGCGAACTTGTTCAAGCCACCGGTGATGAGCAGGGCCTCATAGGTGCCGAGCGGCCGGCCGTTCGGCAGGGGAATGTGGTGCACACCCGAGCGTGGGACGGCGCCCGTGAGGAAGACCATCAACTTCGGCATCTCCGCGATCGGCGTGGTGCCGGGTTCCGCATGCTTCGCCGTGCGCTCGACCAGCACCGTCGCTTCCGTGAGCTGGGTTCGCTGCAGGAATTCCTTCACCCGCACCTCCGCCTGAGTGCGATCCAACCCGGCGACCTGAATGCGGCCGGCACGCGGGATGACAATGTAACCGCCCTCGCGCACCGGGTAGCTGCCATTCAGGGTGGCGTCCTCCTTGACGAACAGTTCCAGGGAGTCGCCGGTGGCAAACACCATCGGATTGAGGCGCGGCGCGGGCGCCGAGGCGACGGCCAAGGCCGGCGGCGGCAGCAGGTTCTCCCCTTCCGAGGAGCTTTTGCAGCCGGCGACCAGCACCGGCAGCAGGGCGACGAGCAGACAGTGGGGGCGGACCTTCATGGACATGGCGGAATCGTAAGCGGCGAAGATGGGTTCGTGGAAACAAAACACCCCGGTCAGGCCGAACCTTGCCGCTTTCGCGGCTGAAATTCGGCGCAGACCAGGGCGCTTGCGGGAAGCGGCACCTCCCGTAGACTCAATAGCTCTTGCCGGCCGGGGCGACCCAGACGCCTTCGTTGTTGCCGTTGATGAACTCCTTCGGGTGATGGTTCTTGACGACCGTCACCAGGATGTGGTCAAAGCTCGTGCGGAAGCTCTTGATGCCGATCTTTTTGGGCGGCGATTCGACCACCGGCGGCTCGGCGCCTTTGCCACTGGTCATCTGGGTGTAGGGCTGCTGGCCCGGGGCGCGGTGCGAGACCGTGACCAGGACGCGGACGTCACCCGAATACAGCGGCGACTCCTTGACACCCTCAACGAAGACGAAGCGAGGCACCGCCAGCGGCAGGTTGTAGGGATAGGTCTTGTAGTCGGTGGTGAACTCGACCACACGCTTGCCGGGATCGCGGGAATCGATCAGCAGATCCTTCTTGTCCTTGTCGCGCCAGATGCGCACGTGGCCGGAGTTGGCGATTTCCTCGTCGAGGGTGGCATACTCGCCGCTGCGATCGCCGCGATTGACGCCTTCCACTTCCAGGGTGACAACCACCTCACCTTCGAAGTCAACACGGTAGGGGACAAGGCGGATGACGAAGCGCGTGAGTTCGCCCTTGCCAAGCACGAGGCCGGGAGGCGTGGCTTCGAAACTGCCGTTGTCGGCCGGGTCAGTGTTGCTGAGCACGCCGTCCTGGTTCATGTCAGCGTCCATGTCGAGCTTGGCGATCTGACGCTGACGGTCACGCCAGGAGTTGATGCGCTGGCCGAAGTACTTGTGGAAGTCGGCGGGGGCATCCTTGTTGGTTTCAACCCCACGGTCCGGGAGGCTGAGGGGGGTCTGCGCGTCAGCCACAAGCGGTGTGGCAAACACGATGAGGGCACCGAGGGCCAAGGTGTGCCCCTGCTGAAGCAGACCTCGGGACTGAGCTGACGGTTTCGCGGTTTTCATGATCGGAGGGAGGAGTGTTGAGGGTGATGATGGGACGTTGGCTTAAAAATACCTGCGCATGGACAGACCGGTCAAGTGTTCCTTGAAGTCGTTGTTGCGGCCCTGGCGGTCTTCATACTGGTAGAAGATGCGGCCGGTGAGACGGAAGGCGAGCTGCTGCTGCAGTTCAAGACGGTAGAGCCAGCGGTCGGCGTCGGCGAGGGCTCCCCCCTGCTCAATGCTTTCATACATGGCCGTAGCGCGAATCGTGGTGAAATCGAGCGGGTTGTAGATCAGCGACATGCCCAGACCCCAGCGATCGCGCACGGCGAGCTCGTCATTGATGGTCTCACGATCCGAAAACTGGGCAAAGCCGCGCACAGAGAGAGACTTGTCGATGCGCTGATCAATGACGTAGCGAGCGTAGCGGGCAGTGAGCGTCTCCGGCAGCAACTCGTTGTTGAAGAAGTTTTCGCCCACATAGAGCCAGTGGCGGGTATTCTGGGTGAGAGCCTGACTGAGGCCCACTTCCCAAATGAAACCGTCTCGATCTGGGTAAGTTCCCGTTGTGCGACGATAGCCAGCCATACCACTCCATTGAATGTTTTCGGTCAAGCGACCCGTAAGCAGGGCTTCAACTCGGTGCCACAGACTTTCAAAACCGTCATAAGAATACATGTCGTATCGAAAACGCGGTGCAAAAGGAATCACTGAGCCTTCATAGCCGAGCATCGTTCCAAAGTGGTCTCTTGTGCGGTGCTCCACGAAGTCGAAGGTGCGGAAGAAATCGGTGTGATCGACCGCAAAGCCCAAGCGCCACTGCTCGTCAAACACAAGTCGGTTCGCCTTGAAACCCAATCGATTCGAGAAATAGGCCAGTTCATCGTTCTGGAATTCGTTGGTGCGCCCACGATCATTAAAGCCAAAGAAGTAGCGCCCGGCACGATCTTGGGCGGGAGAGTCGGCATCCGCGTAGAAGTCGAGGCCCGGCGCGCCGCGGAACTCGCTGAACAGCAGGAAGTCCCATGGCCCGTAGGACTTCGACCAGTTCAAACGAAACTGAATCGCAGGCGCATAGTGGTTACCGAACCGCAAAGCCACTTCATTCTCGAAGGGCAGATACATGAGGTTGGCCACTGCGGAGAGGTACAGCGAGTCGCTCAGGCGCACCAAGCCGCGTACTGCCACATCTACATACCCGGTCCAGCCGTCACCGTTGTCTTCCTGAAAAGTGCGATCGCCTTGATAATCCGAATAGACCACACCACCGCCGGCCCAGAGCACATCGAAGTAGAGCAACCCCAGCTTCACATGGGCCTGCTCCGGTGAAAATGCTCGTGTCAGGGCTCCCATGCGACCATCGAGCGTCATGGACATGTGACTAAGACGCTCATTTTCGAGGGTCCAGGCGTCGTGCGGCGTGAACAAGCCAAGCGTATGGTCGATCGGACGGAAGAAACCGTCGTAACGCTCATAAAAATTCTGCTCGGGGCCATCGTAGGGGAAAAGACCCGTGGAAGTCTGCAGACGCAGATCCGGCCCCTCCTCACCGGTGTTGCCGCGCGTCAGACTGCGCGGGTAATCGCTGCTCCGCAGCACGGTCATGTCGTTCAGCGTCGGGAAAAAGCCCGTGGGCTGAGAGGGCTGCACCGGCAGCATGGGTTCCGCGAACTGGGCCGCGGCGGGGAGTGTCAATCCGAGAAGAACCAGCTTCAGGGAGTGACTCATCACCTGCAGCCGCTGGGTTGAGCGGGAGATTCGGGAGGAGAGGTGCATGGTTTTGGGAGAGTGAGCCCGCACGGGAGCGCGGATGGGAAGGTGGGAGAAGCAGAGGGAGTCAGCGCGACCCAGACTTGGCGAGACCACCAAGTCCAAGGCGCGCCAGGAAGGAGTAGTCAGCTCGGATCAGGCACCAGAACGTGTACATATACATTCCGACGACGGGGATGAAAAGGATAAACAAGGACCATGCCAACTTTCCTTTAATGTCGGAACGCGCCAAACTGGCCAGGCAGAGAGCTACCAGAGTCAGGTAGGCAAAAGCCAGTACCGCATAGACCTCGGGCGCCGTATTCTCGGCGTTGAAAGTCACAAAGCGTGTGATGACCGTTCGCATTTCGGGAGATGCAACTGAGAAGAATTGTAGAACTCGGGCAGGAATTGTCCATCGAATTTTGACTTATTTTTTATAAAAATTATAATTTTAATAAATTGCCGATTGTGCCATCTTGTCTTGCCGCCTGCGGATTTGGCCTTGCGTTCGGTCCCCACCCATGGCTTGATGCCCTGTCCGTCACGGTTCCACCCTTCACTCCTCCTGCCATGAAACTGTGTCTCCTGCTGATCACTCTCGCAAGTTCCACCCTTCTGTCGAGCTGCACCAACTTTTACCCGCTCGGCCACAGCCGCAATGGCGACTACTTTGGCGGCCAGGGCATGTCCACGGCGCCAAACGTGTACAACCCGCGTGATCTGCACCGCGAACCGGAAATTTTCTGAAGCCTTGTGAGGCTGATGACGCCACGCTCCTGTGCATCCACCACTGTGCGACTAGTCTCGCGCCGGGGTTTTACCGTCCTGGAGTCCCTGCTCGTGCTGGTCCTGCTGACGGTGCTGACCGTGGTGTCCACGGCCCTGTGGATCAAGGCCCCTGCAAGCACCAGCGATGAGGAACTGCGCTGGATGTCGGAAGGTGGTGACGCCTCCCGTCTCTCGCCTGGGCTGCCATCCGCCGAAGATCCGGGTCTGCTGCCGGACATGACCTCCGACACAGAGATCCAGCTCAACAAGGACGCCGCCAAACAGGCGCCCTGAGCAACGTTCACCGGCTCATGGAATCCGCTGCGCCACGCCGCCGTGCCGCGCGTTTCCTGGCGGTGCTCGCCGTTTTTTACCTGCTGTTCACGCTCGCGCTGCTGCTGGCGCTGCGCCAGGTCGGCGAAGCCAACCATGGCTTGGCCCTGCTGCTGTTTGCACCGCCAACACTCTGGCTGCTGCCTGGACTTTTGCTGCTGCCCTTTGCCCTCATCTGGAGTTGGCGCTCGCTTCTGCCGCTGGCGGTGGCAGCTCTGGTCATCCTCGGGCCCTTCATGGGTTGGCAACTGGATCGCGGCGCACCAACGGCAGCCTCGTACGCGGCACCCTCACTCACCTTGATGACCTGGAACCGCGGTCAGCATGGCGGCCAGACACCCCTCGATTTCAAACGTCGCCAGCAGCCCGACCTGCTCGTGCTGCAGGAGTCGGCCAAGCGCGAACGCGCGTTCGCCAGATCCAGCGACTACGGTGACTACGCCGCCTATCAAAGCGCCGGCGAACACACGCTGCTGAGCAAATTCCCGATTCTGGAAAGCTCCCTGCTGCCCGCTAGCGCCGCGCCGCGTGAGGCCCGCGCCGCGCGTTTTGTCGTCGACTGGAACGGCCGCCCCATCGCCGTCTACTCGGTGCATCTGCGCACGCCGCGCGATGTGCTGCTCAGCCAATGGAAGGGCGGTCTTTTTTATGGCCTGCTCGGCTTACCCGGCACGCCGTGGGCCGAACTCAGCGCGCAATACCAGGTCTTCTGGGACGGTCAGCTCGATGCCGCTGCGAAAATCCTCGAGGCCGTGCGCCAGGATCCCCTGCCCGCCCTCATCGCGGGCGACTTCAACTCGCCGCACACCGGTCACATCCGCCACCTTCTCGCGCGCGAACTGGGCGATGCCCACGCCGAGGCTGGCGCCGGCTTCGGCTTCACCTTCCCCGGCAGGACCCGCAATCCGTTCAGCGCCGGCGGCCCCTGGCTGCGCATCGACTACATCTTCTTCACCCGCCACTGGTCGGCGATGACCTGCACCACGGAGGCCGAACGCGCCTCGCAGCACCGCGCCGTCGCCGCGCGCCTGGCATTGACCGCGCCCTGACGCCGCGCTTGCCCGCGGCCGAATCCGTGCGACCTGCTCGCCGGCGCGCTGCAGCAGCCCGGCGCACCCACCGCCCATGCGACCTCTGTTTCTCAGCCTGATGCCCGCTCTCGCCCTCGCCCAACCCCTGATCTATCCCGAAACCCGCCAGCAGGAAGTCGTCGATGACTACCACGGCGTGCAGGTCGCCGATCCCTACCGCTGGCTTGAAGACGACACCAGCGCGGAGACCCAGGCCTGGGTGCAGGCGCAGAACGAGGTCACTCTGCCCTGGCTGCGCGCCATCCCTGGTCGCGAAGCCCTGCGCGCGCGGCTGGAAAAGCTCTGGAACTACGAGCGCTCCGGCGTGCCCTGGCAGGAGGGCGGCAAGTGGTTCTTCACCCGCAACAGCGGCCTGCAAAACCAGAGCGTGCTGCATGTGGCCGACAGCCCGGGTGGCCCCTCGCGCGTGCTGCTCGATCCCAACACGCTGTCTGCCGACGGCACCACCTCGCTCACCGTCGTTGCGCCCAGCCGCGACGGCCGTTTCCTTGCCTACGGCCTGTCGCAGGCGGGCAGCGACTGGCAGGAATTCCGCGTGCGCGACATCGCCACGGCCAGCGACACCGACGACCTGCTGCGCTGGATCAAGTTCAGCGGCGCTTCCTGGGCTCCCGATGGCTCGGGCTTCTACTACAGTCGTTACCCAGAGCCAAGCGAGGGCGCGGCACTCACCGAGGCGAACAAAAACCAGACGGTCTGGTTCCACCGCCTGGGCACCCCCCAGGCAGAGGATCGCCTGATCTACGCGCGCCCCGACCAGCCCGACTGGGGCCTGCATGCCCGCGTCAGCGATGACGGCGCTTATCTGGTCTTCACCGTTACCCACGGCACCGACCCGCGAAAGCGCGTGTTTTACCGCCACCTCGCCGAGGCCGATGCCGCCGTGGTCGAACTGCTCAACGACTTCGACGCCGCCTATGAATTCCTCGACAACGTTGGCAGCCTTTTCTACTTCCGCACCGACCTCGACGCGCCGCGCTACCGCGTCATCGCCATCGACATCACCCGCCCGCAGCGCGAGCACTGGCGCGAAATCATCGCCCCGTCGGAGGACAAGCTCGAGGGTGTGTCCGTGGTCGGCGACCAGCTGCTCTGCGAGTACCTCAAGGATGCACACTCGGAGATGCGCGCCCACGACCTCGACGGCCGCCTGATCCGCCGCCTCGAGCTGCCCGGCCTCGGCACCGTCGCCGGCTTCAGCGGTCGCCGCGACGAGGGTGAAACCTTTTACCTTTTCACCAGCTTCACCGAACCCGGTGCCATCCATCGCTATGAGGTCGCCAGCGGCCGCAGCACGCCGCACTGGCGGCCGCGGGTCGACTTCGATCCCGCCGCCTACGAAACGCGCCAGGTCTTCGTCACCAGCAAGGACGGCACGCGCGTGCCGCTGTTCCTCGTCCACAAGAAGGGCCTGCAGCCCGACGGCAGCAACCCCTGCCTGCTCTATGGCTACGGCGGTTTCAACATCAGCCTGACCCCGTCCTTCTCGGCCAGCCGCATCGCCTGGCTCGAGCTCGGCGGCGTCTACGCCCAGGCCTGCCTGCGCGGCGGCGGCGAGTACGGTGCCGACTGGCATGCCGCCGGCACCAAGCTGCGCAAGCAGAACGTCTTCGACGACTTCATCGCCTGCGCCGAATGGCTGCAGCGCGAGAAAATCACCTCGCCCGCCAAGCTCGCCATTCAGGGCGGCAGCAACGGCGGCCTGCTCGTCGGTGCCTGCATGACCCAGCGTCCCGACTTGTTCGGCGCGGCGCTGCCCTCGGTCGGCGTCATGGACATGCTGCGCTTCCATCGCTTCACCATCGGCTGGGCCTGGAAGAGCGACTACGGCAGCAGCGAGAATGCCGAGGAGTTCAAGGCCCTGTTCGCCTACTCGCCGCTGCACAACCTCAAGCCCGGCACACGCTATCCGGCCACCCTGGTGAAGACCGCCGATCATGACGACCGCGTCGTGCCCGCGCACAGCTTCAAGTTTGCCGCCCGCCTGCAGGCATGCCAGGCCAAGGACGGCCCACCCGTGCTGATCCGCATCGAGACCAGCGCCGGTCACGGCGCCGGCACCGCGCTCGCCAAGGTCATCGAGGAAACCGCCGACACCTGGGCCTTCCTGACCCGCGCGCTCGACATGCCCGCGGTGGCGAAATGAGCTTGAGTCGGCCCGCGGCCGTGGGTCATGCTCGATGCCGATGAAGTCCCTGCTCGCCGTCCTCAACCCGATGCTGGAGAACCGTACCAGCCGGACCAACCTGCGTGCGCTGGTCAACCTGCTGCTCGTGCTCGCGGCGCTGGTCGTCATGTACAGCGTTGCCTTCCACCTGCTCATGCTGCGCGAGGGCCAGCAGCACAGCTGGATCACCGGCCTGTATTGGACGCTGACCGTGATGACCACGCTCGGCTTTGGCGACATCACCTTCCAGGGCGACGCCGGCCGGCTGTTCTCGGTCGTGGTGCTCGGCTCCGGCGTCATCTTCATGCTGGTACTGCTGCCCTTCACCTTCATCGAGTTTTTCTACGCTCCCTGGATGCGCGCCCAGGCCGCCGCCAAGGCGCCGCGCGAACTGCCGCCAGACACGCGCGGCCACGTCATCCTCACCGATCACGGCCCGCTCGCCAGCGCCCTCATCCCCATGCTGGCCCAGTACGGCCACCCCTGCGTCGTGCTCTGTCCGACCCTGCAGGAGGCGCTCGAACTCGTCGAACGCGGTGTGCGCGTCGCCGTCGGCGATCTCGACGACCCGGACACCTACCGGCGCATGCGACTCGACCAGGCCGCCCTGCTGGTCGCCACGCGCACCGATGTCATCAACACCAACGCCACCTTCACCGCGCGCGGCCTGTGCGAGCGCGTGCCCATCGTCGCCTCGGCCTCCTCCGACGCCGCCCGCGACGTGCTCGAACTCGCCGGCGCCACCCTGGTGCTGCGCCTTGAGGAGATGATGGGCGCCGCCCTCGCCCGCCGCGTCAGCATCCGCGACTCCGATGCCCACGTCATCGGCAACCTCAACGGCCTGCTCATCGCGGAGGCCGCCGCCGCCGGCACGCCGCTGGTCGGTCAGACGCTGGCCCAAAGCGGCCTGCGCTCGCGCACCGGCATCAGCGTCATCGGCGTCTGGGACCACGGCCGCCTCGCCGTCGCCGAGGCCGGCCTGGAGATCCGCGCTGACACCGTCTTCGTGCTCGCCGGCACGCGCGCCCAACTCGACCGCTACAACGCCGCCTTTCCCAACAACGCCCAGGACAAGCCGCGCGTGCTCATCGTCGGCGGCGGCCGCGTCGGCCGCGCCACGGCGCGTGCGCTGGGCGAACTCGGCATTCAAGCCAGCCTCATCGAAAAAATCGCCGAGCGCGTCGCCGGCATCGACGGCGCGGTCATCGGCGACGCCACGCAGATGGACGTTCTCAAAAAGGCCGGCGCCCGCGAGGCCACCACCCTGGTCATCACCACCCACGACGACGACACCAACGTCGCCCTCACCATCTTTTTCCGCAAGCTGCGCAGCAACTGGCAGATCCTCGCGCGCAGCACCCTCGATCGCAACGTCAAGACCCTGCTGCGCGCCGGCGCCGACCTGGTGCTCTCCTACGCCTCCATGGGAGCCAACACCGTCTTCAACCTGCTGCGCGGCGGCGACCACCTGCTGCTCGCCGAGGGCGTCAATGTCTTCCCCGCTCCCGTACCGACGGCGGTCGCCGGCCAGCGTCTCGGCGAACTGCAACTCCGCTCGCAGACCGGTTGCACCGTCATCGCCATCGAACAGAACGGCCGCCGCGACATCAACCCCGGCCCCGACGCGGTCCTGCCCGCCGGCGGTCGCCTGTTCCTGATCGGCACCCTGGCCGCCGAGGAGCGTTTCCTGCAGCGTTTTCCACCCGCCGCACCGCGCCGGCGCTGACCGCAGGGTTGCAGGCCGCCACCGCCGCCTGCATGATAAAACCATGCCCGCCGCCATCACCGCCGACGCCGTTCTCGCCCTGCTCGACGAGCATGCCATCGTCGAGGCGGAGGAACCGCTCGCGGCCGACACCGACCTCTTTGCCTGCGGGCTCGATTCGCTCGCGCTGATGCGCCTCATCGTCGCCGCCGAGCAGAGCTTCGGCCGTCGCCTGCCGCCCGCTGAAATCACCCGCGCGCGCTGCGCCACGGCCGCCGCCCTAGCCGCCTGGCTCGACAGCCTGCCCGTCGAAGCCTCCGTGTCATGACCGCGGCCGACGTCATCGTCGCCGGTGGCGGCAGCGCCGGCATCGCCGCCGCCCTCGCCGCCGCCCGAGCCGGTGCGCGCACCCTGCTGCTGGAGCGCGGCGACCGACCCGGCGGCATGGGCAGCCTTGCCCAGGTGCACACCTTCTGCGGTCTCTTCCATCCCGACGTGTCGCGTCCCTGGACCTGGCTGAATCCCGGCCTGCCCGAAGAGATCGGCCGGCTCCTGATGGCGCGCACCGGTCAGACCGCCCCTGATCGGATGGGCCGCGTGTTCGTGCTGCGCCAGTCGCCCGCGCACTTCGCGGCGCTCGCCGCCGAACTCTGCGATCGTGAACCCAGCCTGACCCGCCTGCACGGCTGGGAATGGACCGGCCTGCAACGCACGGAGAATGGCTGGCAACTGGAACTGAGCGACGGAGTCCAGCGCCAGCAACTGAACACGCGCGCCTTGGTCGATGCCACCGGTGATGCCACCGGCGCGCGATTGGCAAACCCCGCCTGGCTGCAGCCTCCTCCGAGCACCCGGTACCGCCCCGCCTACATCGGCGCCTTCACCGGAGTCGGCGGCATGCACAATGACCGCTGGCGACTCCAGCTCGCCGCGGCCATCGCCCGCGCTGTAAGCGATGGTGAACTGCCCGCCGCCGCGCTTGGCGCCGCCTTCCGCGACGCCCCCCTGGCCGGCGAGGTCTTTGTCACGATCGATCTGGAAGCCGGCGGCCCTGACTGGGATCCGCTGGATCCCGCACGCCTGGCCGCGGTCTTCGCCGAGGGTCGCGCCGTGCTCGACGCGCTCGGCTCATGGCTGCGCGCCCAGCATCGCGATTTTGCCAACACGCCACCGCCGCGGCATCCGGAGCGGCTGGGCGTGCGCGAAAGCGCCTGCTACACCGGCGATCACCTGCTGCGTGGCGACGAACTTGTCGCCTGCCAGCGTTTTGCCGATGAGGTGGCATTGGCCGGCTGGCCGATGGAAAAACGCGAGACCGCGCGCGGCCCCAAGTTCCATTACTTCGACCGCCCCGAACCCGCCGGCATCCCGGTGGGTTGCCTGCGCCGCCACGACGCGCCCGGCCTGTTCTTCGCCGGCCGCTGCCTCTCCGCCGATCACGAGGCCCTGGCCTCCGTGCGCGTCATGGGTACCTGCCTCGCCACCGGCCAGGCCGCCGGCCGGCTTGCCGCGGCGTGGGCGGGAGGAAATGGGGCTTGCGAATCGCCCACCCATGACGTTGAATAAGGGTGTGAATCGTCCCCTTCACCCTCTGCACGCCCGCTGCACCGATGCGGTGGCCGCGGAGGAGCAACGCCAAATTCGGATCGGCGTGAAGCAGATGCTCAAAGATCCCGCCCGAGTGAAGGCTTTCCTGATCAAGGCAGGATTCATCACCCCTGCCGGCAAGCTCGCCAAACGCTACCGGGATTGAGGGCATGGAAAACCACGGCCTCACACTCGGTTTCCACGGATGTGACCGCAGCGTTGGAGAACGAATTCTGTCTGGCCGTCAGAAGCATCTCAAGGTTAGCACCAACCCGTACGACTGGCTGGGGTCGGGGGCCTACTTTTGGGAGAATGACTCTGACCGCGCGCTCCATTGGGCTCGTACGGTGAAAAGCCATCCCCAGCACTTTCGCCAGAAGATCCACGAACCCTTTGTGCTGGGAGCCATCATCGATTTGGGACGCAGTCTCGACCTCACGCGTGCCAGTTGCCTGGAGGAAATTCGTGCCGCGCATGAGCACCTGACGAGTTTGTTTGCTGCCACCCAGACACCCCTTCCCACCAATGCAGCGGGCTTTTCGGGCGACCTCGATTTGGTCAAACGTCACCTGGATTGTGCAACACTCAATTTCGTGCACCAAATCCGCGCAGATTTTGACAAGCCGGCCTACGACACGGTCCGCAGTCCATTCACGGAAGGTCGCCCCCTTTATCCGGATGCCAAGATCATGGACAAAACCCACGTGCAGATCTGCGTCCGTCAGCCCCAGTCGAGCATCCGAGGTTATTTCAGGCTGCTGTGAATGGGATCGGGGCTGTGACGAACTCGTGCCTACACCACTGACGGAACCCCGATGGGTTCGCTGCCAATTGGGTGTGGGGTCATTCCACGCCCTGACATGGCCGCACAGCAGCCTTGCCTGGGAAAAACCGGCACACCCAACATCCCCCGCGCGGGACCCCATCGGGGTCCCGTCACGAAGGTTGCCTCACTTGCCCAGCCGCACCAGCAGGTCCTTGCTTTCGACGCTTTCGCCGATCTTGGTGCAGACTTCGGTGACGGTGCCGGCGATCGGGGAGGCGACGGCGGCAAACATCTTCATGGCCTCGAGGGTGAGCAGGGTCTCGCCCTCCTTGACCTTTTGACCGACGCTGACGGCGATGCTGGCAACCATGCCGGGCATGGGCGCGCCGACCTGGCTGGCGTCGGCCGGATCGGCCTTGGCCTTGGTGACGGCGTTTTTGGCGAGAGCCTTGTTGGTGACCGTCGTGTGGCGCGGATAGCCGTTGAGTTCGAAGATGGCGGTCTGCTGGCCGTTGGCATCCGGCTCGGTGAGGTTGAGCAGGCGGATGAACAGGGTCTTGCCCTCTTCCAGGTGGACGTTGATCTCCTCCTTGTCGCGCAGGCCATAGTAATAGGCCGGGGTGGGCAGGGCGGAGACGTCACCGTAGGTCTTGCGGAAGTCGGCGAACTTGAGGAAGACATCCGGGTACATGAGGTAGCTCCAGACATCGTCATCGGTCGGGTCCTTCTTGAGCTTGGCCTTCAGTTCCGCGCGCACCTCGTCGAGCCGGATCTTGGCGGCATGGGTGCCGGGGCGGCCCTTGATGCGCTTGCCATCCTTGCCGACGATGGCGTCGGCGAGCCTGTTCCACTTCTTGCGCGAGTCGGCGGCCTTGGCGGATTCCATGCCGTAGAAGGGCTCGCCGAGCCAGCCCTCAAACATGCTGGTGACGTCCTTGCTCCACTTGGTGCCCTGCAGGTTGAAGATGTCGGCCGGCTTGACGCCGCGGGCGACGCATTCGATGGCGAGATCGCCGACGACCTTGCTCGACGGCGTCACCTTGACGATGTCGCCGCAGAGCTGGTTCACCTCGGCGTAGGCGTGGGCGATTTCCGGCCAGCGATGGGCCATGCCCATGCCGGTGGCCTGCTCCTTGAGGTTGGTGTACTGGCCGCCCGGCATCTCGTGCAAATAGACCTCGGCGGTACCGTAGGGTTCGGCGGTGTCGAAGGGCTTGTAGAACGTGCGCACGGCCGCCCAGTAGTCGCTGAACTCCTGCAGGGCGTCGGCGTCGAGGCCGGTGTCGCGCGGGGTGTGCTGGAGGGCGGCGACCAGCGAGTTGAGGTTCGGCTGCGAGGTGCCGCCGGATAGGCTGGAGATGGCGGCGTCGACGACGTCGACGCCGGCGATGGCGGCCTCGAGCAGGCTGGAAGCGTTCAGGCCGCTGGTGTCATGGGTGTGGAAGTGGATGGGGATACCCACCTCGTCCTTGAGGGCCTTGACCAGCTTCTTGGCGGCGAAGGGCCGCACCAGGCCGGCCATGTCCTTGATGCAGAGCATGTGCGCGCCCATCTTCTCGAGTTCGCGGGCGAGGCGGACGTAGTACTTCAGGTCGTACTTGTCACGCTTCGGATCGAGGATGTCGCCGGTGTAGCAGAGCGTGCCCTCGCAAATCGAGCCGGTTTCCTCGCGCACGGCCTGCATGGCGGCGGTGAGGTTGGGCAGGTAGTTGAGCGAGTCAAAGATGCGGAACACGTCCATGCCGTTGGCCGCGGCGTGCTTGACGAAGCCCTTGACGACGTTGTCGGGGTAGTTGCTGTAGCCGACCGCGTTGGAGCCGCGGAAGAGCATCTGCAGAAGAATGTTCGGCACCTTCTCGCGGATCGCGCGCAGGCGCTCCCACGGGTCCTCGCGCAGGAAGCGCATGCTGACGTCGAAGGTGGCGCCGCCCCACATCTCCAGCGAGAACAGGTTCGGCGTGCGCCGCGCCACGGCATCGGCGACGGCGAGCATGTCGTAGGTGCGCATGCGCGTGGCGAGCAGCGACTGGTGGGCGTCGCGCATCGTCGTGTCGGTCAGCAGCAGGCGCTTCTGCTTGGCAACCCAGTCCTTGCAGAACTTCTCGGCGCCCAGCGTCGTCAGCAGCTGCTTGGTGCCCGGCGCGGGTGCGACGCGGTGGTCGGACTTCGGAATCGGCGGCGCGGCGAACAGCTTGTCGGGCTTGTGACCCTTGGCGAAGGGGTTGCCGTTGACCTGGGTGTCGGCCAGGTAGTTGAGCAGCTTGGTGGCGCGGTCCTTGCGGGCGGTGAACTTGAGCAGGTCCGGGTTGTTGTCGATGAAGCGCGTCGTCGCCTGGCCGGTCTTGAAGTCGCCGTGGTGGACGACGTTCATGAGGAACGGGATGTTGGTCTTCACCCCGCGGATGCGGAACTCGCGCAGGCTGCGGTCCATGCGGTCGAGCGCCTGCTGGTAGGTGCGTCCGTAGACGGTGAGCTTGACCAGCATCGAGTCGTAGTAGGGCGTGACCACCGCGTTGGTGGCGCCGAGCGCGCCGTCGAGGCGGACGCCGAAGCCGCCCGGGCTGCGGTAGTTGAGGATGCGGCCGAAGTCGGGCGTGAACCCGTTCTCCGGATCCTCGGTGGTGATGCGGCACTGGATGGCGAAGCCGGTCTTCTCGATCTTGTCCTGGGTCGGCAGGCCGAGCGGCTCCTGATGAATCTGGTAGCCCTGGGCAATGAGGATCTGGCTGCGCACGATGTCGATGCTGGTGATCTCCTCGGTCACCGTGTGCTCCACCTGCACGCGCGGGTTCATCTCGATGAAAAACCACTCGCCGGTCTCGTGATCGACGAGGAATTCAACGGTGCCGGCATGGGTGTAGTTCACCTCGCGGGCCAGCTTGACGGCGGCGTCGCAGAGGCCGTCGATGATCTCCTGCCGGACACCGTAGCTGGGCGCCTGCTCGATGACCTTCTGGTGGCGGCGCTGCACCGAGCAGTCGCGCTCATGCAGGTGCAGGACGTTGCCGTGCTTGTCGGCGAGGATCTGCACCTCGATGTGCTTGGCCTTGCCGACGAATTTTTCCAGGAACACCGCGCCGTTGCCGAAGGCGCGCTCAGCCTCGGTCTGGGCCTCGTCGAGCAGCTTCTCCAGATCCTTGGCCTCGCGCACGATGCGCATGCCGCGGCCGCCACCGCCGAAGGCGGCCTTGATGATGAGCGGGAAGCCGATCTTTTTGGCGATGGCCAGCGCCTCCCGGCGGTCGCTCACCGGCTCGTCGGTGCCCTCAAGAATCGGCACGCCGAGCTTGCGGGCGACGTTGCGGGCGGCGGTCTTGTCACCCATCATGTCGAGGATCTTCGCCTCGGGACCGACGAAGATGATGCCGGCGTCCTTGCAGGCCTGGGCGAACTGCGGGTTCTCGCTGAGGAAGCCGTAGCCCGGGTGAATGGCGTCGACGCCCTTCTCCTTGGCCAGGGCGACGATGCCTTCGATGTCGAGGTAGGCGCCGAGCGGGCCCTTGTCCTTGTTGAGCTCGTAGGCCTCGTCGGCCTTGAAGCGGTGCGGGCAGAAGCGGTCCTCCTGGGCGTAGATGCCCACCGTTTTCATGCCCAGCTCGGTGGCCGCGCGCATGACGCGGATGGCGATCTCCGAACGGTTCGCCACCATGAGCTTCCGGATCGGCCGGATCTCGGAGGACGGGCGACGGGCTTCGGCGGGGGCGGCGGGCTTGGCGGCGGCTTTCTTGGGCATGACGAAAAAGTTGGAAAAGGGACGGCCTGATTTTCAATGGGGCGCGGCCTTTTGCAAGGTGGCGATGCACCGGCGGCGTACTTCTCCGGATTCTTTTGACAAACCCCGACCCGCCCCGGAAAGAACCCGCCATGCCCTCCGTCCTCGCCCTCTTCGCCCACCCTGACGACATCGAATTCGTCGCCGCCGGCACGATGCTGCTGCTCCAGGAACGGGGCTGGGACCTGCACTACATGAACCTGTGCACCGGCAACGGCGGCTCGCTGGAGATGGACGGACCGACCACCTCGCGCACCCGCCTGGCCGAGGCCCAGGAGGCGGCGCGCCGGCTGGGGGCGAGCTTTTACCCGCCGATCTGCGACGATCTGGAACTCGTCTACACCCCTGCGCTGCTGCGCAAGGTGGCGGCGGTCGTGCGCGAGGCGCAGCCGAGCATCGTCCTGACCCACTCGCCGGCCGACTACATGGAGGACCATCAAAACGCCCAGCGCCTCGCCTGCACGGCGACGTTCGCCCATGCCATCCAGAACTTCGTCACCGACCCGCCGCGGCCGAGCTTCCTGCACGACGTCACCGTCTACCACGCCATGCCGCACGGCCTGTGCGACCCGCTGCGCAAGCGCATCCACGCCGGCGCCTACGTCGACACCTCCCGGGTGCACGCCCGCAAGCGCGAGGCGCTGGCGGCGCATGTCAGCCAGAAAAACTGGCTCGATGTCAGCCAGGGCATGGATTCCTACCTGGTGAGCATGGACGAGGCCTCGCAGCGGGTCGGTCAGCTCTCCGGCCGCTTTGAGTATGCCGAGGGCTGGCGCCGGCACCTGCACCTGGGCTTCAGCGCCCGGGAGATCGACCCGCTCAAGGACGCACTGGGCGAGGACTGCCTGATCAACGAGGCCTACGAGACCTGGCTCGAGCTGGCCTGAAGCGGCGCGCGCGCCCGCTGGGCGCGTTTCGTCGACAGCGGGCTTCCGCCGCCCTCTCGGGCCCATGGACTCAGGCCGCCGGAGCGGCGTCGAGACCAAAGGCGGTGTGCACGGCCTGGGCGGCCTTTTCGATCTCGCTCTCCTTGACGATGACCGCCGTCTTGATCTCCGAGGTGGAGATCATGAGGATGTTGGCATTGGCGTCGGCCAGGGCGCGGAACATGGTCGCGGCAACACCGCTGTGGCTGCGCATGCCGATGCCGACGACGCTGAGCTTGGCGATGCCACTCTCGGTGCGCAGGGTGACCTTGTCGCCGAGCGCCGGCAGGATGGCGCGCAGGGAGGCCTCGGCCTTGGGCAGGTCGGCAGCGGCGAGGGTGAAGGAGATGTCGGTCTCGCCGTCGAAGGAGACGTTCTGGACAATCATGTCGACGACGACATTGGCGGAGGCGATGGCGCCGAAGATGACGGCGGAGACGCCGGGGCGGTCGGGCACGTCGTCGATGGTGACCTTGGCCTGGTTGCGCTCAAGGCTGACGCCGCGGACGACGACGGATTCCATGCCGGGGGTTTCTTCTTTCACGAGGGTTCCTGGGTTGTGGTTCAAACTGCTGCGCACCTCGAAGCGGACGCCGAACTTCTTGGCGAACTCGACGCTGCGACTCTGCATGACCTTGCTGCCGCTGCTGGCCATTTCCAGCATCTCATCGTAGCTGATCTCCGGGATCTTGGTGGCCGCCTTGACGACGCGCGGATCGCAGGTGTAGACGCCGTCGACATCGGTGTAGATCTGGCAGAGGTCGGCCTTGATCGCCGCTGCCATGGCGATGGCAGTGAGGTCGCTGCCGCCGCGGCCGAGCGTGGTGATTTCACCGCGGTCGGTCTGGCCCTGGAAGCCGGCCAGCATGACAATGTTGCCCTCGTCGAGCATGCGCTGCACCGCATCCGGGGTGATGTTGACGATGCGAGCCTTGGTATGCACGCGATCGGTCGAAATGCCGGCCTGCGCGCCGGTGAGCGAAACCGCCTTGCCGCCGAGGTCGTTGATCGCCATGGCGGTCAGGGCAATCGTCGTCTGCTCGCCCGTGGCCAGCAGCACGTCCATCTCGCGCTCGGCAGGCTCCTGCGCCTGTGAAACTTCCCTGGCCAGCTTGATCAGGCTGTCGGTCACGCCCGACATCGCCGAAACCACGGCGACCACCTGGTGGCCGGCACGCTGGGTTTCCAGGATGCGCCGCGCGCAATTGCGGATGCGTTCCGGGTTGCCGACGGAGGTGCCGCCGTATTTCTGGACAATGAGGGCCATGGGGAAAGGGGCGCGAAGGTGACACGCCCGCCGCTCGGCGCAAGGGGGAAAGTGGCGGAGCGCGAGTGTGCCGAAGGTCATTCGCCTCTTGGGGTGTGGCAACACGCTTGACCCCGAGCGAGCAGGCTGAAGCCATGCGCGCGCTCCGGCCTGAGGGAGCGCGAGTGTGCCGAAGGTCACTCGCCTCTTGGGGTGTGGCAACACGCTTGA
>CAZSBO010000025.1:0-21379 GCA_964605265.1 uncultured Prosthecobacter sp.
CACGCCTTTGTCCTGCCGACACACGCTCTGGTCCTGCCGACACACGCCCTTGTCCTGCCGACACACGCCCTTGTCCTGCCGACACGCGCCCTTGTCCTGCCGACATGCGCCTTTGTCCTGCCGACACGCGCCCTTGTCCGACCGACACACGCTCTTGTCCTGCCGACACGCGCCCTTGTCCTGCCGACACACGCCCTTGTCCTACCGACACGCGGGCCAATCCTGCCGATTTACGGGCTTCAACGCGTGTCTAACCCGCCGAGCACGTTGCTCCGCCTTCTGCACGGGCCTGAGGTCGCCTCAAGCACTCCCGGGCTTAAGCCCGTGCCGAGATCGCCAACCGCTGACGGGCTAAAGCCCTTGAGTACTCTGGGGGGCTCCCATGGGCGTGAGCCTATCTTCATCCAGCCTCAGACGATCCTTGAAAAGGGGACTGGCAGGCCTGCGCATCGGAGAGAACGAGGTTCGTCTGGCTTGAGCAGAGGACTACTCGGAGCGTTTCCTTGCATCGAAACTGGGTGGCTGATGTCTGTCCGTTTGGTGATTGTTCGCCACGACACCCTGCAAATCACGCTGCAACACCTGGCTAGGCATCAGGATGGATGTCATCGAGAACTCCCACCTCAAACACGTCCTGAATCGGATGACCTGCGAGTTTTGCGGCGGCAGCGAGATGATTGGGCACATGAATGAGCAGCATGTCGGCACCCACTAAAAGTTCCTCAGGGGTGAAGCGCTCTGGAAACAAATGAACCGCCATCATGAACGCTGCATCGGAATGCCAATCCACCAGATGGAATGCAATCTCTTGCGCGATGTCAGCCGCGTAGTCTGCAGACAGCGCACTTGTCAACACATCACGCGTCGACTGCGCGCCCGGCTCACCCAGCCGGACAGTGCGCTCACCGACCAACTCTTGGAAAATGGCCTCAACCTTCCTGCGAACCGTCTTGTGGGCGTGACTCATGGCGATGATCAAACAATCCTATCTGCCGTCTGGCGACGGAGCCTCCACGGCAACCCTCACGGCTTCATGCCATCCGCGGCGCCCCAGGGCTCCAGGTGGCGCAGGTTGCGGTGCTGGAGGGCGGCGCGCAGGTCGGGCAGGTCGAAGTGGGCGAGCACGTTCGGCGGCAGGGCGGCCAGGGGCCACTGGTAGTTCTCGGTCGTGGCGATGGCCTGGTAGGACTCAAGGGCGTTCTTCAGCGTCACTTGCTGGACGCGCGGTTCAAGCACGGCGGCAAAGGTGGCGGCGAGCGCGCCCCAGCCGCGGCCGGCGAGGTGGATTTCCTCGTGGCCCTGATCGGCCAGCCAGTCGATGACGCGCAGCACGTCGAACACGCGCTGGCCCAGATACGGACGATCGAGCATGAGGCCGTGGGCGCTCAGAAAGTAGTCGCTGCCGTAGGGCTTGAGGAACTGGTTGCTGCCGCAGATGTCCGGCTGGCTGTCGCCAATGCCGCGCAGGTCGCAGGCGTAAAAGGCGGCGCTCTTTTCATCCTCCAGCAGCTGCTTCACCAGCGGTTCGTTGCGCAGGTCGGCATCGGCCGAGTGATGGGAGAGGTAGAGCACCGCGCGCTTGCGGCCGAGCGTCGGGCGCGACACGTGCGACTCCGGCGTCAGCAGGGTGACGAGGGCCTGCACGCTGGGTTCGGTTTCGACGGCATAGCAGGCGTGGCCCTTGGTCGGGTACTGGCGACCGCTGAGCGGGCGCAGAATGCGGTAGTCGGACGTGCCTTCGGCGGCGGGGATCTTCAAGACGTCGCGTACGGCTTTCTGCAAGGCTTCGCCGGCGAGCTTGGGTCGGGCGGCGGCGAGCTGCCCGGCCTTCTCGCGGGTGAAGCTGAAGATCGTGCGCGACAGCGGCCCCGCCTGACCGCCGGGCAGGCACCAGAGGGTTTCATCCTTTTCCATGACGAGTTCCGGCTCGGTCTGGGCGTCGGAGATGCCGGTGGCCTCGTTGAAGAAACGGTACATGCCCTCGCGATTGACGCGCGTGTAGCCGTGCGGATCCCCGCCAATGTGCAGGCGGATGGCCTCGGGTTTGCCGAGCAGGGTGTAGAGTGACTTCAGTCGCTGGTGCGCCTCGGTGCTGCCGCGCACGTCGAAGAAATCTTTTTCCTGGGCGAGGATGACCACCGGCTTGGGGGCCTGCGCGGCAAGGAAGTCGCTGTGGTCCAGATCCAGGGCGAGCACACGCGGCGGGCACTGCTCGGTGTCGGCCGGCAGTTCGTTCTCGGCATTGCGACGAAACGTCGTGATGAAGCAGGAGGGCGCGGCCATGGTCCAGCGCTGCTCAACCCCGCAGAGCCAGGCGGTCTGGGTGCCGCCGCCGGAGTTGCCGGTGACGCCGACGCGTTTCGGATCGACTTCCGGGCGGGTCAGCAGGTAATCGAGCGCGCGCACGCCGTCCCAGGCGAACCAGGCGCCGAGGAACTCGCCGACCAGCGTCTGCTGGTTGCCGGCCTGGATGTGTTCGCTGACCCCGGGCCCGTAGCGGGCCTTGGCGCCGTCGAGGTATTGAAAGCGCTCGCCCTGGCCGGCCGGATCGATCAGGAAGACCACGTAACCCTGGCGGGCGAGACCCTGGGCAAAGCTCTGGTAGGCTTTCTCCGCCTTGCCGTTGGCCGAATGACCGCAGACGCCGACCACGCCCGGCAGCCGGCCATCGCGCCCCGTGGGCACATACAGATTGCCGGTGACCAGGAAACCCGGGCGACTTTCAAACACCACCATCTCGATCCGGTAGGTGTCGCGCTCGACGGTGCGGGTGACGCGGGCGTTGAGCGGTGTGCGCTCGGGCTCCGGACCGAAGCTGGCGCGGATGCGCTCCTGCACCGATTGCACGTAGGCTTCGGCATCGGCCTTCGTCTTCAGCGCCTCGCGCCGGGCCTCGCCGCGCGCCTCGGCGGTGCGCACCTGATCGACCAGCCATTCCTGCATCATGCGCGGGAAGCGATTGAGCGGCTCCGGTCCGGCCTGCTGGGCGGCGACCGGGCTGAGGGCGAACAAGCAGGCGGGCAGGAGTCGGCAGAGCATCATGGCAAAAAGCGGTGAACAGGAGCATACCTGCCGCGGGGGACGCTTCTTTCCCCGAGTTCACCGCCGCGCATTTCGGTTGGCGGCCCTCGCCGCGCCATGCTTGATTGGAGGAATGCCCTTTCGTCGTCTCCTCCTTTCGCTCGCGCTTGTCGCGGTCAGTGCCTGCGGGCGCGAGCCTGCCCCGGCAGGACCGGCACCGACGGGCAGCGTCTGGGTGGTGGAAGCGCCGCAGGGCGGTGGCCGCCTCTACCTTTGTGGCACGATTCACATCCTGCGCCGCGACGACTACCCGCTGGCGCCGGCCTATGAATCGGCCTATGCCGACACCACCCGGCTGGTGTTTGAGCTGCCGCCCGGAGCCGGCACGGATGCCGCGCTCGGCGCGCGCATGCGCGAGTTGGGTCGCTATGGCGACAGCGAAACCCTGGAGAACCGCTGCGGCCCGGCGCTCTGGCAGCGTTTAAAGGAGTGGGGCGAAAAACGCGGCGTGCCAGTGGCGACCCTCAACAGCTGCCGCCCCTGGTTTGTTTCACTGCTGGTGACCAGCACCGAGTACGGCCTGCTCGGTGCCTCGCCGGAAATGGGGGTCGACCGTCATTTTGAAGCGCGCGCGCGCCGCGACGACAAGCCGGCCGAGGGCCTGGAGACCGTCGAGTTGCAGTTGCAGCTCTTTGCCGGGCTCGAGGAAAAGCTGCAGCTTGCCATGCTCGAGCAGACGCTCGACGAGGTCGACACCCTGCCGGAGGAGTACAGCCGGATGATCGGGGCCTGGAAGCACGGTCGGCTGGAGGAACTGCATGAGATGCTGTTTCGCGAGGCGGCCAAGCATCCCGAGTTGATGGAGATTTTCCTGGCCAGTCGCAACCGTGCCTGGATGGCGCGCCTGGAAGAACTGCTGAGGCAGGGGGAACGCGCCATGATCCTGGTTGGCACCGGCCATTTCACCGCCGATACCGGCCTGCTGAAACTCTTCGAACAGCGCGGTTTCCGCGTGCACCGGCACCTGCCGGCGCCGGCAAAATGAGCTTGGCACGACCTGCCACGCCTGCCTTAATAGCGCTTCCTCCCGACCCCGCATGAGCCAGGACACCCCCGCCCCGCCGCCGAGCAAACGCCGCGTTTTCGCTTCCCGGCTGATCAGCACCCTGATCCTGTGGGCGGTGATCGCCGCCGCTGTGCAGCGGAACAGCCACGGCTTGATCCTTCTGGTGAGCGGCTTTTTCGGGGTCGCCGGCGCCTTCGAGTACTACCGCCTGCTGCGCGCGGCGCCCCTGGCCCGCTCCTTCAACCTGCTCGGGCTCGGCGTTTGCCTGGCCTATTGGACGGTGATGATCGTCTGGATCCTGCGCCACAAGAGCGCCCCGCCCATGTGGCTGGAACTGGCCGCGCTCACGGCCAGCGTGCACGGCGCCTTCCTGCTCTGCTACCGCCATCAGCTCGAAGGCACGGCCACCCTGCAGCGCATCTTCCAGACCGTCTTCGGCACGGTGTACACCGTCATTTTCTACGGTTTCATCCTGCGCCTCATCTACTTCAATGCCGACGGCAGTGGCATGCCCGGCCTGTACCTGGTGCTCTACCTCATCATCGTCACCAAGTTCAGCGACATGGGCGCCTACCTCTTCGGGGTGATCTTTGGCCGCCACAAGATGATCCCGCACATCAGCCCCGCCAAGTCCTGGGAGGGATTTGCCGGCGCCTTCGTCGCCTCCTTCCTCGGCGCCGTGATGCTGCTCAGTTGGGTGCCCGAACGACTGGCGCCGCTCGACTGGCTGCACGGCCTGCTGCTGGCTCCCCTGCTCTGCGCCACCGCGGTGACCGGCGACCTCGCTGAATCCGTGCTCAAGCGCTGCTTCGCCATCAAGGACAGCGGCCACACCCTGCCCGGCATTGGTGGCATCCTCGACCTCACCGACAGCCTGCTGTTCACCGCCCCGGTGTTTTACTTCTACCTCGCCGCGCTTTCCGCCTGACGCCCGCCCCCGCATGACGCCCACCACCCCGCCCGCTTCGCCCACCCGCCGCCGCGTTCTCCTCCTCGGTTCCACCGGCAGCATCGGCACCAGCGCGCTGAAGGTCGCGCGCGCCATCCCAGAGCGCATGGAAATCGTCGGTCTGGCCGCGAGTCGCAGCGTCGAGGCCCTCGTGGAACAGGCGCGCGAAACCGGTGCGCGCCACGTCGCCCTCACCGATCCCGCCGCTGCCGCACAGGCGCGCGCCCTGCTGCCCGACGACGTCGAAGTCTTCAGCGGCGAGGCCGGTCTGGTCGACCTCGTGCGCGCCAGCGACGCCGACCTCGTCCTGGTCGCCATCGTCGGTGTCGCCGGCCTGGCGCCGGCCCTTGCCGCCATCGAGGCGGGCAAGCACCTCGCCGTCGCCAGCAAGGAGATCCTGGTCATGGCCGGTGAAGCCGTCATGGATGCGGCACGACGCAAGGGTGTGCACGTGCTGCCGGTCGACAGCGAGCACAACGCCATTTTCCAATGCCTGGAGGGTCGCCAACCCGGGGACGTCAGCCGACTGCTGCTGACCGCCAGCGGCGGCCCCTTCCGCACCCTGCCGACCGAGCAACTGGCGCAGGTGACCGTCGCCCAGGCGCTCAAGCACCCGACCTGGAGCATGGGACCGAAGATCACCATCGATTCCGCCACCCTGTTCAACAAGGGCCTGGAGATGATCGAGGCGCGCTGGTTGTTCGACGTGCCGATGAATCGCATTGAGGTGGTCGTGCATCCCGAGAGCATCGTCCACAGCATGGTCGAGTTTCGCGACCGCAGTGTGCTGGCCCAGCTCAGCCACAGCGACATGTGCTTTCCCATCCAGTATGCCGTCACCTGGCCCGAGCGGGTGCCAAACGACCTGCGTCCGCTCGATTTTGCCAAGCTCGGTGCCCTGCACTTTGAGGCGCCGCGCACGCAGGACTTCCCGGCGCTCGATCTGGCGCGCCAGGCCGGCGAAACCGGCGGCACCCTGCCGGCCGTGCTCAACGCCGCCAATGAGGTCGCGGTACAGGCCTTTCTCGACGGCCGGCTCGCCTTCCCCGCCATCTGGCGCACCGTCGCGGCGGTCATGGAGGCGCACACGGTCACGGAGCATCCCGGCCTTGAAGCCCTGGTGGAGGCCGACGCCTGGGCCAGGCGTGCCGCAACGGAGCGACTGGGTTGATCCTCCGGCTTTTTTGCTGGCCAGGGCGACGCGTTCCGGCTAATTCGAGTTCGGCATGAACGCGCGTCTTCTTCTGGTTCTGATTTCCTGCGCCCTGAGCGTGGTCACCGGCCTGGTGCTGTCGCGGAGCACGGGCGGCGAGGCCGGCGAGGCACGCACACGCCCGCTCATCGGCCTGAGCATGGACACGCTCAAGGAGGAGCGCTGGATCCTGGATCGCGACCTGTTCAGTGCGCGCGCCGCCGAACTCGGCGCCGACGTCCTGGTGGAGTCGGCCAACAGCAACGACACCCGCCAGTTGCGCGACGTCGAGAGCCTGATCACCCGCAAGGTCGACGCCCTGGTCATCATCCCGCACAACGGCGCCGCCATGGCGCGCGCGGTCGAAATGGCGCATGCCGAAGGCATTCCCGTTTTGTCCTACGACCGCCTGATCACCGGCGCCGAGGTCGATCTGTACATCACCTTCGACAACCTCAAGATCGGCGAGCTGCAGGCGCGCTACCTGGCCGAGCGCGTGCCGGCGCAGGGCAAGATGCGAATCGTGCGCATCTACGGCGCCAAGACCGACAACAACGCACTGCTCTACAAGCAGGGCCAGGACAACGTCCTGCAGCCGCTCATCGACGCCGGCCGGGTCGAGGTCGTGCACGAGGACTGGGCGGTGGACTGGAAGCCGGAGAACGCCAAGAAGATCACCAACGCCGCCATCACCAAGGCCGGCCGCAACATCGACGCCGTGCTCGCCAGCAACGATGGCACCGCCGGTGGCGCCGTGCAGGCGCTCATCGAGGAGGGCCTGGCCGGCAAGGTGCGGGTCACCGGCCAGGACGCCGACCTTGCCGCCTGCCAGCGCATCGCCCATGGCAGCCAGACGATGACGATCTACAAACCCATCGCCAAACTCGCCGCCGGCGCCGCCGAACTCGCCGTCAAACTCGCCGCCGGCCGACCCATCATCGCCCGCGAGGCGGTCGCCAACGGCAAGACCGACGTGCCCGCCGTACTGCTCGACATCGTCACCGTCACCAAGGACAACCTGCGCGAAACCGTCGTCAAAGACGGCTTCCGCAAAGAATCGGACATCTTCGCGCCATGATCCTCGCCGCCCGCAAGCTCACCAAGAAGTTCCCCGGCGTCACTGCCCTGAAGGACGTCTCCTTCGACCTGCGCGCCGGCGAGATCCACGCGCTCTGCGGCGAAAACGGCGCCGGCAAGAGCACCCTCATCAAGCTGCTCTCCGGCATCCATCCGCACGGCAGCTACGAGGGCGCCTTCGAGGTCGGCGGCAACGAGGCGCGCTTCGCCTCCATCGCTGATGCCGCCCGCGCCGGCATCGCCGTCATCTACCAGGAACTGGCGCTGGTCAGCGAGATGACGGTCGCCGAAAACATCTTCCTTGGCTGTGAACCCCGGCGCTGGGGCGGGCTGATCGACTGGCCGCGGATGTTCCGCGAGGCACAGGCCCTGCTCGACCGCTTCAAGGTCGGGCTCGATGCCCGCGCCCACGTCGCCGACCTCGGGGTCGGCCAGAAGCAGCTCGTCGAAATCGTCAAGGCCCTGGCCAAGGACTCGCGCATCCTCATCCTCGACGAGCCGACCGCGGCGCTCGCCGAACATGAAGTGCTCATCCTGCTCGACATCCTGCGCGACCTGCGCGCGCGCGGCATCGCCTGCATCTACATCAGCCACAAGCTCGACGAGGTCTTCGCCCTGGCCGACCGCATCACCGTGCTGCGCGACGGCGCCACCGTCAGCACACGCGCGGCGAGCGAGACCTCGAAGGCGCAGGTCATTCGCGAGATGGTGGGGCGCGAGATCGGCGATCTCTTTCCGCGCCGCGCCGGCACGCCGGGCGGGATCGTGCTGCAGGCCAGCGGCCTGACCGTGCACGATGAACTCGGCCAGGCGCGCCTGCACGACATCGGCTTTGAATTGCGCGCCGGCGAGGTGCTCGGCATCGGCGGCCTGATGGGGGCGGGTCGCACGGAACTGCTCATGCACCTGTTCGGCGCCTGGGGCCGGCGCACGAGCGGCAGCGTCGAACTCGACGGTCGCCGCCTCGACGGCCTGACGCCCGCGCAGATCCTGCGCGCCGGGCTGGCCCTGGTCAGCGAGGACCGCCGGCGCTACGGGCTCGTCATCGAGCAGGAGATCGGCTTCAACCTGTCGCTGTCCTCGCTCGACCAATTCCGTCGCCTCGGCCTGCTCCAGCAAGCGCGCGAGCGGCAACGCAACCAGGAGTTCTTCGACTCGCTGAAGGTGCGCGCCACCGGCCTCGAGGCGGTGGTCGGCCGGCTGTCGGGCGGCAACCAGCAGAAGGTCGTGCTCGGCAAGGCGTTGATGACCGGCCCGCGCGTGGTCATGCTCGATGAGCCAACGCGCGGCATCGATGTCGGCGCCAAGCTGGAGATCTACGAACTGGTCAACCGCCTGACCGCCGAGGGCAAGGCCGTGCTGCTGGTGTCGAGCGAGCTGCCCGAGCTGATCGGCATGAGCGACCGCATCCTCATGCTGCATGAAGGCCGCATCGGCGGCGAGTTCCGCCGCGAGGAAGCGACCCAGGAACGGCTCATGGAAGCGGCCATGGGCCACGTCACGGCCTGAGGCGGTGCGACAAATCAGGCGCCGCGCGGCAGGACCTCGACGACGTCGGCGAGCACGCGGCCGCTGCCGTGGCGCAGTTCGTTGCAGCGACCGAAGAGGATCTGGCCGCTGGTGGCACCGAGCAGTTCGGCGAGGCGGGCATCGACCGCGATGCGGAAGAAACCGCGCGGGTGACTGCTGTGCGGCACGCCGTGGTTTTCCAGGATGGCACCGAAGGGCACACGCCCCTCGACGACCTGGGCGCGCGCCGGCTCGGGCAGCAGGTCGAGGTGGATGCCGATGGCACCGAACTCAACCGGCTTGCCGTCGCTGCGACGGTTGAGCACGGAGGCACGCACGAGGTAGTCGCCGATGCGCGCGCGGGCATGCACGTCGAGGTCGATCTCGCAGCCATGTCCCTCGCGCAGGCGCGGGGTCATGTCGATGTCATGGTCGAGCAGCCAGCGCTCATGCTCCGGCAGTTCGGCGGACGGGATGAAGGTGACACGCGGACGGGCGCTGCCGATGCCGTAAAAAAACACCAGCGGTGCCAGAAATTCATCCTCAGTCGCCGCCGACTTGGCGGCGCTTTCAAGTGTAGCGGGCATACTGGCGGTGCTGGGGCAGGAAGAAGTCATGCAGCAGGCGGTCGACCTGCAGCAGGCCGTCGCGGCTGAGGGTGACGGCCTCGTCGTCAAGACTGGCGAAGCCCTCGTGGGCGAGCCATTCCAGCTGCTGGGCAAAGAACCGTCGCGGATTGATGCCAAACTTCGTCTCGTAGTAGGCGAACTCGCTGCGGCCGAGCTTCATCTTGAGGATGAACTCGCGCACAAAGCGTTCCTCGGCGCTGGTTTCATAGGCGCGGAAGATCGGCGGCATGCCGGCGTCGAGCAGCTGCATGTAGGGGCCGATCTCCGCCTGGTTCTGGTAGTGGACGCCGCCGAGGTGACCGAAGGAGGCAACGCCGCAGGAGAGCAGGTCGGCCCCCTCCCAGAGCGCGTCGCGGTAGACGAACTTGATGCGCTGCGGATCCTTCACCACGGTGTAGGCGCTGGTGACGGTGTAGCCGGCCTTGACGAACTCGTCGAAGGCGTAGCTGACCCAACGACGCTTGGTCGGCCAGTCGGCCACCGGCGCGGTCACCTTGCCCTCGGCCTTCATCTGCTGGTACATGGTGGTGTTGTAGGGCACCTCCATCTGGTAAATCGTCACTGCGTCCGGCCCGAGCTCGACGGCCTTCTGCACGCAGACCTTCCAGTTCTCCTCGGTCTCATTCATCATGCCGGCAATGAGATCGATGTTGATGTGCTCAAAGCCGAGCGTGCGGGCGAAGCGGTAGGCCTTTTCGATCTCGCCGCTGCGGTGGGCGCGGCCGTTGGTTTCGAGGATGTGATCGTCGAAGTTCTCGACCCCGAGGCTGAGGCGGGTGACGCCGACCTCACGGATGCCTTCGAGTTTCTTCTCGTTGAGGGTGCCGGGTTCGGCCTCAAAGGCGACCTCGGCGGCGCCGTCCCAGGAGACTAGATCCTTCATGCGCGAGGTCAGGTCCTTGAGCTGAGGCACGCTCAGGTAACTCGGCGTACCGCCGCCGAAGTAGACGAAGTGGGCCTTGCGTCCCGCCAGGTAGGGCTGGGCGGCGTAGTGGGCCATCTCGCGCAGGCCGGCATCGATGTAGGCCTTGATCTCCTGGGCGTTCTTGTCGGTGTAGACCTTGAAGTAGCAGAAGTGGCAGCGCTTGCGGCAGAACGGAATGTGGAAGTACACGCCGAGCGGCACATCGGCCGGCGCCGGCCGCGCCAGCACCTGCTTGACCGCCGGAATCTGCTCTGGTTTCCAGAACGAGAAGGGCGGGTAGTTCGAAACAAAGTAGTTCCCGGCCTCGGTCTTCTCGACCTTCGTTTCGGCGGGATTCTGGGATTCCAGGGCGGCAGACATGAGGGGTATGGAAAAGAAAACGCGGGCCTGCGTTCAGTTCTACCCCCAAAAGTCCTTCAGCGCCAGCGGCGGCTGAGCGCACGCGGGCATGAAAAAGCCGGTCCCGCACGCGGCGGAACCGGCTTGAAACACCGGCACTCAGCGAATCTCGGCGGCCCAGAAGGTCTGCCAGTCGTCGAGGTTGTTGAGGTCGACCGCCCCCGGATTGACGCTGCCGTCGTCGGGCAGGCCGCAGGCGTCGAGGATGCCCTTGCGGACGTCATCGCCATGGATGTAGCCGAGGATGCTCTGGTTGTGCTTGTAGAGGTCGGCCTTGCTGAGCTTGACGCCGGGGTAGGCTTTCACCCAGGCCTCGAGCTGCGGGTAGCTGGGCTTGGTCTGGATGAAGGTGAGGAAGTCGGCTTCGGCAATGCCGAGCGCGGCGAGCGTCATGCCGTCATAGCCCTTGCCGCAGCCGGGATAGTCGGGGTGCAGCTTGCCGGCGGCGGCCAAAGAGGCCTTCTGCCAGAGGCGGGGGAGATGAAGCACGCCGAGCGGGCCGGCGACGCCGGAGGAGATGAGGGGAACGATGGAGCTCATGATGGTAGGAGGGATGGAAGTCGCCGCATGTGCGGCAACCGTGAGATACGTCGGCGCGGGGGCACTTCGGTCAAGCAAGTTGCTCGGGCAACCAGGGGGCGAACTCGGTCGGGATGCGCGCCTCGAACTGCAGCGGCTGATCGTGGATCGGGTGGTTGAGCGCGAGTTTCCAGGCGTGCAGCATGAGCCGCGGTACCGCCACCTTCTGGCGCGAGACATGGCCGTAAATGGGGTCGCCTAGAATCGGGTGTCCCAGCCCCTCCTTCATGTGCACGCGGATCTGGTGGGTGCGACCGGTGAGCAGGCGGCAGCGAATCAGGGCGCAGCCCTGGTGCTCGCCGACCTGTTCCCATTCGGTGACCGCCTCCTTGCCGGCGCCATCGTAGAGCACGGCCATGCGTTTGCGGTCGACCGGGTGACGGCCGATGCGGTTCTCGATGCGGCCGGCGCGCTCGCGTGGCAGGCCATTGATGGCCGCGAGGTAAATCTTGCTCAGGCGGCGCTCGCTGAAGGCCTCGGTGAGGCGGCGATGAGCGAGGTCGTTCTTGGCCACAACCATGCAGCCGCTGGTGTCCTTGTCGAGGCGGTGGACGATGCCTGGCCGCAACTCACCACCGATGCCGCTGAGGTCATCGCAGTGATGCAGCAGGGCATTGACCAGGGTGCCGTCGGGATTGCCCGCCGCCGGGTGCACGACCAGGCCGGGCGGCTTGTCGAGCACGAGGATGTCGGCGTCCTCAAACAGCACTTCGAAGGGGATGTCCTGGGCGACCACCTGCACCGGCGCCGCCTCAGGGATGACCACGGTGATCGCATCGCCCACCTTCAAGGCCGAGCTGGCCTTGGTCGGCCGGCCGTTGAGGGTGATGTGGCCGTCACGGATGAGGTCCTGCAGTCGCGAGCGCGACAGCTCGGTCAGCCGCAGGGCAAGATGCTTGTCAAGACGCTGGCCGCAGTCGCCGGGTTCAATCCTCCACTCCACCTCACATAGTCGACATTCGAACAAATTAAGCAATCTGTAATTTCTGGCATTTTGAATGCGATGCGGTTAAGACCTGTCTGACCCGCCTTGATTCCCGTTCCCGAGCAAACCTACCTCAGCACCTGTCCCGTCTGCCAGAACCAGATCGACGTGACGGCGCTGGAGCCATTCACCAAGCTGAAGTGTCCGTTCTGCGGTCAGATGGTACGGGTGCGGCGCAAGTTCGACCACTTTCTCATCCATCGGCAGATCGGTGAGGGCGGCATGAGCCGGGTGTTCGAGGCCGAGGATGAAACCCTTGGCCGGCGCGTGGCCCTGAAGATCCTCAATCCGCAGTATGGGCGCGACGCCGTGCGCGTCGAGCAGTTCCGCCAGGAGGCGCTGATCACTGCCAACGTCACCCATCCGAACGTCATCAAGCTGTACTCGGTGGGCTACGATCAGGGCTACTTTTACATCGCCATGGAGCTGGTCACCGGTGGCAGCCTGGAGCAGCGCATCCGCCGCGAGGGGGCCATCAAGGAGACCGAGGCGCTGCGCATCGGCCGCGAGGTGGCCGAAGGCCTGCGCGCGGCGCAGCAGCAGGGACTGATCCACCGCGACGTCAAGCCGGCCAACATCCTGTTCACCGAAACCGGCACGGCGAAGGTGGTGGACTTCGGTCTGGCGCTGTTTGCCGACCGCGGTCCGGACGCCAGTGGCGAGATCTGGGCGACGCCCTACTACGTGGCGCCGGAGAAGGTGCTCGACAACCGCGAGGACTACCGCAGCGACATCTTCAGCCTCGGCGCCAGCCTCTACCATGCCCTGACCGGCCGGCCTCCGCACAAGGTGGAGACGAACGACATTCAGGAACTGCGGCGGGTGAAATGCCGTCGCGTCGGCCTGGAGGACAGCGGCCTGCGTTTCGCGCCACGCACCGTGCATGTGGTCAACCGCATGCTTGCCTTCCGCCCCCAGGAACGCTGCGCCAACTACGATGAAACGGTCGAGGAACTGCGTTTGGCGGAGGGCCTGATCGGCCAGCCGGTGTACCGCTTCCGTCTCGCCACCCGCCGCGCGCGCTGGCTGGCCGCCGGAGCGGCCGTGCTGGCGCTCGCCTTCCTCATCGGCTGGCTGGCGCGCAGCACCGGCGAACGCACCGCGGTGGCGATCACCGACACCGACGAAACCACCCAGCGCAGCCTGACCGAGGAGGGCGTGTCGCTGCAGGCCGGGCGCAAGACCCTGGCCGAGCGCTTCCTGCAGGCGCGCGAGCTCATGCTGCGCGGCGGCCGCTTCGCCGAGGCCGGTCATCAGTTCGAACAAATCATCGCCTCGGGCGAAGCCCGTCAGCCGACGCTGAACTGGGCGCGCTACAATGCCGCGCTCTGTCACCTCGTGCTCGGCCGCCGCAAGGAGGCCAGCCAGGCATTGGCCGCGCTGGCAGCCGACTCCGGCGAAGGCAGCAGTCTGGTCAGCCCCGCGCTCGCCAGCTTCTTCCGCGATCTGGGTGCGGTCATGGGCAAGGATCTCGGCCTTGGCAAACCCGTGGAAGTGGCCCGCCACGCCGGCACGCCGGAGGGTGTGCTCGGCCGCCTGCTGCAGGGACTGGCCGAGTGGCATCTGGGCGATCCACGCCTGGGTGCCGGCTGGCTGGAAAAGGCGGCCGCGGACCTGCGCGAGAACACCCCCGGCCTGCCGGAATGGGTGCCTCCCTACGCCGGCTTGCTGCCGGACTATGAGGCGGATATCGCCCTGCTCACCAGCCTCGACGACGGACCCGCACCGCTCACCGCCGAAGCCTGCAAAACGACCCTCGAATCGTTGCGCAACCTGCGCGGCAAGCTGCGCACCAAGGGCCGCTGGACGGCGTTGCTGGAGGAGCGCGAGAAACTGCTGCGCCGCGACATGACGCGCCTGCGCATGGAGGAACAACGCCGCGAGATGGTCGCCGCCGCCGAACTGCGCAACAAGGAACTGACCCAGCTCGCCGAGCTGACCGCCGCCCTGCCCTCGCTGGCCCAGGGCTACGACTACGCGCGCGTGGTCACCCTGCTGCGCGACATTCGTTTTCAATCGCCGGAAGTTCAGGCCGCCCTGGAAGGCAAACTCTACCTCTACGAGCAGGCGCAGGCCTTCCTCGATCAGTGGTTTGCCGACATCGCCACCCAGGGCTGGCAGGGCCGCCTGCAGCGCACCGAGGGCGGCTCACTGGAGGGCCGCATCACCGCCGCCAACCTCGATCAGGTGACGGTCAGCCTGGAACGCGGCGTCGTGCCACTGCCGCTGGAAAGCTTGGCTCCGGAAACCTTGCTGGAATCCGCGCAGGCCTTTGCGGCGCAAACCACCGACAGCGCCGATTTCTACGGTCGCCAGGAACGCATCGCCGTGTTTGCCCGCGTCGTCGGTCTGCACAGTCTGTCGGCGACCGTGGCCGCCCAGCTCATGGAAGAACACCGCGGCTTTCGCCTGCGCTGGATGAAGGTGGTGCAGTGACCCCGGCCAGCACGGGCACGCCGGCAGCCTGCAGAAAAACCGCCACCGGACCGGCCAGCTCCACCGACAGCGGCTCGCCCACCGGCAGACGCGCCACGGCAAGCTGCCACTCCAGCCGCAGATACTCCGCCGCCGCAGCCGTCAGGCCAATCTGGAAGCAGTCGGCCACGGCCGCCCAAGCCGCCAAAAAATGCCCCGGCGTCCGGCCCGCCTGCCAGGCAGCACGGTAGCGCCCCAGTCGCCCCAAATGACGAGCGCCCTGCAGTCGGTCGAGCAGCAGGCGACCGGCCGCAAGACTGCGCGCGGCGTCCCCACCGGTGAAGTCGAGCGCTGCATCGGCCGCCACCAGCGCCTCGACGCCCCCGGTGGCCGCCTGCCAGACGCGCCCGAAGCGCGGCGCCAAACGCCCGGGCAAATCCGTCTGGGTGAAGTCGCGCCACTGGGCCGCCAGCGCGGCGCGCGCGGCACCAACGCGCGGGTACAGTCCGGCACCCGCCGGTGGGACAAAGGCAAAGTGCAGGGCGTCGAGCCGGTGCCGATGCCCGGCAAACAAGGGCTGCAGCCAGTCGAGTCCGCGCGCCCAGCCGGCCAGCGCCTCCAACTCGTCCTCCTCTGCGTCGGCCAGCACGGTCACCGGCAGGCGCGACAGCGGTGCACCGCCCGTCGCATGGCGCGGGGTGTTGTCATCCATTCGTTGCAAGAGGCGGAACATGCCGCGACATAAGAGCACGCCGCGCGCCGCGCGCGACTCCGAAAGTTTGCATGAATGCCGCCTCCCCGCTTGACACCACCGCACCGCGCTACCAGTGCGTGCGCTGCGGCAACTGCTGCCGCTGGCCCGGCGACGTCAACATCACCGCTGCCGAGGCCACCGCGATCGCCGCTTTTCTCGGCATGCCCGAGCAGGCTTTCATAGAGGACTGCACCCGCCTCAATGCCAACCGCACCGGCCTGTCGATCATCGACAAGCCCGATGGCAGTTGCCTCTTCCTCGACGGCGTCAACACCTGCCGCATCCAGCCGGTCAAACCCACCCAGTGCGCCGGCTTCCCCAACACCTGGAACTTCCCCGGCTGGCGCGAACAATGCGAGGCCGTTGAGATCTGACAATTGAGACTCGTGTGCAATTCAGCATTGCATTCGCCCAACCCTGTGACAGTACCCGGCGCCCATGCTCATCACCCTCGCCGAACTCGCCCAACTCCTGGAAGGCTCCCTGCTCGCCGGTGACCCCGCATTCGCCGTGACCGGCTTCGCCTCGCTCAAGGAGGCCCAACCCGGAGACCTCAGCTTCTTCTACGACAGCCGCTACCGCGAGCGCCTGGACAAGACCCGCGCCTCCGCCGTGCTGGTCCCGCGCGACGGCACTCTGCCGCCGGCCGGCGTCGCCGCCATCGCCGTCGACGACCCCTCGCGCGCCTTCGAAAAGGTGGTCGATACCTACGGCTTCCACCCTGCCCCCTTCGAACCCGGCATTCATCCGAGCGCGGTCGTGCATGCCTCCGTCCAATGCGATCCGGCCAAGGTCGCCATCGGCGCCAACGCGGTCGTCGAGGCCGGGGTTGAACTGGCGGAAGGCGTCGAGATCGGCGCCGGCTGCTACGTCGGCCGCGACGTTGTCATCGGCCGCGACAGCAAGCTCTTCGCCAACGTCACCTTGCACGAGGCCTGCGAACTCGGCGAACGCGTCATCCTGCACTCGGGCGTCGTCGTCGGCGCCGACGGCTTCGGCTACGAGTTCGACCAGGGCCGCCACCGCAAGGTGCGCCAGGCCGGCATCGTCCAGATCGACAACGACGTCGAGGTCGGCGCCGGCACGATGATCGACCGCGCCCGCTTCGGCCGCACCTGGATCGGCGCGGGCACGAAGATCGACAACCTCGTCCAGATCGGCCACAATGTCGTCATCGGCCGCCACTGCATCATCGTCGCCTGCACGGCCATCGCCGGCAGTGCGGTCATTGGCGACTACGTGGTCATCGCCGCCCAGTGCGGCGTGGCCGGCCATGTCAACATCGGCCCACAGGTCACCCTCGGCGCGCGCAGCGGCGTCACCAAGGACCTGCCGCCCGGCCCCGCCACCTACATGGGCTTCCCGGCCATGCCGGTCATGGATGAACGCCGCCGGCTGGCCAGCATCAACCGCATCCCGAGCCTGGCCGCACGCGTGCGCGAACTGGAGAAGCGTCCCGAACCACCGGCCGCCTGAGCCTCAGCCGCGGATCGGCGGACCGTACCAGACGTAGCACATCAGGTAGACGAGGATGCCGGTGACCGACACATAGAGCCAGATCGGCACCGTCCATTTGGCCATGCGCTTGTGGCGGTCGAAGCGCTGGCGCAGCGCGGGAATGACCGTCATGAAAATCATCGGCAGGTTGAGCACCGCCAGCGGAATGTGACTGAACAGCAGCAGGAAGTACACCGTGCGCACCGTGCCGCTGCCGGCGAAGCGGACATGCCCGGCCTGGTAATGGTAGACCAGGTAGCAGCCGAGGAAGGCGGCGGAAAACAGCAGGGCCACGGCCATGCTGGCGATGTGGGCCTTGCGCTGGCCGATCTTGATCATGACCAGCCCGAGCACGATGTGCACGAGGGCGCAGGCGTTGAACAGGGTGTACAGCTTGGGCAGATCGTAAACGGTCATGGCTGGGCGGCGGCAGTCTCCTTGAGCAGGAAATCGAGGTCCTTGCGAATCTGCGCGTCCCAGTGCTTCTGGAACTCGGGATCGGCGTTCATCAGGTCGTACAGTGAACCGCGCAGATGCCCCTTGGCATCGACCAGCGCCACGCGCAGGTCGTGCACGTACTTGTCATCGGGCGAGAGCCGGTCGGCCTCTGGCAGATCCTGCACCGGGCGGAATTTGAAGTACTGCGTCATGTAGCGGCGCACCTCGTCGCGGTTGCCGTTGACGAACCACCAATTGGCGTCGTCGGCGATGCCAATGCCGCGGGCGAAGTTCTGCATCATCTCCGGGGTGTCCTCGGGATCGAGGGTGAAGGAGAGGAAATGGATGCCGGGCTTGTCCTTGTACTGCTCCTGCAACTGCTTGAGCTTGGCGATGACGCCAGCACAACCGCGCGGGCAGCGGGTGTACACCCAGGAGGCAATCAGGATCTTGCCGCGCAGTTCCTCCAGGTGGACCTTGCGGCCGTCGCGCTCGGTCAGTTCCATGTCGCGCTCGAGGCGGCCCAGGTAGGCGGGACGATCCTTGTCCTCACTGCGCTGCTTCTCCTGGAGGAAGACGAGGTAGTTGTAATAAATTACCACGCCAAGCGCCATCATGACGACGGGGATCCAGATGGCGAGCGGGTTGAAACGGGGCTTGGGGTCGGACATGGCGGCTGGGGGGAGCGGCACAGAACGATACGCCGCGCGGAAGGCCAATGAAAAGTTTTCCTCGCCGCACGAGCCGCCACCTCAGGCGCCGCGCAGCTTGGAGACGTCGTACAGGCTCATCATGGCGGCCAGCACCTCCTCGCGCCGCCCCTGCTTGAGGGCGTCAAAGGTGGTGTGATTGCCGGGCTCAAACTTGAAGTGGCCACTGCGCGTGCGCCGCAGGTCGGTGAGGTGAGCGCCGCAGCCGAGCTTCTGACCGATGTCATGGGCGTAGGTGCGCACGTAGAACCCCTTGCTGCAGACGACGCGGAAATCGACGTCGGGCAGTTCGATGCGCTGGATCTGGGCGTCGTAGACGCGCACGAAGCGCGGCTTGCGCTCGACCTCCTTGCCCTGGCGGGCGAGCTTGTACAGCGGCACGCCGTCGATCTTGACCGCGCTGACCATGGGCGGGGTCTGGTAGAAATCGCCGCGGAAGGCATCGAAGGCGGCGCGCACATCATCGTCGCCCAAGGCCGGCACCGGCTTCTCCTCGACCACCTCGCCCTCGCGATCCTGGGTGCTGGTGGTGACACCGAGGCGCAGGCTGCCGGTGTATTCCTTGTCCTCACTCATCAGCAGGTCCTGCAGCTTGGTGCCGGTGCCGATGACGAGAATGAGCATGCCGGTGGCCATCGGGTCGAGCGTGCCGCAATGGCCGATTTTTTTCGTGCGCAGGCAGCGGCGGGCGACCGCGACCACGTCGTGGCTGGTCATGTCGGGGCCCTTGTCGACGAGCAGGACGCCGTTAAGAGAGTCTTCGGACTTCATGTTCGAGTGCGGTCAAAAAGGTTTCAGAGGCGGCCGGCAGCGGTCCCGGCAGACGGGCACCGGCGGCCATGCGGTGGCCGCCACCGCCGAAGCGGGCGCAGACGGCCGAGACGTCGAGACGGTTGTCCTTGGAGCGGGCGCTGACGCGCACCTTGCCATCGGGCAGCTCCTCAAAAATCACGGCGCTGACGACGCTGTCGATCATGCGCAGGGTGTCGATCAGGCCCTCGGTGTCGCCGGGACGGACCTCGACGCGCTGCTGCAGTTCCTGGCTGAGCTGCCAGCTGGCGATGCGGTCGTCAGCGCGAAAGGCCATGTCATTGAGCATGGCGCGCTGGAGCTCCAGACGACGGCGCGGGAAGGTGTGGTAGAGCAGTTGCGACAGCCGGGCAATGTCGAGCCCGGCGCGGATCATCTCGCCGGCGATCTCGTGGCTGCGCGCGGTGGTGCAGGCAAACTGGAAGGAACCGGTGTCGGTGCTGATGGCGGCAAACAGGTTCTGACGGATGCTGTCGTCGACCGGCAAGCCGTTCTGCGTGAGCAGTTCGTAGACGATCTGGCCGGTCGCCGGCTGGTCGCCATCGACATGGTTGTGATGGCCGTAGCGCGGATTGGTCGGGTGATGGTCGATGTTGACCAGCACGGGCGCGCGGCTGAAGGCCTCGACGCAGCCGGCACCGATGCGCTCATGGGTGGCAGTGTCGAGGGCGACGGCGAGATCCAGGTCGAGGGGTCCGCCAGGCCGCTGGACACTGTCGGTGCCGGGCAGGAAGGTGAGATTCTCCGGCACGCCATCCTCGAGCAGCGGCACGACGGTCTTGCCGAGCGCGCGCAGGCTGAGGGCGAGGCCGAGCACGGAACCGACGGCGTCAGCGTCGGGGCGGACGTGCGAGGCGAGACCAATGCGCTGCGCACCGCGCAGCAGGTCGGCAATTTCGGAAAGCGGAGTCATCATCGGGGTCGGGGAGTCGTGCGGCAGGCCCGTCCGGCGGACGGGAAAACCTCGGGTCGGCGGGGGCCGGCGGCGGGATCAGCGATCGCCACCGTCGGGCGGTGGTTCAGCCGCAGGCGGCGGCAGGTTGTCGATGGCATTGAGGATGCGCACGCCGCGCTCGACGGATTTGTCGAGGCGGAACAGCAGCTGGGGAGAGCTGCGCATGACAACGCGTTTGTACAGCGACTTCTGGATGGCGCCACGCGCCTTGTTGAGTTGCTCGACAATGCCCTCCTGCCGGTTTTCCGGGCCGAGGATGCCGACATAGATGAAGCACTGCTTGAGGTCGACGGTCGGCACGGCGTCATGGACGGTGACGATGCAGTCCTTGAAGCTGTAATCCTTTTCGAGGATCATGCTCAGCTCGCGCTTGATGAGCTCGGCGACGCGCTGGATGCGGAGGGACATGGGTGGGGCGGAGGGCGTGGAACGCGCCGCGGCCAGGGCCGCGGCGGCGCGGGTCAGAGGGTCTGCTGGATCTTCTCCAGTTCGTAGCACTCGATGATGTCGCCTTCCTCGTAGTCGCTGAAGCCCTGCAGCTTGATGCCGCACTCAAGGCCGTTGCGGACCTCGGGCACCTCATCCTGGAAGCGGCGCAGGGTCTCGATCGAGCCGTCGTAGACGGGCTGGCCGTCGCGCAACACGCGGGCGCGCTGCTTGCGGTCGATGCGCCCGTCGATGACGAGCGAACCGCCGACGTAGCCGCGGTGGACCTTGAACACCTGCTTGACCTTGGCGTGGCCGAGGACCTTCTCGCGGGTGAGCATGTCGAGTAGGCCGGTCATGGCCTCCTTCACCTGATCAACCAGTTCGTAAATGATCGAGTAGAGCTTGATCTGCACGCCCTCGCTCTTGGCGCGACTGAGCGCCTTGTTCTCGACCTTGACGTTGAAGCCGATGACGATGGCGTCCGAGGCGCTGGCCAGAAGGACATCAGACTCGGTGACGGGACCGACGTCGGAATGCAGGATCTCCTGGTTGATCTTGTCGCTCTTGATTTCCTTGAGGGCGCCGAGGATGGCCTCGACCGAACCCTGGGCGTCGGCCTTGAGGACGATCTTGAGCGACTTCTTGTTGCCCTCTTCGATGGAGGCAAACAGGTGCTCTAGGGTGGAGCGGCGGGTGCTGGCGAGCTTCTTCTGGCGGCTCTCCTCGTGGCGTTCCTCGCTGAGCTTCTTGGCCGAGCGCTCGCTGTCCATGACCACGAGTTCGTCGCCGACATGCGGCATGTCGCTGAAGCCGACCAGCTCCACGGGCATGCCGGGGCGGACTTCCTTGATGGGAGCGCCGCGGTCGTTGATGAGGGCGCGGGTCTTGCCCCAGTGCGGGCCGCAGATGAAGGGCTGGCCGGGCTTGAGGGTGCCCTGGCGGATGATGACGGTGGCGACGGGGCCCTTGCCGGGAACCATCGACGACTCGATGACGGTGGCACGCGGCGGCGCCTTGGGATCGGACTTGAGTTCGAGCAC
>CAZSBO010000025.1:21389-32449 GCA_964605265.1 uncultured Prosthecobacter sp.
GCCATGGTCTCAAGCAGACTGTCGATGCCGAGGCCGGTCTTGGCCGAGACCTCCATGCACTCGATTTCGCCACCCCAGTCGACGGGCGCGAGACCGATGTCCTGGAGTTGGGATTTGACGCGCAGGATGTTGGCCGCCGGCAGATCGCACTTGTTGATGGCGACCATCAGCGTGACGCCGGCAGCCTTGGCGTGGTTGAGCGCCTCGCGCGTCTGCGGCATGATGCCGTCGTCGGCGGCAATGATGAGCACGACGATGTCGGTGACGTGGGCGCCACGGGCGCGCATCGCCGAGAAGGCGGCGTGGCCGGGTGTGTCGATGAAGGTGATCGGTTTGCCCTCGTGAAAAACGCTGTAGGCACCGATGTGCTGGGTGATGCCGCCGGCCTCGCCGGAGACCACCTGGGTCTTGCGAATGGCATCGAGCAGGGAGGTCTTGCCGTGGTCAACATGACCCATGAAGGTGATGATCGGGGCGCGCAGCTCAAGCTTCTCAACCTCGACCTCCTCGATCGCCACCGGTTCCGGCTCGACGATGACTTCCTCAACCTTGTGGATGCCCTCGCCCTTCGCGCGTTTCTCGCGCTCCAGACGGAACCCGTGCTTCTCGCAGATTTTCTCGGCGACCTCGATGTCGATGGACTTCTCGGCGTTGGCGACAAAAACCTTGAGGGTGATCAGGTCGGAAATGATCTTGAAGGGCTTCAGGCCCATCCTCTCCGCCAGTTCCTTCACGGGAACGGTCGTCGCCTTGATGTGAATGATCTTCTCGCCGGCCTCGTTGATTTCGAATTCTTGCACCGGCTCAGCGGCGGGCGCCGCCTCGACGGGAGCAATGACAGGCACGGCAACAGGCCCGGCGGCGATGGGACCCGGCTCCTTGAGCCTGGAGATTGGTGGCAGGGCCGTGCCGGCGGTCGCGGCTGGGCGACGACGCACCTTCGGCTTGTCGTCCTCCTCAAAGAGGTTGAGCGCCTCCTTTTTCTGGTCGTCGACGGTTTTCTTCGGCGCCTCGGCTGGTTTCGCTTCAGCGGCGGGAGCCGCGGCCGGGCGGGCTCCCAGGGCGGGCAGCACGGCCGGCCCATCCTTGCGCACGGCGCGCTTCTTCGGCTTTTCCTTCTCCTCGATCAGGGAGAGCACTTGTTTGTCCGCCTTCTTGCGGGACTTGCTCTCGGCAGCATCCACGACCTCCTCAGCGGGAGCTTCGGGGGTGGGCTGACTGGCTTTCGAGGATGAGGGTCGGCTGGGCATGAGAGGCGTGGGACGGGCGAACGGCGGGGGCGGCGGTCAGGCGGGGTTGACGGAAAACTGGGCAGGAGGGCAGGCTCATGGCTGCTCTCCCTTGGGGGTGTATGACTGCATGCGCTCGAACACCTGGGCGGCGAGCTGGGCGTCGCCCTGAAGGGCGTCGGTGATGTCCTCGAGCTCGACCTGCATGAGCATGCCGAGATCGCCGAGTCCGCCCTGGATGAGCTTGCGGGCGGTGTCGAGGTTGATGCCAAGGGCGTTCTCGAGATCGTGGGCGGCGGTGTCCATCTGGCCCTCGAACACTTCGGCGGCGTGCTCGTCGCGTTCGATGTTGAGTTCCATGCCGACCAGGCGCGAGGTCAGGCGGGCATTCTGGCCGCGGCGACCAATGGCCTTCGACAACTCCTCATCGCTCACCGTCAGCCGCGCCGAACTGCGGTCGGGCGCCACCTGGATGCTGAGCACCTTGATTGGCTTGAGCGCCTCGCGGATGAAGGTCGCCGGATCGGCGTGCCAGCGGATGATGTCGACCTTCTCGTTGTTGAGCTCGCGGACGATGTTCTTGACGCGCGCGCCGCGCATGCCGACGCAGGCACCGACCGGGTCCACCTTGTCGTCGGCGCTGTGCACGGCAACCTTGGTGCGGTAGCCGGCCTCACGGGCAATGCTGGCAATCTCCACAGTGCGGTCGGCGATCTCGCTGACCTCGAACTCGAACAGGCGGCGGACGAAATTGACGTGGGCGCGCGACAGGATGATCTCGGGGCCGCGGGCGCCCTCCTTCTCGACGGCCTTGACATAAAAGCGCATGCGGTCGCCCGGGGTGTAGTCCTCGGTGGTCACGCGCTCCTTGGACGGCATGATGCCCTCGAACTTGCCGAGGTCGACGACGACGTCGGACTTGTCGAAACGGCGGATGACGCCGCTGACGACATCGCCGGTGCGATCCTTGAACTCGTCGTACAGGTTCTCCTTCTCCGCCATGCGCAGGCGCTGCAGCATGGTCTGCTTGGCGGTCTGGGCGGCGATGCGGCCCATGTTTTTCGGCGTCACTTCAAGGTCGATCTCGTCGCCCGGCTGGGCGTCCTTCTTGACCTTGCGCGCCTTGTCGATGGGAATCTCGTCCCAGGGATTGCTGACCTTCTCCACGGCGACCAGCCGCGCCCAGGCCTTGATCGTGCCCTTGTCGGGATCGATGACAATGCGCAACTCACGCGCCGGGCCGATGCTCTTCTTCGAGGCTGCGAGAAGAGCCTGCTGCAGGGCTTCAACCATCTTGTCACGGTCGATGCCCTTCTCTTTCTCGTAGTAGTCGAATAATGCTTTGAGTTCGCTGATCATAAATGAAAGCCGTGTCCAGACAAAAAAGGAGCGGGGAAACCCCCACTCCTGCCAAAAAAGCCATTCCTCGTCCGGTTAAGGAAGCAGCAATTTAGAACGCCGCGGCCTTTCGGCAAGCTGAAAAACGATTTTATGGAAAAACCCCCTAGTCGCGCGCGACGCTGCCGCGACGCAGCCACAAGGCGGCCAGGACCGCCCCGACCAGGTTGGCCACCAGATCCCAGCCGGTGTTTTCGTACCCGCCGACATTCGTGTCGGGCAGGCTGAGCACGGCGACAAACTCGACCACCTCATTGAGGGCGCCAAAGCCCATGCCGGCAGCGGCGCAGAGGGTGAGCAGGCCGGCGCTGGGGGCAGGTCGCACCCCGAACCGCCGCCACAATCCTGTGCTGAGGGCGTGCCAGCACAGCCAGGTGGTGACGCCGAAGCCGTAGGCATGCACCACCTGATCGAACTTCAGCCGCTCCGGCACCAGCCAGAGACTGTACAGGACCGCGTGCCGGCCATCGTGCGGCAGGCCTTCCGGCAGCGGCAGCAAGCCGCCCGCCATGTGCAGCAGCCCCCAGATGGAAAAGGCCCAGAGCAACGGCGCGGTCAGGCCGACCGCACGGTGCACCACCGTCATGACGCCGATCAGCACCAGCATGACAACGATGTAAAAGACGAACTCGCGGTTGGCCTGCAGCAGGGAGCCGGCAACAGCGGCCGCCATGTAGGAGCCGGTGAACAGAAACACGGGCAACAGGCGCGGGGACTCGGCGTTCATGACGGCATCTCACCAAAGTTGCCGGCCTTTGTCGAGTCGCGAGTCCGGGTCAGGGCACGCGCCTCGCGGCGGAAGGAACTGACATCCGTCGGCGCCGGCCCGTACCGCCCCTCAGCGTAACGGCGCGCCAGATCCAGAATCTCAGGCCGGCCGGGCGCGACGCGACCCGCATACGCCAGCGGCCCCTCGCCGGCCCTTCGCGGCGGCAGCCCCTGGCGCTCAAGCCGGCTGCACAGCTCAAGCCAGGCGCGCGCCCACGGGTCCGGATCCCGCCCGGGGCGCCGCAGCCAGACATGCAGCCCGAAAAGCATCACGGCGAGCCCCCCGAAACTGAGGCCAAGCAGCAGTTCGCGCCGCGGCAGGCCGCTCAGACCGAGCCAGCTCAGCCACTCGAACTGCGCTTCTTCGTCAAAACTGACGATGGTGTTGTACCACTGGAAATTGAGGTGGTCCCAGAACAGCCGGAACTGCTGCAGGCCGCGTCCCCAGTAACTGCTGCGGAAGCGCTCCAGCGCCTCCACGTCGCCGAGCAGATAACTCTCCAAATCAAGATCGCCGCGCGCCGGCGCCGCCGAAACCGTCGGATCCACCCGCGTCCAGCCGGAGCCCTCCAGCCAGACCTCCGTCCAGGCATGGGCGTCCGACTGCCGTACAATCATGTACCCACCGCGCTCCGAGTACTCGCCGCCGAGATAGCCCATGACGATGCGCGAAGGCACCCCAGCCAGGCGCATCAGGGTGGCAAAGGCGGCGCTGAAGTGCTCGCAAAAACCGGTGCGCCGGCGCAGCAGGAAGTCCTCGAGGGCCGTCGGCCCGAGGTAGGTGCCCGGTTCAAGGGTGTATTGAAAACCCTCGGTCGCAAAGTACTGCAGCGCCGCCTGAACCATGTCCTCCGGCCCGGCCGCCTCGCGTCGCCAGCCTTCGACCAACTCGCGCAGCGAGTCCGGCAGGCGCGACGGCAGTTGCAGGGCCGCCTGCCGGCGCGACACCGGCAGCGGTTCCGGCTCAAGCCGCGGCCGGGAAACCACTTCGAAACGGCGGGCGCTGCGCACCGGCTCACTGGCACCGAGGGTGCGATCGGCATAGAGACCCGGTGTTTCACCCCCGTCGCGCGCCCAAACCGGCTGATCCAGCGCCGGCAGCCAAAGCTGGCCATGCGGTTCCAGCGTCACAGACTGGCGGATGTCGCCCGGCTGCCGGTCGCGGCGGTGCTCGGTGTAGGAGAACACCGGACCGCGCCGCCAACTCAGGCCGTTGCATTCCCAGAGCACGACACAGCGCCAGTACAACTGCTGGCGAACAGGCGGTGCGGCATCGGGGAAGCGCACGCGAAAGGCCGTCTCGCCACTCTTCGCCACCTGCGAGACACGGCCGGGTTCAAGCGAGACCGGCACGCCGGTCTGACTGAGCTGGCCGGTGCCCATGCGCGCCAGCGTGTCGAGACTCATGCGCGGAAAGACCAGGAACAGCAGCAGCGACGGCAGCGCCGCCTGGGCCAGCAGGCGCGCACCGAGGCGCAACGCCCCACCCGGCCCGGACGCCCCGCGCCGCATCCAGATCATGCCCACCGCCACCGCCGCATAGATCGTCAGCATGCCCAGCGTGCGGCCAATGCCTTGGTCGGTCAGCAAGCCGCACAGGCAGAGGAACCAGCCGATCATGGCGATGATCTGGAAATCATGGGGCGAGCGCGACTCCAGCAACTTGGCACCGAGCAGCACCAGCAACACGGCCACCCCGGCCTCCATGCCCCAGGCACCACCGGTCGTCAGATGGACCAGGACGACCCCGCCGACGAGGACCACCAGCGGCCAGAAGCGCACCACCGGCAGCCAGCGCCGCGGGGCGGCACTGAAGCCCATGCTGTAACGTGCCGGCGGCGCCTCGCCGCGCGCGAGTACGAGTCGCCACAGCCAACAGACCGCCAGCAGCACGACGCTGGCAGGGGCGACAAAGTCCAGCAGCACCATGGCGGCCAGCAGGACTGCGGCACCGAGCAGGACCAACGGCGCCGTCGCCACCCGCCGCGCGTGTTCGGCGCTGGGCGGCGGCTTGGCGCGGCGGCGACCCGCCTGCACGGCGGCGCCGGCCGGATGCAGTTCGGCGAGCGCCGCCAGACCGCGCTCGGCGTGCGCGGGTCCGGCACCGGCAGGCACTTCGCGACCCGGCAGCGACAGGCGCCAGGTCAAACCCAGGCGCTCCGCCTCCTCGATCCAACGGGCGAGCTGGCCGGGACGCTCGGCTTCCGGCATCGGCAGCGACTGCCAATCGAAATGGCGCTGCCCGCCGCCCCCCGCCCAGGTCTTCACCAGCAGTGGCCGCCCGCGCGCCAGGGCGCGCCAGTCGACCCGGCGCAAGGAGTCGCCCGGCCGCCACTCGCGCACGCCGGCGAAGTCCTCGCCCTCGGTGCCGCCGACCGCCCCACCAGCGGCGGCGGCCGCATCGGCACCGGACTCGGGTGGAGGCAGGGGCAGGCTGCCGGAAGGCGCGGGTGCGCGTGGCTGCTGCAAAAACACCTGCAGTTCGCGGCGGGCCTGGAACAAACCGAGTGGATGGGCACTGCGCAGAAACACCTGCAGTGGCGTACCCTCCGGCGGCAGGCGCAAATCGAACGGCACCACCTCGCCGCGACCGGCCGAGTCCAGCCACTGCCCCCCGGTGGCACCCGCCAGCATGATCTCGATGCCGTGATGGGAAAGACCATCGGTCGCGATCAGTTCCACCGGCAACACCTCCCCTTCCCCATGGCGGCAAACCCGGCCACAGCGCAGCTCCAGTCCGCGCAGGTTGGCGCGCGCATGCAACCCACTGACGGCGCCTAGAACAAAAGTGAGGAAGGCGAGCAGGTAGGCGGCACCGTTCGACTGCACCGCACCGGCATACAGCATCGCCGCACAGAGTCCGAGCCAGGAAAACGTGTGCGGCGTTGGCCGCAGACGGGTGCGATCGACCGCCGACCGCCGGTCGCTCTTCTCTGGAACGGACGCGCTCATGGCCGTGTCAGGGCACCGGGGTCTCTTCCAGCAGTCGGGCCGCCTCGGTGGCACCGCCGGCCAGGCGATGTCCCATCACCGCCGGAGCGACCGCCTGCACGTCCTCGGGCAGCACCATCGGTCGCCCATGCCCCAGCGCCCAAGCCCGCGCCGCGGCGAGCAGGGCCAGTCCGCCGCGCGGCGACAGGCCATGTCCCTGGGCGCGGGTGGCCGCCAGCAAGTCCTGCACGTAATCGAGCAGGGCCGGTGCGGCAAAGACCCGGCGCGCCCGCTCCTGCATCTCGCGCAAGGCGGCCCAGGGCAGGATCTCCGCCTGGGCGCGCAACATTTCACGGCGGTCCTGGCCCTGCAGGATGGCGCGTTCGGCCTCGCGATCCGGCACACCGAGCGCCAGGCGCATCAGGAAGCGGTCGAGCTGCGATTCCGGCAGCATGAAGGTGCCGATCTGTGTCGACGGATTCTGCGTGGCAATGACGAAAAAGGGCGTCGGCAGGGCATGGGTGATGCCGTCGCAGGTGACCTTGCCCTCCTCCATCGCCTCCAGCAGGGCCGACTGGGTCTTCGGCGTCGCCCGATTGATCTCATCCGCCAGCAGCACCTGGGCAAACACCGGCCCCTGATGGAACACGAAGCCGCCGGAGGCGCGATCAAAAATGTTCGCACCGAGCAAATCGGCCGGCAGCAGATCGCTGGTGAACTGGGCGCGACGAAACTGCAGGCCCAGCGCCTGCGCGAGTGCCTGGGAGAGCAGGGTCTTGCCCACCCCCGGCTGATCTTCAAAGAGCAGATGACCGCGCGCGAGCAGGCAGGTCACCGCCAGGCGGATGACCGGTTCCTTGCCGAGGATGATCTGCGCCAACCCCTCGATGAGGGTCTCGAGCTGGCGGGCATCCGCCTCGGCCTGGGCGGCGGTGACGGTTTGGTCGGCGGGATGAACGGGGCGGGCGGACACAGGCAAAAAAGGGGTTGCCGGAGTCTGCTCCGGAAGCAGCGCCACGGGCAAGCACGAAATCCCCGCGAGCGTCAGGAGTTACGGTGCCAAGAGTCCCTGCGCGCGCAGAAAGGCATCCGACTTGCGCAGGGTGTCGTCGAACAGCGCCCTGTTGAACATCAGGTAGCCATGCACCCCGCCCTCGTTGACGTCGAGTTCACAGGTGTTGCCCGCCTGACGCATCGCCTCATGAAAAGCCTTGGCGCCGGCAAAGGGTGTGACGGTGTCGCCCGTGCCATGGAACACCAGCGTCGGCGGCAACCCCGGACGCACCCGGTGCAGGGGCGACAGCTCACGCCAGCGCTCGCCGATCTTGGCCTGACCGTACCCCTCGGCGGAGGTGTCAATGACCGGGAACAGCAGGACGAGCGCGGCCGGCGTCACCCTGCCCACCTCACCCGCCTCATGGACCTCGTCGAACAGCGCCGTCGCCGCCGCCAGATGCCCGCCGGCCGAGCCGCCGCTGACAACGATTTTTGCGGGATCAATGCCGAGTTCACCGGCATGATCATGCAGGTAGCGCATGGCGGAGCGCACATCCTTGACGCAGTCAAAGACGCTGACGCCCGTTTTCGGATTGTAGAGACGGTACTGCAGACTGATGCCAACCCAGCCCTGCCGCGCGTAGTGGGCGGCAAAGGGATACATGCGCGGCGGCGCCCCGCCGGCCCAGCCGCCGCCGTGGATCGTCAGAAAGCAGGCGCGACGTTCACCGGAACGATGCTCCTCCGGCTCAAACACATGCATCTCCAGGGCGCGTTCGCCAACCTGCTTGTAAACAAGCTTGCGCGAGGGCGTCAGGGCCGCGGCCAGTTGATCGACCGGATCCTTGGCCTTGGCGACGGTTTGGGCCGGGAGCGCTGGCGCGGCGGCCAGCAGGGAAAACAGAAGGAGGAAACGCATGCAGCCAGTCAACGCCGGTCGCGCGGTTTTTTTCACCGCCACTGAACCTTTTGCATCGAAAGGCCCACGTCGAAAATGCTAGCCTGTCTGCGCAGGCGGCCCATTGCCTGCACACCGCGTGGACACCACGGATCAACCACCCTTTTTGGAACGCCTCTTCACCGAGAGCGCCGCCGACCTCGCGCGCTACTTCGCGCGTCGGCATGCCGGCACGGAGACGGTGCAGGATCTCGTTCAGGAAACCTTCCTGGAGATGGCGCGCGGCCTGCGCGATGGCCGCACACCGAAATGCGCGCGCGGCTACCTGTTCGGCATCGCCCGCCATCTCAGCCAGGCGGTCTGGTCGCGCCATGCCCGCGAGCGCACCGTGCCCTTCGATGCCGCCGCCGCCGAGGTGCCCGCACCGGCGCGCGACCTGCGCGTCGAGGCTGCCCGCGAAACCATCGCCGCCCTGCCGCCGCTGCAGCGCGAGATCCTCGACCTGCGCTTCGCCCAATCCCTTTCCTACGCCGAGATCGCCGAGGCGCTGGGCATCCCGCTCGGCACCGTGCGCTCCCGACTCCACCACGCCGTCGCCGCCGTGCGCGAACGGCTGCAAAACGAAACCACCGACTGACCGCCATGAAACCCGAGTCCCTGCATGCCCTGCTCATCGACCGCCACTTCGGCGAGCTTTCGCCCGAAGCCGCGGAACTGCTCGAGCACCACCTCGCCACCCACGCTCCGGCGCGCGCCGAAGCCGGGCGCCTGCTCGCCACGCTGACCACCACCCAGGCCGCCGTGCTGCAGCACCCGGAACTGGCGCGCGTGCCCGCCACGACACCCAGCCACCGCGCCCACCGACCGCACTGGCACTCCTGGCTGGCCCGCGCGGCCGCCGTACTGATGCTGGCCGGCCTGGCCGGCACCGGTGGCTACCTCGCCGGCCGCGGCGGCCCACCGCCCCCGCTCGCCGCAGCGACGCCGCGCCCTGGCAGCCCGTGGGCCAAGTACCGCATGTCCTTCGATCCCGCCGGCACGGGCATCCAGATCCTGCGTGTCGACACGGCTTCGCAACCCGCCACCTCCCTGCGATGAACCTGCAACGCTGGCTGCTGCTGCCCCTGCTGCTTCTGGCGGGCTGCTTCCCCGAAGAACGGGCCTGGTGGTCGCCCCAGGGCGACCGCGCCCTCGTCCGCCTCGCCGACGGCCTGCATCTGGCCGATGCCGATGGCCAACTCGGCCCCGTTCTGGTCGACACTGGTGAAGTGCAATCCGTGAGCTGGCTGCCCGAGGGCGAGGGCTTTGTGGCCCTGCGGGCCCGCGTGATTCACCGCTGGGAAGAGGCGCGAGCGCTGCTGCCGGCGACGGAGGTGCAGGCAGTCGAAGCCCTGCTGCCGCTGGTGCTGCCACTGCTGGAGACGGCAGGTCGGGATGCGCGGGCGCTCGACGACCTCATGAACGGCCTGTCCGAACTGCAAGGCCAGCGCTTCGCCGCCGCCCTCCGCCTGCAGCATGAACGCACACCGGCGGAGATCGAAACACGCCTGCAGGCGCTGCCCAAGGGCACCGACCTTGCCAACGCCCTCGGTCGCCCGCAGGCCGGTCACGCGCTCCAAGAACTGCTCCTGATCCGACTCGACGAAAAAGGCCACGTCACTGAGACCCGACCTCTGGCGCGCCGCCTGCTCAAGCCGCTGCACCTGCCGCGCGTCTCCCCCCAACAGCCGCTGCTGGCCGTGCTCAGCCTCGATGACGACGGACGCAGCCCGGTGCTTGAAGTACTGCCGCTCGACGGCCGCCCGGGTCATGTCGTTGCCCGCCAGGTGAGCGCCGCCTTCGACTGGACCCCGGATGGCCGTTCCCTCGTCTTCATGGCCCCCCTCGGCGGCGAGGGCGAAAAAATCGTCAGTCTGCTGCGCCTGGAAGTCGTCGCCCCCAGCGGCGTCCTGCTGCGACCTCGGCTCGAAATCGGACCCGATGGTCAACCGGTCGAGCAGCGCGGTCCCGACCGCCTCGGCAACCCCGTCACCCTGGCGACAGCCCTGCAATTCAACCGCCCGCTGCTGCAGGTGCTGACCGACGGCCGCGTGCTCTTTGCCAGCCTGCCGGTGACCCTGCCTGCCGTCACCCCCGACTCGGAATTGGCTCCGCGTCTGTTTTTGGCCGACGGCAAAACCGTGACGGCTGTGCCGACCGCCCCCGGTGATCTGCCGGCCAATCTCGGCTGGCTCACCGCCTCGCCCGACGGACAACGTGTCGCCGTCGTCGAAAGCGAAACCGATGCGGTCGCCGTCGTGGAACTGGCCACGGGCGCCACGCAAATCCTGTCGCCAGCGCATCCCGGCTGGCAGTGCCGCACCCTGCCGGCCTGGAAGTCCGCGACGGAACTGACCTTCGCCGCCCTGCACGAGGATGCACCAGGCTGGCACCTTTGGCAGAGCGAGGGCGACACGCGCGTGCTCAGCGGGACCTGGCCCGCCGAGACCCTCGCCAACTGGTTGGAACACAAGAAAACGGAAGCCACCTCACCGCCATGAAAGCCCTTCTCCTGCTGCTTCTGCCGGTCGCCGCAGCCGGCGCCGACACCGCTTTTTTTGAAGCCAAGATCCGACCCGTGCTGGTGAAGCACTGCTACGAGTGCCACTCCGCTGAATCCGGCAAGGCCAAGGGTGGTCTCCGGCTCGACAGCCGCGACGACCTGCGCCGTGGCGGCGACAACGGTCCTGCCGTGGTGCCGGGCCAACCGGAACAGAGCCTGCTGCTGACCGCCATCCGCCATGCCGATCCCGATCTGGAGATGCCGCCGGACGAAGCCAGACTGCCCGACAACATCATCG
>CAZSBO010000026.1:0-31983 GCA_964605265.1 uncultured Prosthecobacter sp.
GCAAGCACGTGTACTGCGAGAAGCCGCTGACCCACAACATCCGCGAGTCGCGCCTCGTGGCCCAGGTGATGAAGGAGACCGGCAAGGCGACCCTGCTGGGTAGCCAGGGCCATTCCTCACTGGGCACGCGCGAGACCATGGAATACCTGCAGGATGGCGCCATCGGCACGGTGCGTGAAATCCATTCCTGGGTGGGCGCCAAGCGCTGGAATCCGACCCTCACCGGCCGGCCGACCGAGACTCCGCCGGTGCCGGCGGGCTTGAACTGGGATCTCTGGCTCGGCCCGCGTGCAGAGCGGCCCTTCCATCCCGCCTACTTCCCGGTCGCCTGGCGCGACTTCTGGGATTTCGGCACCACCGGCATCGGTGATTTCGGCTGCCACGACCTCAACACGGCGGTGCGGGCCTTCGATCTGCCGCTGCCTTCGCGCGTGCAGGCCTTTGCCGCCGGTGTCATGGACAAGGACATCGCCCCGCACGGCTCGATCATCCATTACGACTTCCCCGCGGCCGACAAGCGCCCCGCCATCCATCTCACCTGGTATGACGGCGGCCTCATGCCGCAGAAGCCGGAGGCGCTCGGCGCCTTCCCGCTGCCCAAGCGTGGCACGCTCTTCATCGGCGATAAGGGCGTTATTCAGTGCGACGGCAGTGGCGGTGCGCCGCGGCTGTTCCCGGACACGCTGCGCGCCTCCTACAAGAAGCCGGAGCCGCGGCTGAAGCGTTCCAACGGCCATCACCGCGACTGGATCGACGCCTGCAAGGGCGGGGCGGCGGCGAGCAGTCCCTTCGACTACGCCGCCCACCTCACCGAGATTGTTCTGCTCGGCGTGCTGTCGCTGCGCAGCGGCAAGACCCTGGAATGGGATGGCGCGCTCATGCAGGCCAAGGGCCTGCCGGAATTGGAGCCGCTCATCCACGGCAGCTACCGCAAGGGCTGGGAAGTCGTCTGAGCGCCATGGCCTGCACCGTCGCCTTTACCCCGTTGTCCGCCGCCGATCACGAGGCGGTGGCGCGTTTGCTGCACCGTTCGCTGGTCGACTGGTACGAAAGCCGCCTGCGCCAGGGCGCACGCTTCGGCGACAGCCCGGATCCCTTTCGGATCTTCCCGGAAGTCTATGAGGCGCTCGATCCCGGCGAGGCGGTCACCGCGCGCGATGAAGACAGCGGCGAACTGCTCGGCGTCTGTTTCTCGCACGAGCGCGAGACCCATGTCGCGGTCGGCATCGTCGCCACCGCGCCCGAAGCGGCCGGTCGCGGCATCGCCCGCTCGATGATGCAGGCGGTGCTCGCCAAGGCCAAGGCTCTGGGCAAGCCGGCGCGACTGGTGTCCAGCCTGCTCAACCTCGATTCCTTTTCGCTGTACACCCGACTCGGCTTCGTGCCCGGTACGATCTTCCAGGATCTGCTGCTCAGCGTGCCTGCCGACGGCCTCTTGGCCGCCGCGCCGGCGGGTGTGGAGCGTGTGCGCCCGGCCCGTGCCGATGAGGCGGCGCGGCTGGCTGATTTCGAGCAGTCGCTGCAGGGCATTCGTCGCGAGAAAGACTACGCCTTCTTCCTCGCCAACCGCGCGGGTTCCTGGCAAGTGCTCGTGTCCGAAGATTCCGAGGGTCAGATCAACGGTGTGCTTGGGGTCAGCGATCACCCCAGCTTCACGATGATCGGCCCCGGCGTCGCCGCCGATGAAGCCAGCGGCGCGGCCCTGCTCTGGCGCGCGCTCGACCTGCTGCGCGGTCGCACCGTCGTTTTCCTCGTGCCCTGCGCCGCCGCCGGCCTCGTGCGCACCTCCTATGGCTGGGGCGCCCGCAACGTCGAAATGCACGTCGCCCAGTCCACCGCCCCGGTCAGCGGAACGCGCGGTCTGGTGTTTCCCACCTTCCTGCCGGAGTCAGGCTGAGGGGGCTGGCAAAAGTACTCCAGAGCTTCAGCTCGTGGGGGCGTGTCGGAGCCTGAGCGCGCTGAAGCGCTGGAGTACGTTGGTGGGGCTGAGGGGGCTGGCAAAGTACTTTCGAGCTTCAGCTCGTCGAGGCGTGGCCGAGTCTGAGCGCGCTGAAGCGCTGGAGTACGTTGGTGGGGCCGCGGGGGCGCGGCAAAGTACTTTTGAGCTTCAGCTCGTCGGGGCGTGGCAGCTCCTGAACGCGCTGAAGTACGGCTACTTCTCCGCAGGCACGAGCCGGAGTTCGACATCGGCGCTCTTGAGGTGCTTGTCGAAGAAGTCGCGCATGAGCTGCTGCACGCCCGTCCAGGCGAACGATGGCCCGCCGTGGCCGGCGCCGGGCAGGGTCTGCAGCCAGACGGGCACGCCGGCGGCTTTCAGCGCGGCTTCGAACTGCACGCTCTGGGCGTACGGCACCAGGGCGTCGTGGGTGCCGTGCAGGATCAGGAAGGGCGGGTTGTCCTTGCTGACGTAGTGCACTGGACTGACCGCCTGCGCCTTGGCGGTGTCGTCGAGCGGCGCTCCGATGAGTGACGAGTACGGGTCCGAGGGCGTGTTGAAGGCGAAGATGTTTTTCACGTTCGGATCCTCACCCGCCTGCCGCACGACGGTGGTGAAATCGGCCGGGCCGTAGATGTCGCAGACCGCCTGCACGCGATCACTGGAGTCGGTGTGCCCGCCAATCGCTGGGAATATCCCCTTGCCGCCGGCGGTGCCGACGAGGGCGGAGAGATGGCCACCGGCCGAACCGCCGACGACGCCGACGCGGTCCGGATCGAGGTGGTGGGTGGCCGCGTGGCCACGCAACCAGCGGATCGCCGCCTGGCAGTCCTGAATCTGCGCCGGGAAAACCGCCTTCTGGCTGAAGCGGTAGCCGACGCTGGCGACGGCGTAACCGAGGCGGGCGTAGTTGGCGACCGGGCAGGGGAATTTGTTGCCCGCACGCCAGCCGCCACCGTGGATGTGGACGATCAGGGGCAGCGGCTTTTCCGGCAGGGTGACGGGCAGGTAGAGGTCGAGCTTTTGCGCGGGATCGCCGTCGGCAATGTAGGCGAGATCGCGGTGCAGGCGAACCCCGGGCGGCACACCCTTCTCCGGCTCCTGGGCAAAGCCCGCAGGAGTCAGCAGCAGGGCGGCGGCCAGTGGCAGCCAGGCGCGGCGAGTCAGGCGGAAGGGGTCAGGGTTGCGCATACAGGCGGATGTCATCGAAGTCGTTCATGTCGTCAAACGAACCGAGGCCGAGGCGGCCGCGACCGAAGGTGGTATCACTGACGCTCAGGTGAGGTTTGGCCATGTCATCGAAGTAGACATCGATGCGGCCCGAGGCGACCTCGCGAACGACCTTGACCTGATGCCAGCCATCGGTCCAGGGAACGGGCCGGGTGTTGTTCGTCAGGGGCCGGCGCGGGGCGTTCTGCACGATCATGATCTGGCCGCTGGCCGGGTCGGGCTTGGCGCCGAGGTGGACGTAATAAAAGTGGGCGGCGTCCTGGTGGTTGAAGATGACGCAGCAGTCGCGGTGGTTGCCGGTGTCCTTGGTGCTGCGCACCTTGAAGGTCAGGACGAAGTCCGCGGCGGTGACGTCCTTGAGCAGGGCAATGTGCAATGGACTGCGATGCGGCGGCTGGTAGTCGCTTTCGCGGCGGTTGATGCCGAACACGGCGTTGCCGTCGACCACGCGATGCGTCCAACTTTTTTCATCGGTCACTTCCCAGCGCTCGCGGCCCTTCTCGAAGTCTTCCTGAAAAACGAGCGGCAGGCTGTGCAACGAGGACGGCGTCTCGGCGGGCAGGCTGACGGCGAGGAGGAGGCTGGCGAAAAACAAACGCATCATGCCGACAGATACGCGGCGAGGAAGGTCGTGCCATCAAGGGCCGTCACTTCTTGCGAAACCGTTCGGCCAGTTGCGCCGCCAGCGGCGCCAGGGTTTCCTTCAGCTCGGTCTGCCCGGCCAGGTTGCGCGTCTCCAGCGGGTCGCTGTCGTGATCGTACAGCTCACGCGCGACGAGTTGGCCGTCGCCAAGGGCGCGCCACTCGGTGTAGCGCCAGCGCTCGGTGCGGATCGACCGCCCCCAAGCCTGCCAGTTCGAGGGCGGTCCATAAAACGGCTGCTGATGCTGGGTGAAGGCGGCGCTTTTCACCGTCGCGGCGGGGTTGGCCAGCACCGGTGCAAGGTTGTCGCCCTCCAGATTTTTTGGCAGCGTGTCGGCGATGCCAGCGAGCTGGGCAAGGGTTGGGTACAGATCGACAAGTTCCGCCAGCGCGCCGGTCTTGCGGCCCTGGCCGGCCGGCTGGCGCGGATCGGAGACGATCAGCGGCACGCGCGCATCGAGTTCGAAGTTGGAGGTCTTGCCCCAGAGCGTGTGTTCGCCGATGTGGAAACCGTGGTCGGAGGTGAAGACGATGATCGTGTGGTCCGCCTGACCCGAGGCTTCGAGCGCGTCGAGGATGAGGCCGATCTGGGCATCGAGGAAGCTGATCGAGGCATAATAGCCGTGGCGGTAGTGGCGGGTTTCCTCGGTGTTGAAGGCGCGGTCCTTGGGCGGGCCGCCGTAACCGCGGATTTCACCCGAGGCATGCAGGGCGATCGCCGGCGCGTCCTGCGGTGCGGTCGCCGGCTCCGGCAGGGGGATGCTGGCGGGATCGTAGAGGTCCCAGTACTTCTTTGGCGCCACAAACGGCAGGTGCGGCCGCCAAAAACCGACGGCGAGGAAGAAGGGCTGCGTTTGGCCCGCGCGATCGCGCAGCACGGCGGCGGCGAGGCGGGCGATCTGGCCGTCGCGATAGGCGGTGTCGGGCACGTCGAGCGCCTCGGTGACCGGCGCCTTGTAGCCGGGCGCCGCTTCACCGGGGCGTCGCGGCGTGTTGGCAAACACCGTGTCCGCCGCGTGCGTGCCGGCATGCAGAACTTCGTCGATCGACCACGACACGCGGTCCTGGGTGTCGCCCATGTTGTGAAAAAGTTTGCCGATGTTTTGGCAGAACCAGCCCTGATTTTTGAAATGCTGCGGCAGGGTGACAAGGCTTTTGCCGTTGGGGGCGGTGTCGCGGAAACCCTTGCGCAGGTCATCGACCCCGACCGTGTCGGGTCGCAGTCCAGTGAGGAAGGAAGAGCGTGAGGGATTGCAGACCGCCTGCTGGCAGTAGGCGCGTTGGAAGACCAGGCCGCGCGCGGCGAGGCGGTCGAGGTGGGGAGTGACCGCCGTCTTGTCGCCGTAGGCGCCGAGGGCGCAGTTGAGGTCGTCGGCGACGAGAAAGAGCACGTTCGGCGCCGCAGCCCCGGCAGTGCCGGCGAGACAGAGGCAGAGGAGGAAGGGGCGGAAGCTCATGGTGTCTTGGCGGCGGTTTCAACGGGCGGCATTGAGCGAGCTTTCCCAACCTTGCAGCAGTTGCTGCAGGTGGGCGACGCGTTTAGGCTCGGCGGTCGACAGGTCACGGGTCTCTCCGAGATCGGCATCGAGCCGATACAGTTCGGCGGGCTGGCGACCCGGCGGTTGCACGAGTTTCCACGGGCCGAGTCGGACCGCACGCGGCCCGCCGGGGCCGGTGTGGCGCCAAAACAGGGCTCGCTCCGGCAGGGCGGCACCCTTGGTCAGCAGCGGCACCAGGGAAACGCCGTCGAAGGCCTTCGGCGAGCCGGCTGCCGGTGCTGTCAGACCGGCGAACTCGAGGAAGGTGGGGGCCAGATCCATGCTCATCGCCGTGGCATCGGTGACGCGGCCGGCCGGGATGCGGCCCGGCCAGCGGGCGATGCTGGGCACGCGATGACCGCCTTCATGGACGTCGCCCTTCTGGCCGCGCAGCGGGCCGTTGTTGGAAATGCCCTGGGTCCAGGCCTTGGCATAGCGACGGTAGCCGCCGTTGTCGGAGGTGAAGACCACGAGCGTGCGTTCGTCGAGGCCGTGCTCACGCAGGGTCGCCAGCACGCGGCCAACACCGGTGTCGAGGGATTCGATCATGCGCACCACGGTTTGAGCGACCTCCTCCGGCTCGTGCGGGCCGAGCTTGCTGTTCAGGCCGGGCTCGTTGCTGTTGAAGGCCACTCCAGGCTGGCGGGTGCCGCGACCGGCATCCTCGGGAGTCTGCCAGGGGAAGTGGATGGCAAGGTGCGGCAGGTAGAGGAAGAAGGGCCGGTCGCGCTGCTCGCTGATGAAGCGCACGGCATGGTCGGTCAGCACCTCGGTGACGTAGCCGCTCTCCTCGACGCGCGTTTCATTGTGCCACCAGTCCTCAACACCGGTGCGGTCAAGTTTGGCAAAGTAATCGCCGCAGCCGCAGGTCAGGCCGCGAAACTCGTCGAACCCGTGACGCACGGGATTGCTGTCCATGTGCTTGCCCAGGTGCCACTTGCCGAAGATGGCGGTGGCATAACCGGCCGTGCGCAGGCGGGCGGCGATGGTGACCTGGTTGCGATTGCGCGGGGCACCGAGGCCGTTGTCATGCCAGTCGGTTGGCAGGGCGGTTTCAATGCCGAGGCGGTGCGGGTAGCGACCCGTGAGCAGGGCGGCACGCGTCGGCGAACAGACGCTGCCGTTGCTGTGGAAATCGGTGAAGCGGACACCTTCGGCGGCGAGGCGGTCGAGGTGCGGTGTCCGGGCCTTGCCCCCGTAGCTGCCGTGATCGCCGTAACCGCGGTCATCGGCGACGATCCGCAGGACGTTGGGGGTGGGGGCGGGGGCGGCCTGAGCGAAGTCGGCCATAAGAACCAGGAGTGCCGCCAGTCTGAGCAGACCGAGCCTGCTTCGTAAACGGACGGGCAGGGTGCTCCTGAGCTTCAGTTCGTGGGCGCGCAGAGTACTTTCGAGCTTTCGTGCGTGGGGATGTGACAGGGTGCAGGCGCGCTGAAGCGCTGGAGTACGTTTGCAGGGCTCGGCAGCGCATGGGCGTGCTGAAGCGTTGGGGGGCGTGGAGGAGGCCAGAGCCGTCGGAAGAGGGGTCATGGCTGGCGGGGCTTGGGGGTTTTTGCCGGTGCAATCGGGTAGTTCGGGTCCGGACTGGCGGCGCTGTCGAGCAGACCTTCAAGGCGGGCGACGACCTCGGGATGGCGACTGGCGACATCCTGACTCTCCGCTGCATCGTAGCGCAGGTCATACAACTCCAGCGGCTTGCCAGCTCCCGGGCGCACCGCCTTCCAGTCGCCCTGGCGCAGGGCCTGCTTGTACAGGCCGCGCGTGTGGCCGTAGTCCCAGTAGAGGAAGTCGTGCTCCGGTGCGCCGCCGCCTTCGAGGGTGGCGAGCGCGGAGCGACCCTCGACCTGAGCCCGCACGGCTTGCCCGGCGATCTCGGCGAGCGTCGGCAGCAAATCCCAGTGGGTCCAAACGGCGTCGCTGACCCGTCCCGCCGGCACGCGCCCAGGCCAGCGCACCAGCATGGGCACGCGGATGCCACCCTCATAAAGATCGCGTTTGCTGCCGCGCAGCGGGCCGGCGCTCTGAAAGAAGGCGGGATCATGCTTGGCTTCGGCCGAGGGACCGTTGTCGCTGGTGAAAATCACCAGGGTGTCGCGGTCGAGTCCGAGCTCACTGAGGCGGTCCAGGAGTCGGCCGACGTCGCGATCGATCATCGTCACCATGGCTGCATAATTCTTCTCCACCTGCGGCCAGTCGCGACCACTGTAGGGGGCGTCGCTGGGCACGATCTGGGAGTCGTCGGATTTCAGCGGGTAGTCCGACCAGTGTGGCAGGGTGTAGGCGAGGTAGAGGAAAAAGGGCTGCTCTCCTTGGGCGCTCACAAACTCCAGGGCGCGCTCGGTGAACAGGTCATGGGTGTACTGCTGCCTGTGTTCGCCCCGGTTGCCTGGCAGCAGGACGACGCGGCCGCCGTCCCAGAGGTGATCCGGATAATAAAAGTGCGCCTGATCCTGGTCCTGGTGGCCGTAGAAGTGGTCGAAGCCCTGGCGTTCCGGCACGCCTTCGGAGGGATGCGTGCCGAGGCCCCACTTGCCGATGGCGCCGGTGCGGTAACCGGCGGGCTTGAGCACTTCGGCAAGGGTCAGATCCTCGTCGCGCAGGAAGATTCCGTGCGGGATGTTGTCGCGGATGCGGCTGTGGCCGTTGTGCCGACCGGTCATCAGGCAGCAGCGCGAGGGCGCACACACGGAGGAACCGGCATAAACCTGGGTGAAGCGCGTGCCGTCGGCGGCCAATTGATCGAGGTGCGGGGTCAGGATTTGCTTCTGGCCGTAGCAGCCAAGGTCGCCGTAGCCGAGGTCATCGCAGAGGATGAGCAGGATGTTGGGCGGAGCGGCATGGACGGTGGGGGAAAAGCCCGGCAGGAGAATCAGGGCCGCCACAAGTGGCAGCAGGCCGATCCAGGGGGGGCGGCAGGTGCGCAGAGTACTTTTGAGCTTCAGCTCGTTGCAGTGTGGCAGCACCTGAGCGCGCTGAAGCGCTGGAATACTTTTTTTGGGCGCAGCAGGCAGCAGAGTAATCACATCTTCCGCTAGAACGTCCCGCGGTTTTCGGCAACGACCGGTGCATGCCCCTTTTTGAAGCGGGTTGCGCATCCTTGACCTGTCAGGGGTGCTTCATGAGCGCGACCCTGCACCGCAGGACAGGGCCTGACGTTGCAGAAACTCTCTTTCCGCCTCGCACTGGGCGAGTTCGGCGGCGCGTTGGTAGGCGGTGCGGGCTTCGGCGGGCTGGCCTAGCGCCTCAAAGAAGCTGGCACGGATGGCATGGTAGAGATGCTGCGCTTCCAGCGACTGGCGGTTGGGGAGGCTTTCGAGAGTCAGCAAGGCCTCGCGGGGGCCATGAACCCGGGCGAGCGCCACGCTGCGATTCATGGCGACGATGGGCGTGGGCTTGAGCAGCAGGAGTTGGTCGTAAAGACGGAGGATGCGGGGCCAGTCGGTATCCGCCTCCTCACGCGCGAGGCAATGGCAGGCGGCGATGCCGGCTTCCACATGATAGGGGCTGACGATCTCGCCCGTGGAGGCCGCGCCGAGCGCGAGAATGCCTTCCTCGATGAGACGGGCATCCCATTGGCTGCGATCCTGATGGTGCAGAAGCGCGATTTGGCCTGCGGGATTGACGCGGGCCGGCAGGCGTGCCGCGTTGAGGCAGAGGAGTGCGAGCAGGGCCTTGGTGGCGGGCTGCGCGGTGGCCGGATGCTCGCTGAGCAAGCGCGTGAGGCGGAGGGCTTCATGACAAAGCTCCTCGCGAATGAGGCGGTCGCCTGAGGAGGCTTTGTAGCCTTCATTGAAGAGCAAATAGAGTGCTGAGCGCACGCCATCGAGTCGCTGCGGCAGTTCGCGGGTCTTCGGCACGGCGAAGGGCAGGCGCAGATCGCGAATGAGTTGCCGGGCACGCACAAGGCGTTTCGCAATGGCGGCTTCGCTGGTCAAAAAGGCCGCGCCAATTTCCGCCGGGCTCAATCCGCACACGGTGCGCAGGGCGAGGGCAAGCTGTGCCTCCACGGAGAGCTGCGGATGAAAGCACACGAAGAGCATGCGCAGGGTGTCGTCACGAACCTCGTGCGCGTCGGAAGATGCGTTGTGCGTGAGCCGGCGCTCCAGCTCGACAGCGACCTGCGCTTCCTTGCGCTGCCACGTCTGTTCGCGCCGCAAGGCATCCAGCGCGAGGTTCTTGGCCGCCTGCGTCAGCCACGCGGCTGGGTTCTCCGGGATGCCGCGATAAGGCCACGTCTGCAGCGCCCGAACGAGCGCTTCCTGAACGACATCCTCGGCGAGCTGCAGCCGGTGCGTGCCCAGATGCGCGGCGAGCGCGGCGACGAGTCGCGCTCCCTCGCGGCGAAAGAGATCATCCGCCACGAGGCTTGGGCTGCGCTCGCCGTGAGGGTTCATGATGGCGCGGGCGCTTCTTTGATCCAGACCGGATGCGCAGGCAACACTTGAGCGGGAGCTGCGCTGAGGGAGGCGACCTCGGCGAGATACGCGGGATACCAGTCGCCGGAGAGGAAGTCCTTCATCGTCTTCACTTCATCGAATGCAGGCCGATGCTGTTCCCCTCGGTGTCGCCGACAATGGCGATGAAGCCGTATTCACCGATGGCGAACTTCTCCCTGATGACACTGCCGCCGTTCGCAGCGACGCGTGCCGTTTCCACGGCACAGTCTACGCAGGAGAAATAGATCAGGGTGCCGCCGCTGCCGGCGACGCAGCCATCCATCTTGCAGAGCGTGCCGGGGCAGCCATAGCCGTCCGACCCACCTGGAAACTGCCACATCTCCAGTCCGGCATCATCGGCGGTTGGGTTGCCGAGCGGCTGGAGCGTGGTGGCGAAAACCGCTTCATAAAAGGCTTTCGCCCGCGTCATGTCATTGACGTAGATTTCAAACCAGCCAACTGGGTTGCGCGTGGGTGTCATAACGGGGGATTGGGGTGGGTGGCGTTACGCGTTGACGAGGGTCTTGAAGCCGCCGAAGGCCATGCGCTTGCTGTCGAAGAGGGAGTCGCTGACGGGACAAAGTGCCTTGAGCCGCTCATCGGCCATGATCTTGGCATTGGCGGCATCACGTGCGGCGCGGTCGGCAAAGATGGCGAAGGCAAAAACGACGGTTTCATCCTCCCTGGCATCGGCTGCCGACGCAAACGAGCGGCAGAAGTCCGTGCTGAGGTCCTCCGCCGCGGCTTCCACATAGTGCAGCGCTCCGTGTTCGAGCCAGATCGCGGCGGCTTGTTGGGCGAGTTGGCGATACGCTTCCAGCTTGGCCGTCGGAACGGGAAGCAGGAAGCCGTCGAGGTAGGTTCCAGGCAGTTTCATGGGGTGCGGGTGGGTTGGTCAAAGCTGCGCCGCCTTCACAGCCGCCATGGGGCGGCAGAGGTCGGCGATGGGACGCACCTCGATCTGCGCTCCATGGGCGAGGATCGGGCAGGCCTGGGCGAGTTTCACGGCCTCTTCCGTGGCGGCCACGGCGAGCAGGAAGTAGCCGGCGATGGCTTCCTTCGACTCGGCAAAGACGCCGTCCGTGACGAGGCTCTGCGGGCCGGTGACGAGTTGGCCCGCCTCCATCAGCGGCTGCGCAGCGCGCAGCAGTCCGCTGTTTTGAAGGTTCTCCACCCAGCCATAGAAGTCGGTCATGATGCGCTGGAGTTCGGCAGGAGAGAGGCAGCTGTTCCAATGCGTGCCACGGATGAGCAGCAGGTGCTCGCCGGTGCTTTGTTGCGGGTTCACATTCATTCGGTGGGTGTTTCGTTTGTGTGACGGTAGGCGGAGCCCCGCTCCGACTCCAGCGGCCGAATTTCATAGCGGATGCCATGCAGCAGCACGGGACTTTCCGCCGCCAGCGCGGCCGCCGCTTCGAGGTTCTCCGCGAGGATGATCCAGTAGCCGCCGATGACTTCCTTGCCTTCCGCGAACGGGCCATCGGTGCGGATGCCTTCGCGGGTCACGAGGGCGGCCTCCATGCTGAGGCGTGAGCCCGGCTTGAAGCAGCCCTTTTCAAGGTTCGCCTCATACCAGGCATAAAACTGGCCTATGGCAGCCTCGATGTCGGCTTTGGGAGATGCTTTGTCCCACTGGCCGCGGGAGAGCAGGAGGAATGGCTTTGTTTCGGCGCTCATGATGGGTTTCGAAGCACTTTTCATGAACCTACCGTTGAAGTGGAGTCCACGGTCTTGATCACGGGGGGCGACGATTTATTGGCGCGTGAAAATGACGGGAGGACCACAGGGGGTGCTCTTGCCATTCTCCCAGGCCACGCCCTCGAGCTTGAAGTGGTTCGCGTCAAGAAAGGTGTAAGTGGCCCCGTGCATGTGCTTGTCCTTGCTGACATTCAGGCCGGGGGTCGGCGCCAGGTCGAAGGTCAGCGAGTTCGCTGTGCGCTGGGTCACCTTCATGCGGGGCTGGTTGCGCAGCATGCAGTAGTGGGTCATGGTGAGCTTGCCATCCACATCATGGTAGGTGCTGAGCATCTCCATCGGCGTGTTTTTGGCAAAGCGCTCCTCGATCACGGAATCTCCCGCGATGAGGCGGAACTCGGTGTTCATTTTCCCCATTTCCGGGGATTCTGCGGTCCAGCGGCCCACGAGCGTCTTCATGCGCTCAAAGTCGGCGGAGCCCCGGTAGGGTGGCAGGTCCACGCAGGTCGTGGGGGTGGGTTTGCCTGTCTGGCAGGCGGTGAGAGCCAGGAGAGCGATGGCGGACAGCAGGCGCGAGAGCGGGTTCATAGGGAATGAGGTGAAGGTTTCTGAGGCCGACCGGCTGCTTGCAAGCGGCCTGTCACCCTTTCGACGAACGACCCGACCCGGGAAGGACAAATCCGTGAAAAAATGGGCGCGCAGCGAGGGTGTCATGAATGGCATGAGGCAAGCACGCTTCAGAGGGATCTGAAGTCAGGTCTTCAGCGTGAAAATGCAAGTCGCTGTCCGAAATGGAATGAGGGATTGTCGGCAAAGGGACAGGTGGCGCAAAGCCGAAGGATCTGATGCGGGAGGCTCCTCGAAATCCACCACATCGAGAACGCATTATTGCCCGCTCACCAGGCCCCGTTAAGCCGCGCCAAGCCCCTGAATTTTGGCCACGGCCTGAGCCCTCGATTGCACATGCAGTTTGTCATAGATGCGTTCGACATGCGTGCGTACAGTTGCGTAGCTCACCTCAAGGTGCTGCGCAATTTCCTTGTAAATCATGCCTAGGCTGAGCATTTGCAGCACCTCCTGCTCCCGCTGGCTCAGGCCGTGCCCCAGTGTAAGGGGAGCTGCGGCTTGCTGTGGCGTATTGAATGCCTCCACCACCCGCCTTGCAATCTGACTGGTCATCGGCGCACCGCCCATGTAGACATCACGCGCCGCCGCCACAAGCTGGTTGGTGCGCACCGGCTTGAGCAAGTACCCGCGCGCCCCGGCCTTCAGGCTCGCAAAGAGATTGTCCGTGTCATGATAGCAGGTGAGCATCACCACCTGCGGCGCCGAAGGCTGCTGGGTGATCAGTTGCACGCAATCTATGCCGCTCATACCCGGCAGGTGAATGTCCATGAACACCACGTTGATGTTTGCGCCTGGTATCTTGCGTAAGGCTTCCTCGCCGCTGCCGCACTCAAGCGGGCACTCAATGTCGTCCGCTGTGGCCAACATGGCCGATAAGCTGCGGCGGATGCGGGAGTCATCCTCGACGATGGCGACGCGTAGTGACATTAAGCTCTGGATTCGAGTGCGAGGGTTAAGGGTAGGTGTATGAGGACGCGTGTTCCCCCGTTCTGTCCTGCAGAAATATCCAGCGTGCCGCCGATCAGGAGCATCCGCTGGTGCATGTTGTCCAGGCCGTTGCCTTTTTGCAAGTCTTCAGGAAAACCGCGGCCGTCATCTTCCAAGTGAATCATCAGAACGCCTTCGTCCACGCAAACTTTCATTCGAAACTCCTCAGCGCCAGCGTGTTTTACGACATTGTGGAGGGCTTCTTTGACCACCATTAGCAGATGATGGCGGGTCGCGGAAGTGAGGGTCACATCAGGAATGTGACAAGGCAGTTGCAGCCGACAGCGGATGCCTGTGGCGGCAAGGTAGGTTTGAACATGATCCGTGACATAGGTTAACAGACTTTCCAGAATGTCCTTTTCCGGATTTACCACCCAAATAGCTTCGTCTACCTGGTGTGTGAGGTGCTGTGCCAATTCGAACATCTGGTCCAGTTGATCCTGTGTGGCGAGGCCATTCGCCACCCCGCGCTGAATGAGGTCGGAAAGCAGAGCCAGCTGTGTCAGGTTCGCGCCCAGATTGTCGTGCAGGTCGCGCGCAATCCGGGCGCGCTCTTGGTTTAGCGCATTTTCACGCTGGAGCACTGCCAATTTCTGCTGCAGCTGTCGGCGGGAGAAATGCCTAGTTAGCAGAAAGAACACGAGAAGCACAAGAAAAGACGCGGCAGCTTGGTAGGTCGTGCGCTCATAAATCGGTGCAAGTAGGGTCAAAGGGATTTGCACCGAGTCTCCAATGGGTTGCCCCTCCAGATTTTGCTGCTGGAGTCGTAGCAGGTTCTGGCCCCTGATCAGTGAGTGCATGTGGATTGTTCGACTACCTCCATAGCCGACACTGTGGCATTGCTCCCAGCTGATGTTCACCCGTCGAAATTCCTTGACATTAATCTGGATAGAACCCCAGCCAGCCCAGCGCAGCGGGCTGTCATCTCGTAGCACCACCATGTGTTCTCCCGTGGAGTCTAGGACTCGCTCTGCCATGGTGTGCTGGCTGCCTTGCTTCACCCAGTGATGATGGCCACTGCCCGGTGGTGAATCCAGGCGCAGTCGTACGGGAGAAACTTTGTCATTTCTGGTTGTCAATTCGATCACACAGTTTCGGATTGCCAGCCAACCCATTGTGGAAAGCTGCTCAGAATTTGAGGAGAGAATGAAGCGCATGCTGCGACTCTCAGATGGCAGGTCAAAGGAGAGATTCTTTCTTTCGAAACCAGAACTCTGAACCCCGTCAAGCCAGCCCTGGCTGTCACCCTTCAGAGGTTTGACAAGATTCAGCACCTCGTCCCCTACTGCATCAAGTACGATGGGCCCGATGAAAAAGGCGTTCAGGACCTCAGCCTCCCTACTTTCATTGCCAAGTTCCAAACTCGTGCGCAGGCGTGGAGCGATGCTAGCCTCTCCTGTCCAGAGGATCTGAAGGGCGATCTGTTTGGTGGCTGGTGGCAGAATGAATCCCCCGTCCGGTTGAGCCTTCACGATTTGGCCATTTGCCAGCAACTTGTCCAGCACGTACTCGGCACCTCGCAGAGGGATGACTGCAAATATCACAAGGCAGACAGTCAATAGGACCGGGATGTTGCGACCGTCGAAGGATGGGAGCGAGCATTTCATCAGGGCGGGGCGCTTGAGCAGCAGACTGCGCGTCTGGATCGGTGCAATGGACGCGCAAAAACCACCCCGCCAAACGGAAAGTTTGTCGGTAATTCTACCGACACGAAGGCTGGGTCGACAGGCATTTTCCTTGGAATCACGAGGTTTTAGCGCGGCGAATCAGGAGTGTCGGTAGTTTTACCGACATGCAGCGGCAGACGTTCCGGCGGATAGCAGGTGAGCAACGTCTCTCCGCATCATGTCTCCAAGCCCGTGTCCTCTTCGCCGCCTCTGCGCTGACCAAGCGCAGCCTGCCGCCTTTCTGCCAACACGCAAGAGGCTGTCTTCAGGAAAGCGCTGTCATCGGTGACGCCCGTGCTCCTGCGAGTTCAACGCTCATACCTGAACCCTTTCCCATGAAAACACCACCCCACATCCCCATGCATTGCTCCGCCTCTCCGAGGTGGAAGCTCCGTTACGGCCGTCAGCGCGCGCTGACACGATTGAGTCGCGGACTCCATGTCTGTGCCGCCGGCCTGCTCCTACTGACCTTGCCAGCACTCCCCGCAGCAGACATCACTACCCTGCCGGCAGTTCCCGTCACGAGCAGCACCACCTTCACAGGCAGCACTGTCTTCACGGACACGGAACTGGGCTTCGATGCGGATCCTCTCACGCCGGGCAACCAACCGTTCGCTCAAGGCTACCAGGTTGGCAGAGTCGGGGTGCTGGCTGCGGACACGACGATCACCCTCGATCATGTGGACGTTACCCTGAACGCGAACCCCTATTTCCTGGGTAACAACTTTGCTTGGCGGCCCAACACCTCCCTGCTGAGCTGGATCCCCGAGAACTCCCTCGCTTCCAGTGGTCGCCTGCACGTGGTCATGGAGGGAGGTAGTGTTGCTGGCAACCTCGTGAGCAGTCCGTTGTACACCCTGCTCCCTGGGTATGAGCCGCAGGAATCCGGCGGTGTGAGCAACCCTGCCAACCTCGCGAGACCGCATCTGTTTTATCTGCCTGGAGCGCGGTCTCTGACGATCCGGGATGCGAGTCTCTTGCAGGGGGCCGAGCCTTCCGGCATCAGCATCCTGACTCACCCCGTGCTGTCGTTGAACTCTGGTCCGGATCAGGTGGGCGCGGCGTACCCTGCAGGGATCGGATTTGATCTCCTGCTGGATGGCGTGAACTGCAATTTCAACCAGATCGCCAATTTGGCAGCCACGGATCAATCCACGGTGACAATCCGCGGGGGTTCGATTTTTGAGCCTTCGGCTGCAGGGGGCAATCTTCTGGCTCTCAACGCCCGGGGTTCGGTGGATGCGAGCACCACCGGTTCCTTCGACGTCAAGATCGGGCATATTGATGACCCGCTGACGGAACTGCGGCAGCACGCATCTTCGACGGGCAATGTCATTGCGTTTAATCCAGGACTCAACACGTTGGAAGGCTATGCCGGACCCGTGCCGGAGGTGAATCTGGAACTGGTCAATGCCCGCATCCAGGGAGGTGCTGGCGGTGCCATTACGTTGGGGGCGCCAGCCAACTATCGCTTGTTGATTGACGGCAATTCGACGCTTGTGACGAAGCGAGATGGACTTTTGACGAGGGGCGGGGCGGATTCTCCGCGCAGTTTTTCCGGTGAGATGCGCAGTGGCTTGATCGATGCGGTCAATGGTGGCGTGGCAGATGCTGTCGCTAGATTCGGGTTGGCCATCACGGATTCGCTGGATTCTGCCAGCTTCCTGATGTCAGGCGGGGAAATCCGGGTGAATGCCCCCGGCGCCCAACGCGTCGCCGCAGCCCTGATGATGAGATCTCATTGGGGGGAAGTGCATTTTGAGATGACAGGGGGATTGCTCGCGGCCGATGCACCTGTCAGCGGGAACATTGCCTTGGATGTGCGCAATAATAAGGGTTCCTCCACGGAAGTCCTCATGTCCGGGGGCACAGTCCGCTCCGCACGTCGTGCGCTCGTGGTCCTCGAAAACCAGGAAGCGAATGTGGAACTGACCGGCACGGCCCAGATTCTCGGGCGGCAGCAGGTAGATCTGACTGATTCGGCTGAAGCGATGCTGCTTCGAGGCACCCGGGGGCACGCGGATCTGCTTTTGGATGGCGCCACCATTGAGTCTGGTGTGACGGCAACTTGGGGCAGTGCCTTGCATGTCCAACACAACCGCTCGTCTCACACCTATCTCAAGTCTGGCGTGGTGAGAAATCTCGGGACCTCAGCAGATGCAGGCTCCCGTGCAACGGCTTTGCGTCTGGTGTACCAAGCTAGCGGTGCTGCCACCCTCGGCGTCAGTGAAGGGGGGTATCAGGAAGTGGTGATCGGAGACGGGATCAGCCCAAATGACACCATGCTGCTGGAGGCCGTGATGCCAGTGGATGCCACTGTCGGTGAAGCGGACCCCGAAGATGTGAGCGGCTTCACCACGCTGCCTGGCAGCGAGAATGGGCGCATCGTCCTGCGCCAGGGCGCGACGCTGGCGAGCCTCGCTGAGTACGTGCCTGGGGGATCCTTTCCGGTCTATGTCGCTGTGAGCCGGAATGTGACCTTCCGTATGGAAGGAGGGCGGATGATGAACGCCACAGGGTCCCTTGAAAACACGATCTCGGTCGGTCCAGACGCGACGTTGGAACTGATTGCCGGCACGCATGACCTAGCCTATGTCGTTGCAACAGATGCGGCGCAGCGGGTCGTGATTCAAAACGGCTTTACCTTGCCGACCAACAGCTTCCGGATGCGGTGGGGAAATGACACCCTCCGCTTCCAGGGCACTGGCGCCACCATCATCGACGAAAGCATTTCGGATGCTTCCGGCAAGTTCCGTGGCTTTGACAACTTGGAACTCGTGGAGGGTGCCACCATGTCAGCCTCGCAGTCCCTGCTGGGCCTGAATGATGGAGGCGCTCCCGACCCTGCGGGTTCCTATGACAATCAGGTGCTCCTGAGCCGTGTGACACCGGGTGCCCTGGATGGCATCCTAACCCAGATTGGCTCCGGCCAGTTCATCGATGCATTGGAAGGTCGCGACACCCTGACTGTGGAAAATATCACGGGTCTGAACGAGAGCTTCTTCGGTCCAGCCTCCACCTTCCGCGGCTTTGAAGTGCTGGTGCTTGGTGCTGGCTCGACTTGGACGGGAGGTATCGACTTTGCCAGCTACGGGCTGGAAGAAGTGCACCTGGAGGGCGGGGTGATCTCGGATGCTGTCAGCCTCGTCACTCTCGGAGCCGGAGACAACACGCTCGCCCCGTCCACAGGGTTTGCCAACCCGGTGGACGCAGGCGCGGGCACGGACACCCTCATTTTCACCGAGGCAGCCGGGACTCCGGTAACCGCTTCGGTCAATGGTACGGGCTCGGAACAGTTCAAAGGATTTGAAGCCGTGATCTTCCGCGATGGAACGAATCACGCCTTCACCGGCCTCATCCGCAATGATGGCGTGAGCCATGTCACGGTGACCAAGGATGGGGGTGGCCAGTGGGCCATTCAGTCGGCGCAGGAGTACACGGGCGGCACGACGGTCAGCGAAGGCACGCTCTTGCTCGGCAATGGCACGGGTAGCGCCACGGGCACGGGTGACGTGCTGGTCGAAGCGAGTGGTGTGCTGGCCGGTACCGGCGCGGCCTCCGGTGCGGTCGCGGTTCTCGGGGGTAAGATCGCCCCCGGCAGCAGTGCGACTCCCTCAGGTGTGGAGGTCTTGAGCGTCGGCCCCCTTGCCCTGGGCGAGAACAGCGAGGTGGAATTGAAGCTTGGCAGCGCGGGGAACCAAACTCGTCTGCACGCTCATCGCCTTGCTTTGGTTGACCCGACGGCCCGCATTCGGGTGGTTCTGGATCCGTCTTTCGTGCCGGTGGCCGGCACCCATTACGATCTGCTGAACCTCGGTACTGGCTCGTTGCCCGCCGGTTTGCTGAGTCAGCTTGTGCTGCCGGAATCGGTTGTCTGGGACACCTCGATCTTTGCCAGCACAGGCATTGTCACCGTGGCTGTGCAGGCCCCGGTGATCACCGCTCAGCCCAGCCCGCTGGAACAGTACCTGCCCATCGCTGCCAGTGCCAGCTTCAGCATGACCGCCATTGGCGCCGCACCCCTGAATTATGATCTGCAATTCCGCGCGACCAGCACGGATGCCTGGTCCACGGTCAGCAGTGCCGCTGTTGGCGAGCTCAGCCGCCTGATTTTGAGTGAGAGCCATTATGGCCAGTATCGCATTGAGGTGACCAACTCTCTAGGCAGTGCGGTCAGCGACACCGTGGTGGTGGCTCCGCAAGGGCCTCCGGTCATCAGTGCTCATCCGGCCAGCATCTACGCTCCAGAAGGCGCCGCGCGCACCTTCAGTGTCACCGCTGCTGGTGAGCCCACCCTGACTTATCAGTGGCAGTATCGCACCGGGCTCGGTGCGACATGGACGAATGTGGCCGGTGCCACGTCTTCCAGTCTGACGGTTACAGCAGCCAGTGCTCCCGTCAGCACCTTCGGCCAGTATCGTGTGAGTGTGACCAACGCCCGGGGCACAGCCACCAGCTTCGCCGGCGAACTGTCGCTGCTGCTCCCCCCCGTCATCACGGCTCAGCCTCAGGGTCGGCAGGTGATTGTGGGGCAGGCGGTGATGCTCTCCGTGGGTGCGACTTCAGATGTGGCGCCCACCTATGAGTGGCAGTATCGAGCAGACGAAACGGGAACCTGGGCGAAATCCCGCGGACTGTCTCATCAGGCAACCTTTGCCTTCATCGCTGGGACGAACTGGTTTGGACAGTATCGCGCCCGTGTCAGCAATGATGCCGGGGTGGTGTATAGCGAAATCGCCGATATTTCACTGGGGGCTATCCTTGCCGGGAGTTATATCGGTTGGATCGAGCGTCATGATGACCTTAACCAAGGAATGGGAGGTCGCTTGAACTTCACGGTGAACAGCAAAGGTAGCTACACCGGTACACTGGTTCTTGGCGTCATGCGGCATACTTTCAAAGGCCGTTTATCGACCCTTGAGGATGGCTTGACACTTCCGGTTCCCCGGGGTGGAAGTCTTTCCCCACTGACGCTCTATCTGCCGTTCGATACGGAAAGCCAGTCGTTCACTGATGCCGTTCTGACGGATGGCATGGATGAAGTGGTTGTGCACGGGTGGCGAGTGCCGTGGAAGCGGACAGCACCCGCCTCAGCTTGGGAGGGTTACTATGTGGCCGGCATCGACCTCGGGGATGAAGGCGATCGTGGAGATCTGTCCTTGCCGCAGGGAACGGGGTATTTGACTTTCACGATCAGGCCGACAGATGGTAGAATGCTTCTTGTGGGGCGTTTGGCGGATGGAGCAGCGGTGACTTGCTCCATGTCGGTCGGTCGTGACGGTCAGCTCTTCCTGTATCAATCCTCCTACGGACGAGACCGGTTTGCCGGTTCGGCCCTTGCCTCCATGGTCATCACGGCCGGCGCCAGCAACCCGCTCAACACAATAGCGGGATCTGGGGACTGGACCCGTCCCGCCAAGGCATCGGGTGGAAATCGCTTGTACCAAAGCGGCTTCACAGAGTTGCCGGTGGCGGTGAGGGGTGGTCGGTACACGCGTCCCGCCCCAGGCTCACGGGTCCTGCAACTCAGCAATGACGCGCACACTCTGGAAGTGCTCCTGCAGGAAGCCCAAGTGGAAACGGCGCTGCCGCTGCAACCCTCGTTGTTGCATGGCACGGTGGGAACGGATCATGTCATGAGTCTGGTGGGTGACAACCCTCGCTCGGTGAGCATCGCTTTGTCGCCAGAGAATGGCACCTTCACCGGAAGCTTCCAGTTGAGTGACACTCGGGAATGGCTGCAGGGGCGCCTGCTTCATCGCAAGATCGACTTTAGGGGTGTTATGCTTGGTAATGAGGCGGCGGGCTATTTCCTGCTTCCACAGTTGCCATCGGCATCCAGCGAGCTGCCTGGAAAGACACCAATTATGAGCGGTTCTGTCGTGCTGACGCCACCACTCCCCTGATCCTTGACCTGAGCAGGTCAACTGCCTGGCAGGTCTTTGACCTGCCAGGCGGCCTTATCCTCAAATGGGCTATCCGGCCCGGTCCATGAGTACCGATTAGCGCTGTAGTTCTTTCCATCGGGGCGCTGGATTATGGGGAAGCCTTTCGCCAGTGAAAGACGCGCATCTAGAATCTTGGCGCCGACGGCGAGTGTCTCCCATCATTTTCAATCATTCGATCAATAGGAATGCGCAGAAAAAGTAAAACAATTCAGCACATGCTAGCCAAGTGTGTCTTGCACCTGCAAACCCGGCAGGCCAACTCGAGAGTTTCCCTCGCACGGGTTCTCGGGATATCCGCATCAACCATTGGCATTTACGTGGATATTTTGATTCAGCGCGGACTGGTTCAGGAGTCCGGTCAAGAAATCGGGCTGGTCGGGAGGCCGAAGCGCCTCTTGCGTCCCTGTGCGGCGGCAGGGTGGTTCGCCGGTATCGAGTTCGATGGAGGAGGCATCTGGGGCGTGGCGGTTGATTTATCAGGGAAAGTTGCCGCACGCTACCAAGAGCCAATGTCGCCGGAATTCGACGAAGATAGGATCAGGGGTGTCATTCAAAAAGTCCTATGCATTCTATCCAGCGGCATGGACACTCCCCTCTTGGGGGTGGGCGTCGGCACGCCCAGTCTGTTCCATAACGACAAGGGCGAGACCAGGGATGGTGGCTCGCTCAAGGGGTGGAAAAGCACACGAATCGATCTGAGGCTGGATGCATTAACGTCCGCACCCGTCCACTTGGACAGGGGGTTGAGGTTGATTGACTTGTCGGAACGCTGGTATGGTTTTCGGAATCGACATGATAACTATGTTGTCCTTGGTGCACGCCATGAATTCAGTCTGGCCCTAGTTCAGGGGAGTAGGCAGGCAAGGGTGGTGAATCAGGGGGGCAACGATTTTGGCTTCTGGCCTTGCGAGTCGCGTCTCGGAGACGAGGTCAGCGATTTGATCTCCGCGCCGGCAGTGTATCGGCGGCTGACTGGTTTGTCAGCCGGTGCGCCTATGCCAGCCAATCTATGTTTGGCCTTTGCCAATCTAAAAGATTGTTCGCTTGAGCGTCTTGATGAAGTTGTGGCAGACTTTGCCAGGATCATCGGCTGGTTGCAATTTCTGTTGGATCCAGAGGTGTTTGTCTTGCACGGACCAGTCACCCAGTTGGGTCACGATTTTATCCGGAAAATTGCACGTCAAGTCGAGCAGAGTGTGCCGGCGCTGCGAAACTTTCCGCCACGCCTTGAGTCGACGATTCTTGGCGATGAAGCCGGTGCGCTTGGGGCAGCCTGCTTGGCAGCTGAGAAGTGGCTGCCAGATGATCGCCGAGGTCATGCAATTCCTGGGCGCATGCTGACAGCGGCCTAGAAGAATTTTGACTCTGAAAAGTATGGCAGAGAAACCTAATGGCAGGTCGCCCATTGACTGGAGAATCATTCGAGGGCTGATTATTTTGGCGATCGGCTTTGCGATCGCTATTGCGGCATTTTTGGTACTGCTTTTTGAAGATGCTCTCTGGCAGGTTTGACATGTTCTTCTGAAGCAGTGCCAGCACGGAATAAGGAGGGAGGTCGCGCGATGTCTGTTTGTCTAGACCCTTTGAAAGGAGGGTCATTCCCTAAACTCAACCCACAATGCGGATATCGCCATGCCTTTCACGATTATGAAGAAAAATCTGTTCTTTGGTGGCTTTGTTTCGGGCGCTGCTGCCGTCCGCTGCGGCGCGGCGGAAATTGAATGCAACAGCGATGGCTTTCGATACCAACGGACGGCGCTTCATCGGCATGGGAACGCGGTGGCGCGGGCCATTCATCAGGGGCGGATGGAGGAGGACAACTACGGGCGTGACCATCGCCCGCGCTGTTTCAGCATGTGGATGGCCGGGGGCGGCGCGATCTATGGTGCGACCTATGACTCCAGCTACAACATCATTAAGGACGCTCAGCATATCCGTGACTTCCACGCCACGGTCTTGTACCTGCCCAGCTTCCACGCCGACCGCTTCAGCCACACATTCGAGGGTCTTGACGCCAAGCTGATCGGCGTCAAACCCGCGAAGCCGGTGAAGGCACTGCTTAGCTGACCCTTACTCACGGCAACCTTCTCCCAGTCACTTTTCTCCATGAAATCTCTCCTTCGCTCCCTCTGTTTTCTTGGCGCCTCCGCCACCCACCTCGTCGCCGGAGAACCGGCAAAAAATATCCTCTTCATCGTTTCCGACGACCTGCGCGCCGGTGTGCTGGGCTGTTATGGCGACAAGGTGACCTCCACCCCACACATCGATCGTCTCGCGGCGCGGGGCGTGGTCTTCGAGCGCGCCTATTGCCAGGGAACGGTCTGCGGTCCCTCGCGGGCGTCGTTCATGCGCGGGCGGTATTTCGGGAACAAGGGCATCACGATGGGTGAGCATTTCATCGCACAGGGCCACACGACGGCTCGCGTGGGGAAGATCTTCCACATGCGGGTCCCGGGTGACATCATCGCGGGAAGCGCCGGCCAGGACGTGCCTGCTTGCTGGGCGCAGCGATACAACGCCCCCGGCCAGGAGGCTCATACGCCGGGTGACTACGCATGCCTCAACTTGAATGTCTTCACCACCTCCCTGGAAGGGCGGCAATCCACCGGCGACCCGCATCGTCCCTACGTCACCGTCAGCTACGAGGGCGACGGATCGGACCAGCCGGATGCCAAGGCCGCGGCCAAGGCGATCGAGCTGTTGCGCGAGTTCAAGAGTGCGGAGAGGCCCTTCCTGCTCGCAGTCGGCTTCGTGCGCCCGCATTATCCGATGGTCGCGCCGCGACGTTATTTCGATCTTTACCCGCATGACCGGATGCGCTTGCCGCACGTTCCCGAAGGCGATCTGGACGACATCCCGCCGGAAGGCATCTCCGGCTCGAACTCCCAGAAAAACGGCCTCGCGGAACATCCCGACAACCAGCGCCGGATGTGGTCGGGCTACCGCGCCAGCGTCACCTTCATGGACGCGCAAGTCGGGCGTGTGCTGGATGAGCTCGACCGTCTCGGCCTGACCGACAGCACCGCCATCGTCTTCACCAGCGACCACGGTTATCACCTTGGCGACCACACCTTCTGGCAAAAGTCGAACCTGCACGAGCAGGTCACCCGAGTGCCGTTAATCGTCGCCGCGCCGGGCGTCGCACCGTCGCGCAGCCCTTCCCTCGCGCAACTCGTCGACGTGTTTCCCACCCTCTGCGAATTGAGTGGCGCTCCCGTTCCCGAGGGCGTGGAGGGCAAAAGCCTCGTCCCCGTTCTGCGTGATCCCCATGCCAAGGTCCACGACGCCGCGTTCTCCTACGTGCAGAGCGGTCACCATGCCCTGCGCACCAATCGCTGGGCCTACATGCGCTACTCCGACGGAACGGAAGAGCTTTACGACATGGATGCCGACCCGGGCCAGCACACCAACCTCGCACCGCACGCAGCGCACTCGGAGACCCTCGCGAAGCTCCGGCAGCAACTCGATCCGCGTGTCAAGTCCGCCAATGCCACTGGCATCCGTGGAAAAGGAAAGAAGAAGGCCAAATGACGATTCGTCCTTCTCTGTGCGCTCGGTGCTTCCGTTGTTTGCCTCGCCGCTCTCGCATTCACGGCGATCTGGCCGCCGGGATAGGCATCGTCCGGCTCGTTGGCCGTCTCAAAAGGCGCGGCGCGGATCAGCTTGGGCTGCTGTTTCTTCGGCAGGGACTTGAGCTGCTTCACATAGTCGAGCGACGCTTCGGTGAACCAGTGTCGGTACGGCTCACCATGATACCAAGCCGGCTCACTCCAGGAGGGTGGGTTATCACCGGGTTCCCTCTCGCTGTGATGGAACAGCTTGCCGAGCGAGAGCGCGGTCTAGCCGGGATTCCTGAAGTGCTGGTTGCCGAGGCCCCCCGTGGTGTTCGGACGACAGCCGCTGAGCACGCTAACCCGCGAGGGATTGCACACGGCGACCTGGCAGTAGGCCCGTTCAAAAAGGCAGGCTCCGCGCGGCGAGCTGGTCGAGGTTAGGCGTCTGCATGGGGTCGCCCCATAGCAACCGATGTCCGGTCGCAGGTCTCGACGGCGATGAATAGCACGTTTATCGGCTGCGCCGCTGCCGGGAGCATGGCCACGAGGGCGAGGAGCACGGGGAGAAGCGGTATCATGGGACGACCAATGGCAGGCAGGCTGGCCCGGCTCTCAGGACTTGGGCTTCGCACTCCACAGCGCTAGGTTGCGGAACTGGGCGCCCTCGCCGCGGGCAACGAAGCCGATGCGCCCCTTGCGATCCTGGAAGCGTTCGTGCCAGGCTTCGACGACGTGCTCGCCGATGCGGGCGAAAAAGCGGTCGCCGCAGACTTCGACGGTGACCTTGTGCCAGGCGTTCGGATCCAGGGTGACGGGGATCTTCGTCAGTTCCTCGCGGCGGGTTTCCTTGGCGATGCCGCTCATCTTCTGGATCCAGATCGCCGTCGGGGTGATGACGACACGGCCCTGATGATGGTTCGGATTGTGGGTGTCGCGGCAGACAAACCCGATCTGCGGCGACTCGCCGAGCTTGAATTCACCGGTCAGCACATAGTCGCCGAGGTCGACGACGTGCTCGCAGACGGCTTCATGGCCGTTCGGACGTTTTTCGCTGGGGCCCTCCTGCACGGCGTAGGCGGCGCCGTCGCGGATGCTCCAGGTGCCGATGCCGCCGCGCCAGCCGGGGGCGGTGGGCGGCGCCTTGCCGAGGAAGGCTTCGGTACGGTTGAAGGCTTCCGCGGCGATGAGCTGATCCGGCTGGCAGGTCTGGGCGACGGGCGGCGCGGGATCGGCGGCGAGGGCGGTGGTGGCAAGCAGGAGGGAGAAAAACGGGGTCTTCATGGTCGGGGAGGGGGCCGCATGAAAACGCCAGGAAATCCCGGATGCATCAAGCCATTTTGGGATGGGCTGCGGCGCAGGGTTTACAACAGCCCGTGGCGCCGGGCCTTCCACCAGGCGGCGAGGTGGTAGAGGATACCGCAGCTGGCATTGTGCTCATAGTCGAAACGGGCCATCTGGGTGACCAGCAGCCGGGTTTCCTCCGTGCTGAGCGCCGCGGGTTCGGTCATGAGCAGAACGAGCGCCGATTCGCCGAATTCGCGGGTGAGATGCCAGACGGCGCGGAACGGTCCCCACTGCGGGTTGGGATAGCCCTTCTGATCCTTCCACTCAGGGACCGTGCGCCAGTCCGGGCCGAGCATGGCCAGCTTGGCCGGGTCCTCGCGCTCGAGCTGGGCGGCCACCGTCGCCAAGCGACGGGCGGCGAGAGCACGCACATGCCGCATGCGTTCGCCGATCTCCTCCTTGAGCGCCGGCTCGGGCTCGAGGGCGAGCAGCAGTTCCAGCGAGCATTGCATCTGCAGCAGGGCATAGGCGGGTTTGTGTTCGCCGGGATGGGCCGACTGGGCAATGGCTTCGGCGGCGTATTGGCGCCAGTGCTCGCGGTAGCGCGGCTCGCGGGTCACGTCCCAGGCCGCGGCGTAAATCATCGGCAGTCGCGCCGCCTCATGGGCCTGCACGTTCCACATGCGGCAGATGCCCAGCGGGCAGCGGGCGCCGTCGGCGCGGAGAAAGTCGAAGTCGTTCTCGGGTGTGACGGTGGCGATCATGCGCTCGGCGACGTCGGCCAGCAGGGTGCGGATTTGCTGCTTCGTGGGCTCGTCGGGCAGGGGGCTGTGGTAGTACTGCCAGAGTCCATGGACGAAATGCGTGACCTGATCGCGCGAGGAATTGAGGTAGGTGCTTCTGCCATCCCCGGGGCAGACGTTGCGCGCCACAAAGCCGCGCACCCCGTGCACGGTGGCGCAGCGGTGCAGGCCGGCGAACACCTCCTTCGCCCGGCTCCGCAGGCCTTCCTCCTGCGTCACCATGAAACGGTCGCACAGGACGCTGAGCATGGCGCCGCCGAGGATGGCGCCATCCTCCATGCCGGTGCTGTAGCCGCAGGGGTTGGGAAACTGGCGGCGCACCTCTGCGGCCGTCGGCAGGTGCGCCTGCTCCCGGCCCGGTTCATAGCTGCTGAGGTAATCGCCGAAGGTCTGCACCTGCGGCAGGTAAAAGCGGCGCCAGGTGATGTCCCAGGCGAGCTCCAGGTTGGCGGCGGGGGCGGATTCGGCGGCGCTGCCAGGCAGGGTCAGAAGCGCAAGGAGCGAGGCAAGGATGCGGTGCATGAGCCGCATTCCTGCGCCGGGTTGCCGGCAAAGACAAGTGCTTACCCGGCCGGCAAGCCAGGCAGGTTTGCGGCGTTTGCTTGTCATGACGCGCCTTCTCACCCTTTTCGGGTTCTGCCTCAGCAGCCTGCCGGCCGCGGAGTATTTCAAAAATGACTCACGGTCCTTTGCCCAAAGTGCCCAGGCCAACCTGCACCTGGACCTGGCCAAGGTCGAGCCGGCCGCGGCGCTCATCACTGGCCGGCGACAAAAGGGCAAGTGGAAGCGGATTCCTTTTGCGACGGCCGACTGGCAGGGCACGGCACTGTCGATCTACAGTGCGACGAATCCGCCGCCCGTGCGCCTGCCGCTGGCCGAGCGGGGCTGGCATGCGGTCTATGTCGGCCTGGCGACCACTTCGGGCGGTTTCACCATCGGCGGCAACGGCATCCGGGCCAAGCTCAGCGATGAACCGGTTTTCAAGCGGCTGGCCAACCATCTGCCGCTGCTGCCCAACCGGCGCGCGGTGATTCAGGAGTGTTTCCTGACGGTGGCTGAGCTGAAGGGGCAGTCGCTCGAACTCGCGCCGCTGCCCGGGATGGCGGCGACGGTGTGCTACGTCAAAACCGTGCCCTTGAGCGAGGCCGAGGCGAAGGCGGCGCTGGCGCCCTCGTCGCAGCGCAGCAGCATCGCCACCTTCGACGGGCACAGTTGGATCTGGCCGTTTCGACCGACCACCGCGGCGGAGTTGGCAGAGGAGTTCCGCGGGTTTGAGGGCACGGATGTTGGCAAGTGGTGGTTCCAGGTGGGTGGCGCCGATCTGGTGTGTTATCCGAGCAAGGTTGGCACCTACCCCGGGCAGGGCACGGAGGATTTCCCCTCCGGCACCTATGCGATCTACACGAAGACGCTGGAGACGCTGTTCAAGAACGGGGTCCATCCGCTGCAGGTCGCGCGCGAGGCGGCGCGGGCGCAGGGGGCCGAGTTTCATGTCCTGCTCAGGCCCGGTGGCTGGGCGGGATCGATGCCCTATGAGGAGACCTTCAACAGCAGGTTTTTCTACGAGCATCCAGAGTGGCGCTGCATCGATCGCGATGGCACGCCGACCTTCTACCTGAGTTATGCCGTGCCGGAGGTGCGACGTCATCTGGTGGAGATCCTGCGTGAGACGCTGGAGGTGCAGCCGGAGGGGGTGGGGTTTCTGTTCAACCGTGGTTTGCCGCTCATGCTCTGGGAGGAGGCCTTCGCCCAACGCTTTCGCGAGATGCACGGCGCCGAGGCCAGGGCGGCTGGCGACGACGATCCGCGCCTGCACGCCACGCGCGCCGCGGTCATGACCGATTTCCTGCTGGAGGTGCGGGCGCTGCTCGACGAGACCGCCACGCGACAGGGCCGCAAGGAACGCTACAAGATCTCGCTCGGCACCTTTGCCAAGGAGGAGGACAATCGCCGCTGGGGGCTCGATCTGGAAAACTGGATCCGCCGTGGCCTGGTCGACGATGTGGCGACCACCTGGTTTGCCTACCACACCTCCTTTGTGAAGACCCCGGGTCAGGTGGACATGGAATATTACCGTCGCATCACCCAGGGCACGCCAACCCGGGTGTACCCGATGGTCATCGCCTGGAAAACCGGCAAGCCGAAGGAACTCTGTCAAAAAGCCGCCGACTGGCTTGCCGAGAGTGCGCCCGGCATTGCCATCTGGGATCCGCAGGTGCACAAGGGCTGGGCGGACGGCTCACCCGGCAGTGCGCTCGACGTGCTTGGCCATCTCGGCCATCGCGAGGACTTGCAGCGCTGGGCCAAACAGGGGCCGCCCGCACCGCTGACGTATCCGCTGACCCGGCTTGATGATAATCACTTCAGCCGCTGGTTTCCGAACACGGGGTTTTGACGGGATGCGTGGGACCGGGGAATGGCATCGCTGTCGTCATGAACGACGAAGCGGCTCGGGTTCCTGATCAAACGCGCCTGCTGCGGCCTGGATGGCCAGCGCTGCCGCGCTGAAAAGTGTCGCGACGTTGAGTCAATGCTGTCGAACCGGCTTCATTGGGCTGGGGATTTGGGGCTGGCTTTTCCCGGAGCCTTCCTCACCGGTGCCGGTCCGTCGAAGAAGCGGGCGCCGCGGCCGGTGTGATCGTAGTCGCCGAGGTCCATGCGCGCCTCGTGGGCGAGTTGGCGCAGACGAGCGAGAATTTCGGGATGCTCGCTGGCAACGTTGCGAGTCTCGCCGATGTCTGCATCGAGATCGTAAAGCGAGAGTTCGTCCACGGCGTTGCCGGCGAAGCGACCGCTGAAGCCCACCCAGGGCGGATGGGCGGGACGTTTCCTGACAAACTTCCATTTCCCGCTGCGCACGGCCTGCAGGTGGGTGTGGCAGTAGTAATAAAAGGCCTCGTGGGGCGAGGCCGTGTTCGCGGGATCGCGCAGGAGGGCGCCGAGATCGCGGCCGTCGAGGGTGCGGTCCGCGGGCGGCTTGGCACCGGCGATCGCGGCGAAGGTCGGTAAGAAATCGATCGTCGAGGTGATGGCGTCGCTTGCCGAACCGGCGGGGATTTTGCCCGGCCACCAGGCAATGCAGGGCACGCGCAGGCCGCCCTCCCAGGTGAGCATTTTGTAGCCGCGCAGCGGGTCTGCGTGACCGGAGTGATCGCGCGGAATGAAGGGTTTGCCCACGTGTTCCATGCCCTTGGTGGTTTCGACCCAGGGCCCGTTGTCGGAGGTGAAGACGACGAGCGTGTTCTCCGCAAGGCCGAGCTCGCGCAGGGTCCTCACGATCTCACCGCAGCTCCAGTCGAGTTCCTCGACGGCATCGCCATAAGGCCCGCCCGCACTCCGGCCCTTGAACTTGGCCGAGGCCCCAAGCGGGATGTGCGGCATGTTGTGGGCGAGGTAGAGAAAGAAGGGTTGCTCGCGATGCCGGCGGATGAAGTCGAGGGCCTCGCGGGTGTAGTCCTGGGTGATGTCATCCCAGGACTCGAGCACAGGCACGGCGACCGATTCGTTGCGCAGCAGGGTGCTGCGGAATTTCGTATCAGCGACCTGGACCGTGAAGCCGTTGTAGAGTGGCGTGCCGTAAAATTCATCGAAGCCCTGGGCGTTCGGCATCGTCGCGGGATCGAACCTGGTGGGGGAGGTTTTTGAGCCCTCGCCAAGGTGCCATTTGCCGATGCAGGCGGTGGCATAGCCGGCATCGCGCAGGATCTCGGCCACGGTGATCTCCCTGGGGTGCAGCACCGTGTGCGGGTTTTTCCTGTTGCCCGGTTCGGCCACGCGGATGGGGTAACACCCCGTCATCAGCGCTGCCCGTGAGGGGCCGCAGACGGCCTGGGCGTAAAAGCTGGTCAGGCGCAGGCCCTCCGCCGCCAGGGAATCGAGATGCGGCGTCTGGATCTTTTTCGTGCCGTAACAGCCGAGGTCCCCATAACCCAGGTCGTCGGCAAGGATCAGGACAATGTTGGGTCGCTCCGCCGCGAGGAGCGAAGGGCACAGGGCGAGGAGAACAAGCAGGAGCTGCCGCATGCCGTGGAAACGCCGCCAGGGCGCGGCTCCTGCGCGGGCGAAGGCACATTCGCGCGATTGAAACCCACACCCGCTCCAGGGCAAGTGCGGCGCGCGCTCAGTCGCCGAAGCGCAGGGCGTACAGGTCGGCATCCTGCAGGCGCACGCGCAGGCGGATCGTTCGGCCCTTCAGGCTCGACAGGTCGGCGCCGTTTTTCCAGGTGGCGGCGGCCTCGAATTCGTCGCCGTAAAGCTCCGGCATGTCGGCCAGGGCGAAGCCGGGGATGGCCTTGCCGGTGTCGTCCTGAAGTTCGATCTGGATCGAGCCGGCGGCGGAGGTGGCATAGTTGAGGCGCAGGCGCCCCCCGGCGCAGCGCAGCGGGTGCGTGATGAATTCGCCGCCGGCGGCGCCGGCATGCATCGAGGCAAAGCCCTGCCTGCGCACGGTCAGCCGTCGGATGCGGTGGTCGGCATGGCGGTAGTGCTCGCTGATGTAGAGCGACCATTCGCCATCGCCGGTGTCGACGATGCCGTTGGCGGTCATGTTGTTGCGGTCGGTCCAGTTGAGCGGATCCGGCCCGGGGCGCACCCAGGCTTCGAGTAAGGGGCGATCCCAGTGCACGCCGTCGCGGCTCGACATGAAGACGGCGTCGGACACGCCCTTGTCCTTGTGGGCCGGCACCTTGTGACGGGCGGTCATGAAGCGTTTCGGGAACGACAGGAAAAGGTGCGGCGCGGTCGGGCAGGGCACGGTGGCGGAGGTGTAGAAATGCTCCCAGGGAACGCCCTCGGCATAGGCGTGCGGGATGCCATCCGACCAGGCGAGGAAGTCGTTGGAGGTGTGGCTCTGCACCGCCCGCACCTTGTTGAGGAAGATGCGGCTGAAGCAGACGTAGCGGCTGCGGGTCGTGTCGTAGAAGGCGAGGTTTTGCGAGTCAAAGGCGCCCTTGGTGATGACCGGCGTGTCGCGCAGCTTGCGCCAGTGAATGCCATCGGCGGAGGCGAAGGCATAAAGACCGCCGGGCGTCTCGCCCTGATGCCAGTTCTTGCCCGGCTGCTTGACGCCGCCGAGGGCCTTGAAACGCTCGTCGGGTTTGGCCGCGGGATTGGTGTCGAGGAAAGGCGAAAAGTTGTGCGACTCCACCCCGCGCCAGAGGACGTTGTTCGCCTTGGTGCCGCCGGCCTCGATGAGACCGAGGTTGGGTCGGGTGAAGTGGATGCCGTCGGTGCTTTCGGCGACGCAGGTCACCTGGGCATCGCTGTGGTCGGAACCGCCGGAAGAACCGCGGTAGTACATCAGGATGCGGTCCTCGTTCTGAATGACGGAGAAGTAAGCGCAGGTGACCCCCTCCCAGGGCTGGTTGGTGGTGAGCACGACCTCGCGTTTCACCGGCGTGTGCAGGCGCAGTGCCGCACCCTGTTTCTGCGCCACCAGGAATTCATCAACGAACAGCTCCCAGCGGCTGCCGGGATCCAGAGGCTCGGTGGCCTGGGCGGAACTGAGCAGCAGGGCGGGCAGGACAGCGAACAAGAAGCGGTGTTTCATGGCGACGGGAGATCGTCAGGAGTACGGCTGCAGGGCAGGGCATGTTGCCGGTTGGCACGGGGTGAAACAGAGAAGGTTGGCCGCAAAG
>CAZSBO010000027.1:0-31279 GCA_964605265.1 uncultured Prosthecobacter sp.
GCGGACAGAATGACTTCATTTCCACCGGAATGCGGCCGAGGCGGTGTTGTCCAACAGCGGTATTCAGCGGGCGCACCGCCCCAAGAAGGGCAAAAATGACAATTCAAAGCTTGCCCGAACTCCCTTGCTTAGGCAAGACTTTGGAATATTCCGATTAAGATGGGTGCCCTTGTCATCAAAGCTTGGAAAGCAGCCGAACAGCCATGGGATGACACCAAGTCCCTGATCTGGATTCAGGGGCGTGACGGAGGGATCCTCTCCTGGTTTTTATCGCTCATCGGTTACGATCCGACGACGACCCTCAAGGTCACCCGCGAGCGTTTTGACTTGGACATTCGCTCCTGGTCGGGTTGGCAGGCGGTCATTTTACCCTTGGAAAACCTCGATTACATTTTTCATGGGTTTTATCGCCCGTGGAAACAGGCTTTGGTCCTGCTGGTGGCATGGTTCTTTCTGCTCAGCAATCTGGCGGCGGTGGCTGGCGCCCGTGACGGGTCCATTCTGATCGGGCTCACCGCGCTGCCTCTCGCCGGGTTGTACTATTGGTTGGCTCGATCTTTCACGCTCGGGGTCATGACAAGCAGCGGGCATTCCTTCACCATTCGCTTCAAACGTTCCATCCTCGAAAATCAGGAAATCAACAGCGCCGAAGCAGGATACGTCTGTGAGCTGCTAGAGTACTTCCGCGACGAACGTCGTCAGCGGATGGGGCAGCACTGAAACGATGCAGGGCATTCCGCGTAAAGTGTCTTGGAATCCACCTAACCTGACCCCCCGCCATGGCTCAAGAACCCACAGGACCCAGCATCCGCGAGCTCTTGAGCGAGGCGGAAGGCATTGTCGAAAACGTCAACAAATTGGGCGAGGAAGCTCGTGAAAACCGCGGTGAATTGGAGCGGCGCGCCCAGGAAATCGAGGACGCCGCCCGTCAGGTTCAGGAAGTGGCCGAACGCGCGGAACAGCAGGCCCAGCTGGCGGAGCGGGAAGCCCAGGCGCTCGACCAGGCGGCACGCGAGCTGGAGAATCTGCGCGGCACGGCCGATCAGCAGGCCCAGGACATCGCCCAGCAGGCGGCCGAAGCCCAGCGCCAGGCCCAGGCGGCGGAGCAACAGGCCGGTCAAGTGGAGCAGGCGGCCCAACAGGCGGCCCAGCAGGCGGGTCAGGTGGAACAATTTGTCCAGCAGGCCGGCCAGCAAGTGCAGCAGGCCGGCCAGAGAGCCCAGGAAGCCGAGCGTCAGGCCGGCGAGGTGCAGGGTCTGGCGCAGGAAGCCGCCCAGCAGGCCGGCCAGATCGACCAGACGGCCCAGCAGGCGACGCAACAGGCCGGCCAGGTCGATCAGGCGGCCCAGCAGGCGACGCAGCAGGCGGCCCGCATCGAACAGAAAGGCCAGCAGGCCGACCAGACGGTGCAGCAGGTGCAGAGCCTGGCCCAAGAGGTCGAGGCAAAGGTCCAGTCGGTGGAAGTTCGTTCCCAGGACGTTGAGACCTCGGCGCGCGAGGTGGAAGCTCTTGCTCGCGAGGTGGACACGAAGGCGTCCGAAGCTGACCGGCAGGTCGCCGATTTGGAAGCCAGTCTGGGGCAGGTGACACGCAGCGGCACCGAGGCCGAGCAATTGGTGGGCGCGATCCAGGAGCACGAAACCGAATCCGGCCGGGTGGTCGAACACTTGCAGGGACGTTCCAGCGAAGCGGATGCGGGCGTGCAGTCTATTCAGCAGAAGCAGGAGCTGGCCGAAGGCGCCGCACAAACGGCTGCTGCGGCACAGCAGGATTCGGGTCGCTCCGCCGATTCGGCCGCGGAGGCTGAAGGTCTTGCCCAGCAGGCCGCGCAAGAGGCGCAGGCTGCCGAGCAGGAGGCGGCCGCGCAGGCCCGGCAGGCGACCGCCTCCGCCCAGCAGGCGGAACAGGAGGCTGGCCGAGCCCAACAGGAAGCCGCGGAGGCAGAGGCGGCGGCAGCCGCGGCGGATGCCGCGAAGCTTGAGGCGGACGAGGCGCGGGGCGAGGCCCTGCAGCGTGCCGAAGACGCCACCGAGTCCGCCGGCCAAGCCGCCCAAGAAGCGCAGGAGGCCACCCGCGCCTCCGACACGGCCATGCAGGCCCAGCACGAGGCGGAGTCGATGGCGGATTCAGCACGCTCCTACGAAGGCGAGTCGCTCCAGGCCAAAGAAAGCGCCTTGGGAGCGCAGACGGCCACGGAGGCGGCGCGTGACCAGGCCACGGCGGCGCATGCGCTCACGGAAGCGTCACGCGATCAAGCGGTGACCGCCCAGACCCAGACTGAACAGCATCGCGATGGGGCGGCGGTGGCCGAGCAGACCGCCACGGACGCCGTGCAGCGTGCGTTGGTGGGCGAGCAGGCGACTCAGGATGCGCGTGAGCGTGCCATGGGGGTGCTTGCGGAGTCGGAACTGGCGATGCAGGCGGCTGAGGCTGCTCAGCAGGCTGCCTTGGCGGCCCAGCATGCAGCCGAGACCGCGCAAGGTTTGGCGGAGGCCGCCCAGCGGGCCGCCGAGCGCGCCCAGTCGGAATCCGAGGATTTCCGCAACCAGTCCGAAGACGCTGCGAACCAGTCGCGCCAGGCCAAGGATGAATCCGAAGTCGCCCGCGACGGTGCCCTGCAACAAGAGGACCTGGCGCGGCAGGCGGCCCTTGAAGCCCAGCATCTCGTCAACCAGATCCAGGCTCTGGTCAGCGAGGGCAACAGCCTGCTCATGCAGGCCCAGGCGGCCAGCAATCAGGCCTCTTCAGCCGCCAGCGCGGCCGAGGCTGCCGCCAGCGCGGCGGAAGCAGCGGCCAACACCTCCAGTTACGCGATTGGCTGATTGTGCTTCCCGCCATTCCCCATTTTTCGACTGCCATGGCTGCCGCACCACCCCCTCCGCCAGCAGACGGCTTTGACGACCTCGAGCTGGACAGCGAGTTCGAGATCAGCCCGGCCGACTTCGCGGGCAAGTCCCTCGAAGAACTCCAGGAAGAAGCGCAGGGGGCAGCCACCGCTATCGCCGAGGCGTCCGAGGCCGCTGGCACCCTGGCGGCCGAGGCCGGCGCCGATGTGCAGACGGCGGCCGGCCATGCCGAACGGGCGCAAACGGCCGCCGGTGGGGCCACCGAACTGAGCGCGGAAGCGCAAGCCGTGTCGGCGCAGGGGCAGGAGCAGGCCCGGGCGGTGGCAACCGCCGCCAGTGCCGCCAGCCGCGAGTCCGAACAGACGGCTCAGGCGGCGGCGCAGGTGGAGCAGTCCGCCCGTCAATCGCAGGACGCCGCACGCCGTCTGGCCGAACAGGCGAGTGCCGCGGAAACGGCGGCGGGCCGGCTCGGCACCTTGGTCGAGGAGGCGGCGCAGGCGGCTGATGCCAGTGCGGATGCGCGTGAACAGGCGGCGCGTGAATCGGCCCGGCTTGCCGACGGTCTCGGGCAGGCCAATCGGGCGGGTGGCCAAATTTCGGAAGTCTTGGAACGGGCGGCGGCTTCCGGCCAGGCGGTGCAAGAGGCTGACGGCCGCGCCGACGCCGTGCTGTCCCAGCTGGAACAGCAGGCCGGCGATGCCGGCAGCCGCGCCCAGGGTGTGAACGCTGAAGCCGCCCGTGCCGAGAACCTTGGCGAAGCGTCGGCGACCGCCCATCAGGAGGCAGAAGGCCGACGCTCCGAGACGGACGACGCCGCCCAGCGGCTGGAGACCGCCGGCAGGGAGGCGGACGCTGGCCGGCAAGCGGCGGACGAGAAGCTTGAGTCCGTTCAGGATCGGCACCGGTCGGCTGAGGAACATTTGCAGCAGATCGTGTCCGAAGAACAGGCCGCGGAAGATCTGACCACCACGCTGCGCACGTTCGAAGACGATGCCGAGGCGAACTTGCAGGCCGCCATTCAACACCAGGAGGTTGCGGTCGCGGCGGCCGATGAGGCTGCGCAGGTCGCTGACACCACGCAAGACTTTCGGCAGCGCGCTGACGCTGGCGCTGAGGCCGCGGTCGCCGCCGGCACTCAGGCCGGAGAAGCCGCGGTTGAGACGCAGCAGGCCGTCGACACCGCCACAAGCCGTGCGGAGGCGGCTTCGTCGGCGGGTGATATTGCGGAACTGCAGCGTGAGCAGGCCGTGACGGCGAGCCGGGAAGCGCTGCAATCCTCTCAGGAGTCCGGGAACGCCGCCGCGGCCGCCGAACGGCAGTCCGGGGAGGCTGCCGCCGAACGCCACGGTGCCGTGGCCGCCTCCGAAACGGCCGGCACGGCCGCCCTGTTTTCCCGTGAAGCGGAAAGCCAGGCCGCCGCGGCCGCCCTACTGGCGCGCCAGCACGATTTGGAGGCCGAGGGCAGCCGCGTCCATGCGGTCAATGCTCAGGTGTTGACGGAGCAGGCGCGCGATCAGTCTCAGGCCTCGGCCGCGCAGGCCGAGGTGGTGCGCGGCCTTGCCGCAGGGGCGCAAACCCAGGCCGAGGTTCATTCGGAACGTGCTGTCTCCCAGGCTCAGGTCGCCGAGCAGCACCTCAGCGGTGCCGAGGGAGCGCTCGCCGAAACCGAAGCCGTCCGCAACCAGGCCCAGCAGGCCGAAGTCGGTGCGGTCAACGCGCGTTATTTGGCGGAGGACGGCCAAGCCGCCGCTGTGCGCGCGCAGTCGACGGCGGAAGGCCATCAGGGGCAGGCCGAGCAAGCCGCCGCCGGGTCGGATCGTGCGCGCCAGGCTTCCGAACAGTCCCGCGATGATTCCGTGGCGGCGCGTGACGCTTCGCGTCAGGCCGAAGCGGAAGCCGGCAACGCCCGCCAGAGAGCGCAGGATTTGCTGACCCAGACGATGCAGCTGCACTTGCAGGGCGAGCAGTTGATCGCGGAGTTTCGCAACATCGTGGCGCAGACCGAAGCCTGCGCCGCGGAGGCCCAGTCACACGCCATGTCGGCCCAGATGGCCGTGGCCAGAGCTTCGATCGCCGCGGCGCGGGCCGCTCAGAACCGTGCCATGGCGCAGATGATGGCCTATCGGCAGTGACAAGAACGCCTTTTCACCCCCCAAATGGAACGTCACGAAGCCCTGGCCCTGCTCGATTTGTCGCCTGCCGCGCGCGATGCGGAGATTCATCATGCCGGTGAACAGCGGCGGGCCGACCTGGAAAAGCGCATCGCCAGTGCGCCCACCATCGCCCTCAAGGCGAAATACCGCGCCGAACTGGCCCGTGTCGAGGCGGCCGTTCACGCATTGCAAAACACGCTGCCAGCGGACGAGGACTTTGGCGACCTGCCGGTCTCGCAGAAAATCGACGACGCTGACGATGCTCCCGAAGAGTCGGTGCCGGAAGCGCCCGATCGGTCGCAACGCCCGCCGCCGCGGAGGCCCGGCGGCGACAGCCCGCCTTCCCGCCCGGCGCCCGAACGCAGCGGCTCAAGGTCGGCGCCTTCCCGCCCGCCGCCACCGCCGTCCGGGCGTTCGCGCCCGCCGCGGCGAACCGAGACATCGGTTGATCCTCCGTCAGCACCGGACAGTACGCCGCCGGAACGCGAACGCGTGGTGCGTCAGCGTCCGGCCTGGGTGCCGTGGGCGTCCGCCGCCGCTGCTGCCGCTGCGGCAACGGGATGTGCCTGGCTGGTTTGGAGCTATTGGTGGCTGCCCCGACAGGCTGCCGAGACCGGGGCGCTTGCCGCCGACGTGCTCAGCCAGGTCATGGCGGTGCCCGCGGGAATTCAGGACCCCGCCGAGAAAATGCGCGCCTGCGCCTGGACAGCCGCCGCCTTGGGCGACCTCGGTGACAGTCAGGGGGCCGAGCAACTGCTCGGGCAGGCCCGAGTCCTGTTGGCGAACTTCCAGCCCGGCACCATCCGTAACGCCTTCGAATGCCGCCTGATCGCCGCCCAGGCTGCCAAGGGCGATGTCGAAGGCGCGCTCGGTAGACTCCAGGAAATCCAGCGGCAACGGGAAGAGGCGCAGCGCGCGTCGATGAAACTGGAGATCGGCACCCGTGCCGCCGGCGCGACGCCCGCCGCCCCGTCAGCTTCTGCCACGCTGATTGTACCGGTATACGAGGACGAAGCGCGGCGCGCCATCGCCATCGCCTTGGCGCGCAGCGGCCACTGGCAGCAGGCGGTGGATCTGGCCGGCCTGATGGCCGACGACCGCTGCGCTTGCGATGCCCTGGCCGCCGCTGCGAAGGCCTTGCACGCACTCGGCGAGAAAGAGGAAACGATCACCGTGCTGCAGACCCTGAAGAACCGGGCGGCCCGCATCCCCGAGGCCGCCCAGAAGGCCGCCATGCTGTGCCTCGTCGCCGAACGAATCCAGGAGTTTGTTGGCCGGAGCCAGTCGGATCAGACCAAGAAGTTTGTCACCGATGCCCTCAACGCGGCGGCGCCCGGCTTTTCGAACGGGCCGCCCAGTGCCGCCAGTCTGGTGGCCCAAGTCCGAACCCTGCGCACTCGCTGGAAAATCAAGGATCGGCAGGATTTCGACAAGCGCATGGTCGACATCACCTCGCAGGCCGGGCTGCTGCTTGCGCCTGGCAGCCAGAGCAATCCGCAGCCGGACTTTGCCGCGCGCGCGGAAGTCTACGCTGCTCTGGCCCTGGCCTGGAGCGAAGCGGGCGAGGAAGAGAAGGCGGAGCGCTACATCGCGGATGCCTTGGGCGCCGTGAACCAGATCCAGTCGGCGGCGGCGGCCGCCGCCGGCAACTACCCGCGTGAGAAGGCCCTGGCCGCCGTGCTGCGCAGCCTTGCCGAAATGGGCCACCACGACCAGGCCGAGGAACTGCGCCGGACGATGACCGTCCAGGACATGGTGGCGGCAACCGGCGAATCCCAGGCCTACTGGCTCGGACGACACGGGGCGCGGGAGCGCGGGCAGGAGTTTTTGCGCACAGTGCCGGACGGCGAGGCACGCTGCCGCGCGTACGTGGCCTTCCAGTACGGCGTTCGCCAGGCTCCGCTCGAGCGCTGGTGGTGAACCACGATTCCAAACGCCATGTCCCAGCAACTCTTGCAAGCCACCCAGCGCCTCAACAAGGCCGCCTGCGACCTGTTGACGCACGCTCAGCTCGTCGAGTCCGGCCACGGCGAGACGCCGCTGCAGAACCACGTTCAAACGCTGGCGCATCCCGCCATCGCCGGGCCGGGGGCGGACGGCATCGCTGTCGCGCTCACGGGCCTGAGTTCGAATGCCGTCGCCAAAACCCTCTCGCTCTGGCTGGAGGCGGATTACTTCTCCTGCCGCGCCCTGATCCCTTCGCGGAGCGCCTGCTTTGAGATCGAGGCCTCGCCCGTCCGCGCCTGGCAGCTCACCGCCGGCGGCAACACGAGCCGTTACGACAGCCTCGCCGCGCTCGCCGCGGACATCGAGACGATGGAGCAGGCCGGCACGGCCCCGAGTCTCCTTTCGGAGCGGCCGTGCATTCGCGTGCCGGCGCCGGAGGGCTGTGAAAACCTCAGGTTGCTCGTGCCATCCAGCCTCGACGCCTTGCGCAACAACGCCGCTCTGGCCTCCTGGCTCGGCGATCAGGCGCGATTGGTGATCCTCACGGGCCATCCCGACGACGCCGCCGACCAGGCCGCGCTGGAGGCACTGCAGCCGCTTGTCACCGCTGTTGGCGCCTTTCGTCCCGTGATTCTCGGTGGCGTCGGTCCCGAGGGGCGTTCCGGCCCGCCGCCCTGGACCCGCGCCCTGAGCGCGCCGCTGACGCTGCAGCCCCTGCTCCTTGTCGAGCGCGCCGGGCAGGCGCTGGCAGGCGCGGAGTCCGAACTGCCGGTCATACGCGAGGTCTCTCGCCTGCGCCAGATGGAGGGAGCCTGCCTTCTGCTCCAGGATGCCCTGGCGAGCGAATCCGTCTCCCTGCAGAACCGTCGCCGCCGGCTCGACGGCGGGCGCGCTGTCGCCGGCCCAGTCGCCACCGACGGCGGTCCTCGCTCGCAGATGGAAAAGGTGCTCAAGCCCTTTCTGCGCGATCTCGAAGAGTTGCGCAAAAATCGCGACGAGCAGGCGGCCAAGGCACTCGGAGCCGACGGCGCGCTTTATCAGGCGGCGCAGCGGATCACCGAACAGACCACGTTTGACAAGCTGCGCCAGGAGAACCTCAGCCATTCCATCCGACTGACTCTCGGCGCTGGCACTCTAGACGAACTGCGCACCACGCTCCGGCAGGAGCTGACGCAGAACTTGCGACAGGATCTGACCTTGATCCGCGAAGCCGTCGATGCGGGACTCGAATCCCTGCGCCGGTCGCTCAGTGAGAAGACCCGGCTCCAGCATCCGCTGCGCGCGCCCGAGGCCGACCCCGACCGGTTCACCGACGCCCTCAGCGCCCTCATTCAGCTCAACGTGCGGTACAAGGGCGAAATCCCGCGTTCCACCTGGAAGACCCGTTTCCAAGGCGCCCGCAATTGGATGATGGGCATCTCCATGTTCCTGATGTTGTCGACCGGCTTTGGCGCCGTTTTCGGCCAGGAGCTGGGCAAGGAGCTGCGCACCATTCTATCCGTGCTCATGTTGTTCGCATTTTTCGGCGGTCTTTTCGCCGCGATCTTCGGCTATAAAAAGCTGCGCGACGAAGCCGTGGCCCGCGAGATGGACAAGCTTGCCGACGCGCTCATGCAGGAGCTGTCGCGCCTCCTGCAGAGCCTGATGGGCGAAAAGCGCCGCCTGCTCGGCGAGCACCTCCAGAAGATCGCCCGCGAGGTCGAGGCCGAGGTGGGCCAGATTTTCCAGCAGCAGAGCGACGGACAGCGCAGCGAAATCGAGCGCAACCGGCAGATCGACGCGGAAAAGGTGCGCATTCTCGACAACCGCCTGCGCGCGCTACAGCAGAGCCAGGTCGGCTGCCGGCAGGTTGCCTCCGAACTCGCTCAGGTTCATCTTCTGCTCAGTCAGGCGGCTGCGGAGTCCGTGCCGCGCCCTGCGGCAGCGCCTGCGGCCAAGCCCGCGCCGCCGCCTTCCCCTCCGACTCCGGAGCCCCCGCGCATCACCCGCCGCGAACCGGCCGCGCTGGATTCCTTCGTTCCGCCGCCCGCGGTCACCCAGAATTTCTCATGATCGTCGGCATCGACCTCGGCACCACCTTTTCCGCCATCGCCAGCGTCAGCAGCGTGGGCACGCCCTCGCTGTTTGCCGACCGCATCGATCCCGCGCGCTTTCACACGCCCTCGGTGGTCCACGTCAGTGACAAGGGCGCCTTCGTCGGCGAGGTTGTGGAGCAGATGCTGGCGGATGACCCCTCGATCAACATCTGTCGCTTTGCCAAAGCCGGCATGGGAGCCGCCACGCCCGTTTACAACGACCACCAGGGCAAGCCCTGGACTGCGCCGGCGATCAGCGCCCTGATCTTGCGCAAGCTGAAGCAGGATGCGGAAATCGCCAGTCAGCCAATCACACGCTGCGTGATCTCCGTGCCCGCCCACTTCAGCGAGGCGGAAAAGCGCGCGACCATCAACGCGGCGCGGCTGGCCGACCTGCCTGTCGTTGGGCTGGTCGAGGAGCCAGTTGCCGCCGCCACCTTTGCGATCGCCGGCTCCGCCGGCAAAGATAAGACCGTCTTCGTGTTCGACTTGGGCGGGGGCACGCTGGATGCGACCATCCTGCACGGTTCGCCCGAGGGCCTCTACGTTCTCTCCACCGAGGGGGCCGCGCGCCTCGGCGGCCGCAACTTCGATGAAGTCATCATGAACCTCGTGCTGGACCAGTACAGAGCTCAGTTCAACGGCGATCCCTCCGCCGATTCCGCGGCGATGCAGACGCTGCGCACCTTCGCCACGAGGACCAAAATCGAGCTCTCGCAGAACCGCACCACCCACATCAGCAAGCCCCTCATGCTCGCGGGCAACACGCTGCGCGTGACCATGAGCCGCAGCCTCTTTGAATCGTCCTCCGCCCACCTCATCGAGGGCTGCCTCGACATCTGCCATCGCGCACTGCGCGCCGCGGCGCTGTCATGGAACCAGATCGACGAGTTGGTCCTCGTCGGCGGAGGCAGCCTGCTGCCCTGTGTCGAGCAGGCGGTCATCCGCGACAGTGGCCTGCCGCCCGACCGCATCCGCCGCAATCAGCCGCATTCGGCTGTCGCCTACGGGGTCGCACTGCTGGCGGAGACCCAGTTTGGCAACCGCCAGACCATAGCCCCGCCGCTCAGGCAGTCCGTCAGCTCCAACCAGCTTGGCCTGCGCATGCTCGATCCCGTGCGCCGGCGTCCCTACTTCCATGTCATGGTCGAACGCAACACGCCACTGCCGGCGCGCCAGACCCAGGAGATCTACACCGCCCATGACGACCAAGACAACCTTTCGATCGAGGTCATGCAGCGCAAGGACGAGCACTCCAGTCCCGAGTTGCTGGAAAAACTTCGCTACGGCCCTCTCGGCGTCCGCATGAAGAACTACCCGATCGTCGTCTCGCTAGGCTACGACTCCAACGGCCGCGTGACCGTCGACGTTCAGGACGGACGCACCGGCAGCGAAGTTAACAAGATCATCAACACCGACGTCGAGGAGGATCTCGCCGCCGAGCATGAGATGGTCAGCGCCACCCCCGTCATTGTCTGAAGCGCCATGACCGCCGCCCACACCCCTCTCGCCAGCCCGTTCGGCTCTCCCGAAGCGGAAAATGCCTCGCGCGCCGGCAAGAACACATCCCCGTCAGTCAACCTCAACACCCACCCCACGACAATGAAACACCACACCATTCGCACCACCGCCGCCGTCCTGTTCTGTGCCGTGCTCCTCCCGAGCTGCGCGACGACCCAGGACGGTCGCGCCACCCAGGCTCAAGGAACCGCCGTCGGTGCCGCCCTTGGCGGCATTTTGGCGGGCGGCCTCGCCTATGCCATCACCGGTGACGCCAGTTCGGCCGCCAAGTTCGCTGCCATCGGTGCCGGCGTCGGCGCGGCTCAGGGCTTCGCCTACGGCACGCAGGTCGCCGCCAAGAAGGCCGACTACGCCACCCAGGAGGACTACCTCAATTATGCGATCGGCGAGGCGCAGCAGCGCAACGTTGAGGCAGTCGCCTACAACCAGAAACTCGAGGCCGAGGTCAACACCCTGGAGCAGCGTGTCAGGAGCATGCCGCAGGACCGGCGTCAGAAGCTGCAGTTGCAGAAGGACATCAACACGCAGCTCGGCGCCGTGGACAAGGAAGACAAAAAGTATGAGGCTTGGATTGCCGACCTCAAGGGCGCTGTTGAGGGCGAGGGCTACGGCGACAAGCCGCAGGCCGCTCAGATGCGCAAGGAAATCCAGAAGCTTGAGGCAGAAAAGGCCGCCCTGCAGGGCCGGCGCACCCGGCTCGCCAGCAGCAAGGCTCTGCTTTCGGTCTGACCGCGGATTCGCGCAACATCAGCCAGTCCTCCAAGCATGAAACGGAACCTTCTCTGTCTCACCGGCACCGCCCTTCTGCTGGGCTCGTGCTCCTATTCCAACGACCCCCGCACCGGCGGGTTGTTCGGCTACTGGCAGCATGGCGATGCCGGCTACCAAAGCCGCGTCAACGTCCTGCAAAACGAGCTCTCGACCGTCGAAGCCAGCAATGTCGAGCAGGCCCGTCGCACCAGCAGCCTGCAGAGCCGCAAATCCAGCCTTGAGAACGAGCGCGCCCGCTTGAGTCAGCTCAAGGAGGAGGTGCGCGGCGTGCCCGGCAGCGTCAGCCTGATGGGCCGCATCCATGCTGCCGAGGCGGGCGCGGCGAACGATCCGAATCTGGCATCGCGCGTGTCGCAGCTTGAAGCCGAGGTGCGCGCCCTCAAGGCCAGGCAGTGACGCCGCCGGCAACGGCGGGAGGTCAGGCTGCCGCACATCGGCGCCTGGCCTCCCGCCAAACGGACCCTCTTTCACCCATTCCAGCCATTTATGAACAAGCGATCCTTTCTCCATTGTCTCGCCGCTGGCGCGGCCGCGCCGCTGGCCCCTGCCGCAGGGCGGTCCAGCGATTCGGTCAGCCGCTTCCTTGAGGCTTACCGTGAGGTCGGCCGGCAGTGGATCCGGCCCAGGGGAAGCCGTAGTGTCGAGGAGCTTGCCTACCATGCGATTACGGGTTCCCACCGCGTTTCGGGTTTTCCGGGCTATGTGGCCTTTGAGGAGCAGTTGCGTCAGGCGATTCTGACCGAGGCCGCCCGTTCGGGCGGTTATGCGAGTGACTTTCAGCAGAGCACGGTCGCCGAACTCGCCCTGACGCGCTTGATGGACTCCCTCGATCCCTGGAGCTCCTACATGAATCGCCAGGACTGGGATCAATATCAAGCCTCCCGCAATCCGAGCTACTGCGGGGTGGGAATGGACCTGGAAAAAGAGGAAGACGGATCCTTCACCTGCTGGCCCTATCCCGAATCCTCCGCGGAACGTGCGGGGGTGAAGTCCGGCGCCCGCCTCATCGAGGTCGACAACCATCGTGTCGAAGGCCGCTCCATCTTTTCCGTCGGCTCGATGATTCGCGGCAAGGAGGGCAGGGCCGTGTATCTCAAATTCGCCGGCCTGCTGCCCGGCATCGGCGGCCGGTTGGTGCCGGTGGTGCGCCAGCGTTCGCGGGAAAGAACCGTCTTCGCTTATTCGGGTCGCTACGGCACGGGGTTGCGCATCAGCCGTTTCACCCCCGGCACTCCGTCGGAACTGCGCTCGGAGATTCGCTCCCGAGGCCTCGCCAGCATTGAGTTGGATTTGCGCGACTGCCGTGGCGGCGATCTTGATGCGGCCGTGGCCTGCGCCGGACTCTTTTTGCGCGCTGGTACGACGGTCGCCAGCATCGTCCGCCAGCGGGGTGGCAACGAAGTGCTCAGAACCACGGGAGGCAGCCCGTTGGACACTGGCCTGCAAATCCTGCAGAATGGCAACACCGCGAGTTCGGCCGAGGTGTTCATTCAGGCGCTCACCAGCCGCCAGCGGGCGGTCAGCCGCGGTTCCACCAGCAACGGCAAGGGCACCACGCAATCCGTGATCCAGCTTGCGAACGGCGGTGCGCTTGTGCTGACCACCGGTCGCTTGGTGGGTGCCGGCGGGCAATCCTGGCATCGTACGGGTCTTCGTCCTACCGCCTGATCCTTCAGCTACCTCCTCTCATGTCCCGATTTTTTCTTTTCCTTCTCCTGCTGCAGGCTTCTCTCCCGGCGCAAAGCCCACCGGAGGGCGGGGGAGAGCGCAAGGAACTGCATCCCAAGAACTCCGCCGTCAAACTGCGCCTGCTGACCAAGCCCTTCGCCAAGATCTACAAGGATCGCTCGTGCAAGGAGGACGCAGTCGCGCAGACGCCTGCCGCCTTCACTGTGCTGCACGTCACTCAGGCGCCTTCGGGTGGCAATTCCCAGGTTTACGAGGTCGCGGACAGCACGGGACTTGTACTCGGTTATCTGCCGGAAGCGGACGCGGTCCCCTGGAAGCAGGCCTTGTGCTTGCAATTCGAGCATCAAGGTAACCGCGACCCGGTACTCATGTTCGACCGCAAGGAACCGCTGCTCGCCCTGACCGGCAGTTCCGAGGATTCACGCGTTACCCAGGCGGCGGAACTCCATGTGGCGATTCGTGAGATGACCGAAGACAAGGTGTTGCCCGAAGGTTTCCCGGTGGTGTCGGTCGAGCCCAAGCGCATGATCGACTCCTCGGCGGCGACCATGATCATTCCCATCGTCGACTTCGATGAAGTGGAGATGGGCGAGGAGGAGAACCGGCTGCTGCAGATTGCCATCGCCGCCAATCGCGGCGTACCGCGCGGCGCCACCACTCTGCAGGACAAGGACTATGCCAAGGCCGCGAGTCAGGCCGCCGACGCCGCCAGCGCGGATCAGGCGCCGGTGGAGATCCTCTTCTGCTTCGACGCGACCGGTTCCATGCAGAATTATCTCGACATCTGCACGACCGTCGCCCGTGAGGTGGGCAACGCGTTCGGCAGCAATCCACGCGTTGGTCAGCGCGTGCGCTTTGGGGTCTGGGCTTATCAGGACCAAGATCCCGGGCGCGAGTTCCATGTGCACAATTTCACCCCACAGATGGTGCCCGTTGCCGGTTTGGCGGGTGCTTTGCAGCAGGTCAGGGCCTCGCGCGTGAACGCCGGTGACGTGCCCGAGGATTTGCTCGGCGGGGTCAGCCGGGCTGCCATGGAGGGCTGGTCTGGCGACGCGCAGGGTACCATCCGGATCATGGTGCTTTTTGGAGACGCTCCCGGGCACGATGGACCGGGCAACCCGAGAAACAGCAGCCAGAAGATGACCTCGGAAGTCAAGGCCCTGCTGGACGGGCAGAAAGTCTATGTCTACGCCGTGCACATCCAGGATCCAGGCGCCACTTTCACGCCGTTCCATTCGGTCGCCGAGGGCCAGATGCGCACGCTGGCAGGTTCGTCCGGCCTGACTGCCGCGCGCGAATCCTATGTGGCTGTGCGCGGCGATAGTGCGCAGGAATTCCAGCGGGCGATGAACGTGATCTACCAGGCGCTCGACCGTCTGATCAATCAAGCTGACAGTCTGCTGCAGGACGGCGGGCCGGCCAAGGATGGCAGCGAAGGTGCCGAACCCACGCCCGAGATTGTTGCCAATGACCTTTTCCGCGCCGCCCTGGTCGACTGGATCGGACGCAACAGCAAGGACGCCCCGGTGCCAAATGACCTCACTGTCTGGATCAGCGAAAAGGATCTGCGCAATGCCCAGCCTGCCGTGCGGCCGTCGCTGCTGGTTAGCAAGGTCCAGCTCGCCCAACTCACCACCACCATGGAACTGGTCCTGCAGGCCGGCGTCCAGGGGCTCACCACCGGCCGCGATTTTTTCTCGTCGCTGCAGAGCGTCGCGGCGGTGGCCGTGCGCGACCCCGGCAAGCTCAACGAGGCCACCAGTCTCAAGGAGGCCGGCCTCATCCCCGAGTTCATCCAGGGCCTCCCCTACAAGAGCCGTATCCTGAACCTGACCAATGACCTCTGGTCGAGCTGGCCGCCAACCCAGCAGGAGAAGTTCCTCGAAGAGGTCCAGAGCCGCATCAACCTCTACAAGGACATCCACAACACGACTTCCCGCTGGGTCGCGCTCGACGGCCAGGCATCCACGGATGATCATGTCACCACCCTGCCCCTTGAGCAGCTTCCCTGAGCAACCCCATGTCCGAAGCACCGGCCGTTTACGACATTCTCTCGCTGGTTCGTACCCGCGCGAAGGCCGGTTCCCGCTTCACGCTGCAGGTGCCGCGTTTCCGCGTTGCCGCGGGCGAGGTGGTGGCGGTCATGGGCTCGAGCGGCTGCGGCAAGAGTACGCTCATGGACATGCTCGGCTTGATTCTGCCGCCAACCTCCTGCGAACGTTTTGACTTTCGTTCCGGCTCGGGCTCGGTGCTCGGCGTGACGCCGCGTACGGGTGCCCGCGCGCTCGCCGACCTGCGCCGTTCCGACATTGGCTACGTGCTGCAGCACGGCGCGCTGCTGCCCTTTCTCAGCGTGCGCCAGAACGCGCTGCTTCCGCAGCAGATGGCGGGCATTCGCGACCCTCTCACTGTGAGGCATCTCCTGGAACGCCTCGGCATCGGCGACCAGGCCGGCAAACTGCCCCAGCACCTGTCCGGAGGCCAGCGCCAGCGCGCCGCCATCGCCCGCGCCCTTGCCGTGCAACCGCCCGTCATCCTCTGCGACGAACCCACCGCGGCCGTGGACGAGATCACAGCGCGCGAGATCATGGCCCAGCTCACCGGGCTGAGCCGCGCCTTCGGCAGCACGCTCATCATCGTCACCCACAACCTCGAGATCGTCCGGGGTTGCGCAGACCGTTGGTTCACCTTCTCCCTCGAGCGGCCCTCCTCCGCCGAGATCGTTTCCACCTGCCATGAGTGCGACGCTCCAGCCTGAACCGGCGGCCGGACAAAGGCCGCGTCCTGCGGCGGCCGTTAGCGGCCGCCGCCAGATGTCGTTCGGGCTGGTTTTCCGCCTCGCCTTGGCCGACCTCTGGCACGAGCGCATGCTGACCGCATGTGTCGTCATCGCCCTTACCGCGGTGATGGCGCCGCTGCTCATCCTGTTCAGCCTAAAGTACGGCCTGGTCGAAACCCTGCGCACGCGATTGGTCGCCGATCCGCGCAACCGAGAAATCCGCCCCGAACTCGGCCATACCTTCACCGAGCAGGAGATCCGTGAACTGCGGGCGCTGCCGGGCGTGCAGTTCGTCGTACCAAACACACGACCGATCTCCGGCTCGGTGCGCCTCAGCCTGGAGGAGGACGCTGCCGGGCGCCAGGCGGTCGAGGCCGATTTGGCGCCCACTGGCGCAGGCGACCCGCTGCTCGTTGAGAACGGTGTCCAACCGCCCGGCGATGGGGCCTGCGTGTTGAGTTACCGCGCTTGGAAAAACCTCTGCGCCGATGGCCGCAAGCCCGAGACGGTGCGGGTGTCCGCCTGGCGCTCGGGCAATGGGCGCGACCTGGAGTCCGCCACCACTCTCCTGCGGGTCGCCGGTGTGGCCGACCAGCGCGCTACGGAGCACGTCATGGTTTTCACGGCGCTTGATTTTCTGGAGAAGGTCGAAGCCTGGCGGGACGGCCGCGCTGTGCCGCAGTTCGGCTGGCCCGGGGGCAACGCGCAGCCGGAAGGCGTGACCGACCGGGTCGTTGTCGCTTCACCGCGGCCCTGGGACAGTGTTGAACGCAGCAGCCTGCCGGTTAGCACGCCCTGGATCAGCGAGATTCGCGAGCTCACTGTGGAAGAGGCGGCGGCCGGAGGACTGCCCGCGGTACCTCTGCCCGTGCATCATTACGAACTGGCCACCAGTTCCAAGCGACACGATCCCGGCGTCGATGAACGAACCCTTACCGGCCTGCGGCGGGCCCTGCCCGAGGATGTCGGGGCCATTTACGCGCAGTGCCGTCCCTTGCAGCTGACCCTGACGACGGAGGCGGGACAGTCGCTCAACGGACTCTTCCAAGCGCTGCCCTTCCTCGTTGGTGAACCCGGTCAGCGCGAGGCACCCGCCAGTCCGCCACCGGCGGCTGCAGTCGCGCCGGCACCTGAAACACCTGTTCCCAAGGCGGTGCCCGTTCCTGATGCCGTGCCGGCGATGCCGGCCGACAAGTCCTTTGTGCCGAGTTTTCCCGACCTGCGCGGCTTCCAAAATCGTCTCAACCCGCCGCCGCCAACCTCCAGGCCGCCCGAGCCCGAGCGCGGCCGTTCGCCCGCGCCCTCTGGATCCGGCAAGCCGGCCGCCCCCAAGCGCGACCGACTCACGCCCAACCAGAGCACCAGCATCTGGCCGCTGAAGGGCGGGCCACGCCCGGTGCTTGCCGCCACCACAACGGCAGCCCGGCCCGCTGGCGCGGAGAAAGAAGCCGCGCCGCCCGCGCCGGCGGAAGACGTGAAGGCCATGCTCGCTCGGCGGGCGCCGAAAACGCATGCCGTGGGGCCACCGGAACGCCTCGTTTTTCTGCCGCCTTCGGCCGGCCTGGCCGACGGCACTGTCGTCACGGTGACTTTTGAGTCGCCCTTCCTACCGATCACCTTCCCTGCGGTCGTGCGCCATCAGGCGTCTGGGCAGCCGGCGATCCCGCAAAGCTTGGCGGCGGTGCTGCGACTGGCAATGGACCGCGGAGTCGCCTATGACCCAGCGACGGAGGCCTTCCATCTCAGCCGCCGCGGCTACCCCGCGGCGCGAATCGTGGCGGGCACGGTCGAGGATGTCGAGGCCTTGGCTGCCACCCTTGCCGGCCGCGGCATCCCATCGACGACGGCCGCTGCACGGATCCGCGACGTGCGCGAGCTCGACCACTACACCTCCTATGTCTTCTATCTGGTCGCCGCGGTCGGCCTCGCCGGCGCCGCCGCCGCGCTGCTGGCCAGCCTGTTTGCCGCCGTCGAGCGCAAGCGCCGCGCGCTCGGCGTGCTGCGCCTGCTCGGCCTGAGGCGGCGAACCCTGGTGCGCCTGCCTCTGTATCAAAGCGCCGTCATCGTCAGCCTGAGCCTGGGGCTCTCCCTGCTGGCCTGGCAGCGCGTGACTGCGGCCATCCTGCACATGACCACAGCCAGCCAGCTTCTGGGTGGCGAGCGCATTCAGACGCTGCCGGACCGCTATCTATGGGCGGCCTGGGGCGGCAGTCTGGCGGTGGCCGCGCTCTCCTCCCTGCTGGCTGGCATGCGCGTCATGCGCGTCGATCCCAGCGAGGCCATCCGCGACGAGTGAGCCGCCTTTCCCACCTTTCATGACACGCTTTCTTTGCCTCCTGTTCTTATGCTCGGTCGTCCTGGCGGAGGACACTGGCAACCACGCGCCGCTGCCGGACGACCTAAGCCTGCCGCTGCCCGCCGGTCAGACCCTCGTCTTCCGCCCCGTCAGCGTCGGGCCTGACCAGGGCAGTTTTGTGGCGCGCATCTTCAAAATTGGCGATCGTGCCGAAGGCGGGTATCAGGAAACGCCGACGGACATTTCTGTCGGCGGAGCCGTCTCCATGGATCTGGAGGGCCAGCGGCAGTGGGTGTATTTCATCGGCAAGTACGAGGTTTCCGAAGCCCAATGGCACGCCGTCATGGGGACGGGCACTGACGAGCAGAAGAACAGCAGCTACCCGGTGCGGGGAGTTTCCTGGTTTGAGGTCCAGGAGTTTGTCCACAAGCTCAACGAGTGGCTGTTCACCAACGCGCTGCAGTCGCTGCCGCAGCAGGAGGGTTCCCACTGCTTCGTCCGGCTGCCGACCGAGGCCGAGTGGGAGTTCGCCGCGCGTGGCGGCATCAAGGTCTCGCCCAACGAATTCGACCGCAAGCATCCCTACTCCGGTTCCCTGACGGAGTTCGAGTGGTTCTCGGGGCCGCGCTCCTCGAATGACAAGGTCAAGCGCATTGGCCGCAAAAAGCCCAACCCACTCGGTCTGCACGACATGCTCGGCAACGTTGCCGAGATGACCGCCTCCCCCTACTCGGTGGAGTACTATCAGGGGCGCATCGGCGGCATGGTAACCCGCGGCGGGCACTTCTTCACCAGCGAGGAGAAGCTCCGTGCCTCCGCGCGCGACGAACTGCCGCTCTACAATCCTGAGGACGGCTACCGGGCTCGGCGAGTCGAAACCCTCGGCCTGCGCCTCACCCTGGCCTCGGCCATTTTTTCCAACCCGCATGTGCACGCAAAAATGCAGGCCGACTGGGACGAGTACCGCAAGGTCCGCTCCGTGCCCACGCTGGCCACGCCTTCCGCGCCGAACCGCGCCGCCCAGGCGGCCGGCCGAGTCAGCGAACTCAACCGCCACCTCGACGCTCTGCAGGCCGCCCTGGCCGGATCGGCGGGCTCCCCGGACGCGATGTCCGCGCTCGGACTCGCTGTGACGGCCGCCCAGAACATTCAGGCGGACGTCAACAATGTGGACCAGATGCTGGCGCAGACTCTTGTCGATGCCGCCTTCTACCACGCCCGCACCTGGGGCGATTCGCTCGTCGAACTCACCATCGCGGGCGAGGATGCGGCCAACGAGGCTTTGCCCGCGGAGACCCGAGCGGAGGCCCGCAAGCTGTTGACGATTTACGAGACCAGCGCCCGCATTTCAGCGGAGAAATACGCCGCTGACATCCGCGGCCTCGCCGGCACTGGCGAGACGGTCACCGACGGCATCATAGAGGAGAAACTGCTCAAGCTTTCCCTGCTCGCCGCTGGACAAAAATCCGATAGGGGCATCGAGTCCAAGATCTTCCATGCCATCCAGGAGCATCTCCGCGATTACCGCCTCAACCAACGCGTCAACGAAGCTGCCTACCGCGAGATTTTCCTGCGCATCCATGCTGAATGACCCGCCCCTTCTGCCGGCCATGAAGACACGACTTTGCCTCCTCCTGGCTGCCCTGCACCTGCAGGCCGGCTGCTCCAGCACGCCCGAGTATGACGATTCGCCCGGTTCGCGCGCACCCGCCGGCGTCAGTCAGCGCATGGGCACGGTGATCGATTTCAAGTTTGCCTCGGCAGACAGCCGGGGCGTGGAATTGTCGGAGATGGGGCTGGTCGGCCTGCTCGGACCCCCGCCCCAGACCGGCCCAGCCCGCACGACGCCGGACTACATCATTCGGCTCGATTCCGGCCGGGTGATCCGCTATGTGCACCGGGACCCCCGCCCGCTTGTCATGGTGCGTGGCGAACGCGTGTCCGTCCGCCTGCGCGAGGACGGCCAGGTGCTCTCCGTCGATCCCGTGCGCCAACGCTCCTACTGAGATCTCCACCGAATGTCCGTTTCCCCCCTGCGTTCCGGCGATAGCACCGCCCTCGGCCGCCTGCTCCAGCAGGGCGGGCGAAAAATCGAGATTCCGGCCGGGACTTACACCGGCCCCTTTGCCGTCGCGGCTGATACCGTCGTTGCCGCCGCGGCCGGTGCCGAGGTGCGCCTGCTTGCGGGGCCTGGAGACGCCTCGCTGATCCTGCAGGGATCTCAAATCGTGGTCGAGGGCATTGAAGCCGCAGGCGTCCACTTGGAGGAGAAGGCTGAGGCGGTGATGCGCCAGTGCCGGGTTCTAGGCAGTCCCAGAGAAGGCGTTTATGTGCCGACCCGCTCGCGGCTGGAGATGCACAGTTGCGAGATTGGACGCAGCCAGGGTGTCGGCGTTCTCCTTGACGGCGGCGAGGCGGTGCTGCGCGGCTGCCGCATCCACGGCGGGGCCAGCTCCGGCCTGGTGTGCTCGTCCGGTTCGCGCGGCAGCCTGACCGAATGCGAGATTGTCGGGCACGGCCCGCGCCAGCCGCAGATCCTTGTCTGGCGGCAGTCCGCGCCCGTCCTGCGCGACTGCCGCGTGACCGGCGGCAGCGGCATCGGGATTCTTGTTTCCGAGGGCTCCAAGCCGCGCTTCGAGTACTGCACGGTGTCGCAGCACCAGGGCATGTCGGTGTTCGTGGACGGCGCCTCCGAGCCGGTGTTTACCGACTGCCGCATCGGCCCGGGAGCGCAGAACGGCCTGGTTCTCACCAAGGCGTCCAATGCCGTGCTGGAACGCTGCCAGATTTTCGCGCACGGCGAAAAATTCGCCCAGCTTCTGGTGTCTGCCGGCTCGTCGGCCAGTCTGTCGGGCTGTTCGATCCAGGACGGCCTTGGCCCGGGATGCTTTTTGGAGTCCAAGTCCGAGGCGAAGCTGAGCAAGTGCGAAATCCACAACCACGGCGGCCCCGGCCTGTTCGCGGCCGATTCGCGCCTGGCCATGGATGATTGTTTGGTGAGCGGCGGCGCGCATCACGGTCTCATGCTTCGCGAGAAAGCGGAAGCCGTTCTGGAGAAGTGCCGCTTCCATGGCCAGCCGGAAGCTCATGCGGCGGTTTTCGCGGAGTCGGGCGGCAATGCCATCTGCCGGTTCTGCCAGTTTTCCGAGGGTCGCGGCCACGGCCTGCGCGTGCGCGGTGCGGTCGCCCGGCTTGAGGACTGCGAAATGCGCTCCCAGAGTGGTGCCGGCGTTTATTCGGAGGAAGCTGGCATCCTCTTCCTGCGCGGATGTCGCATCCACGACTGTGGCCGCAACGGTCTCGCTCTTGTCGGCGAAAGCCAGGCCACGGTGGAGGATTGCGAACTGGCGGGCCAGTCCGCCGATTATCCGCAGATCTTCATCGGCCAGAAGTCCCAGATCATCCTCCGCGGCTGCCGCGTCAATCAGCCGCTTTCCGCCGGTGCCTGGTTCGTCGAACAGTCCGTCGGCGTGCTGGAAAATTCCGAGATCACCGGCGGTCCCGCCGGCGGACTCGCCTCCAACAGCGGCTCCGTGCCGAAGGCCACCGGCTGCACGGTTCGCGGCACGGCTTTTGCGCTCAAGATCGGCGCTTCGGGAGGTGGCCTCTTCAAGAAATGCCGCTTCGTGGCCACCGGTGCGGAAGCCGTCGCTGTGGCCGCCACCTCGCCAGCAGTGTTCGAGGATTGCTTCGCCAACGAACAGCCCTACGCCCGGGTGGCACTGAAGGCCGATCCCGCGCGCAGCGAACTGGCCCAGCTCATGAGCCGGCTCAACGCGCTCATTGGTCTCGATTCGGTCAAGGAGCAGGTCCGCGTGGCCGCCTCCAAGGCGCAGACCCAGCGCGCACGGCGCAACCAAGGCCTGAAAGAGGTCGCCACCTCCTACCACACGGTTTTCACCGGCAACCCTGGCACCGGCAAGACCACCGTTGCACGCCTCATGGGCGCCATCTACAAGGCCATCGGCATCCTGCCCAGCGGTCATGTCATCGAATGCGACCGTTCCGGTTTGGTCGCCGAATTCATTGGCCAGACCGCGGTGAAGACCAGCCGTGTCATCGACGAAGCCCTCGGAGGCATTCTCTTCATCGACGAGGCCTACACCCTGGTCTCCAGCGGCGCGTCGGATTTCGGCCAGGAGGCCATCAACACCCTGCTCAAGCGCATGGAGGACGACAAGGATAAGCTCATTGTCATCGTTGCCGGCTACCCGGATGAGATGGAAAGCTTCCTGAAAAGCAATCCCGGTCTGCGCTCCCGATTCCGCCAGTTCATCGACTTCCCCGATTACGATCCCGGCGAGTTGATGGACATCTTCCTGTCGATCGCGCGCAACAACCAGTATCACATCACCGACGCCCTTGAGGCGCGGCTCCGTCCCTGGCTGCACCATCTTCACGAGACCAAGGACGAGACCTACGCCAACGCCCGATCCGTGGACAACCTCTTCCAGGAAATCCTCTCCAACCAGGCCATGCGCATCGACCCGGCCACCGCCACCAAGGAGCAGCTCAGCACCCTCGATGCCGAGGATCTGCCGCTGCCGCCGGGCTGGCAGCCGTCCGCCTGATCTTGATCCCAGCTCCCTCCACCATGGCAGACGACCCGAACTACACCGGCCCCAGCATCCGCGAGCTTCTTGAGGAGGCGGAAAGCCGACTTGAAAGCCTCGAAGAAATCCACGAGCAGGCCCAGCAGCGCGTCGAGGAACTCGAACAACGCGCCCAGGAGCTGGCCCAGAACCTGGAGGAAGCCGACAGCGCGCGCGAGCAGAGTGAGGAGGCGCTGCAGCGCGCCCAGGAGGCCCAACAGCAAAGCCAGGAAAGCGCCGAGGCCGTCGAACAGGCGCGCCAGGAAGCCGAGAGCGCCCTCCAGCAGGTCGCTGCCGATGCCGCTCAGATGGAGGAAACGCTCGCCGATTCGAGGCAGGCTGCGGAAGGCCTGCGCCAGCGCACCGAAGAAGCAGGCCAGCAGCTTCAGCAAATCCAGGAATCCGCCGGCCGAGCCGAGCAGGAACTCGGTGCCCTCCAGCAGTTGCAAAGTCAGGCCCAGCAGCAGACTCAGGAACTGCAGCAGCTCAGCCAGCAAGCGCAGGAATCCCAGCAGCAGGTGGAAGCCGCTGCCGAGCGGGCGGCCACCCAGGCTGACGCTGCTGAACAGACCGCCCAAGAAGCTGCCAGCCAGGCGCAGGAGACAGCGGAAGCCGCCGGCCGCGCCCGCGACCTGGTCGCCGAACTGGAGCAGCAGTCGAGTGAGGCGGCCGGCCGCGCCCAGGAGGTCGCCGATGCCGCCGCCCAGGCCCAGCAGCAGGTGCAGGAGCTGGAGCAGCAGAGTTCGCAGGCGCAGGACTTGGTTGGCGGCATTGAGCAGCGCGCCCAGGATGTTGAACAGACCGCCCAGGACGTCGAGTCGCGCGCCCAGGACGTCGAACAGACCGCCCAGGAGGTCCAGGGGCGCGCCCAGGACGTCGAACAGACCGCCCAGGAAGTCGAGTCGCGCGCCCAGCAGGTTGACAGCCTCTCTTCACAGGTCAGCGATCAAGCCCAGGAGGTTGACACCCGCGCCGCCTCGGTGGCCGAGAAGGAAACCGAGGCGCAGCAGACCCTCGGCGAAATTCAGAGCAAGGAAAGCACCGCCTCCTCCCTGGCCGCCAGCGCCCAGCAAAAAGATCAGGAAGCAGAAGCCGCCCTCCAAGCCATTCAGCAGAGCGAGGCGGTCGCCCAGGAGTCCGCCAACCAAGCCCAGCAGGCCAGCGCCGAGGCCCAGGATTCCTCAGCCGGCGCCCAAGATGCGGAGGACGGCGCCCAGGAGGCCCAGGCCGGCGCTCAGGAAGCGCGAGGCGAAGCCCAGGGGGCCGCCCAGGAAGCGGAGAGCGCCGCCGGCCAGGCCGCCGGCGCCGCTTCCGAGGCCGATCGCCAGGCTGCCGAAGCCACCCAGTCGGCTGGCGAGTCCGCCGCCGCCAAATCCGCCGCCGAGCAAGCTGCCGATGCCGCAAGCGCCGCCGCGCAGGAGGCCGATACCGCCGCGGCCGCCGCGCGCTCGGAAGCGGAGGAGGCCGCCGCCGCCTCCGAGGCCGCCCAGGAAGCCCAGCGCGAGGCCGATCAGTCGGCCGGTGCCGCCCGCGAGGCCGAGGGCCAGGCGGAACAGGCAGCCGGCGCGGCCGACAGCGCCAAGACCCAGGCCGAGTCCGCCCGCGACCAGGCTGAAGGCGCCGAGCGCGAGGCCGACTCCGCCCGCCAGGGGGCGCAATCCAGCGAGAAGGCCGCCGCCGACCACCAGGAAGCCGCCTCCCAGGCCGAAAGCGCCGCGGAGGACGCCCGCACGTCCGCTCAGGGTGCTGAAAGTGCCGCCATCGGCGCCAAGGACAAAGCCGTCGCATCCCAAGGCGAGGCCGAGCAGTCCGCCGGCGCCGCCGAACAATCCGCCACCCAGGCGGAAGCCGCCAAGACCCAGGCCGAGGCCGCCCGCGACGGCGCCGTTGATGCTCGCGATGGCGCCGTGCGTGCCCGCGAGGAAGCGGAAATCCTGCGCGACGACACGCGCAAGGCCAAGGAGGATACCGAACAGCACGAGACCGACGCGCAGACCGCCCTGCAGGAAGCGGAGGGTTTCCGCGACGACGCCGGCAAGCACGCCGATGCTGCCGAGGACGTGCTTGGAGAGATCAAAACCCTTCAGCAAAAAGCCGATGAACTCGTCGGCAAGATCGAAGAACTGCTCGAGCGCGCCGACCAAGCCGCCCAGACGGCGGAAAAGGCCGCGGCAAAGGCCGAAGAATTTGCCGATGCCGCCGAAGCCGCCGCCGGCTTCTAAACCCTCACACCCACGCTCATGGCCGACTCCCCCACGCCGCCGGACGATTTCGATTGGGATCTGGATGCGGGCTTTGCCGACACCGAACCCATCGTCGCCGGCGCGCAGGGGCCCAGCCTCGATGAGGTCGAGGAACGCGCCGCCGAGATTGCCGAAAGCCTTCAGGACGCCGCCGCGACCGCCGAGGATCTGGCCGGCCAGGGGCGCGAGAACCTCGCGCGCGTTGCCGAGGCCGCCGCCGCCGCGGACGCCGCTGCGGCAGGGGCGGTTGAGGCCGCGGCCGGTGCCGGCGAGGCCCGCCAGCGCGCCGGAGGCGCACTCGCCCAGGTCCGCGCCGCCGGTCGCGAGGTCCAGGAAGCCTTGCAGCGCGCCCGCGCCGCGCACCAGGAAATCGGCCAGATCGCCGTTCAGGCCGACGAGGATGTCAGCCGCATGCAAGCGGCTGTTCAAGAGGCGGACGGCCTCGCCAGCGAAGTCACCGCCCGCCATCAGGAGGCCGAAGGACTGGCCCGTGACATTGCCGACGCCCTGCAGCAGGCCGGGCCCGCTGCCGAGGTAATCCAGCAGGCCGCCACCTCCGCCGAAGCGAGTCTGGGTGCCGTGGAAAACGCCGTGCAGCGCGTGCAGGCCGCGGTGGCAGAAGTCGGCAACTCACACACCCGTGCCGCCCAGGCCCTGGAAGAAGTCCAGGCCGCTGCCAACCAAGCCAGCCAACTCGCCCAGGAGCTGGAGACGCTGGTCACTGAAGCCCGCGTACAACTCGCCGAGCTGGACCAACTCACCGCTCAGGCCGCCGATCATCTTGCCGGCGTCCAGGAAATGGCGGGTCGCGCCGAAGATACTGCCGCCCAGACGCGTGATCGTGCCGCCATCACTGAGGTCGATGCCGGCCGCGTCCGCGATGCATCCAACCGGGTTGAGAACGACGCCCGTGAGGCCGCCAGCCGCGAGCAGGAAGTCGGCGCCCATGCCGGCGAAGTCGGTCGCCAGGCCGACAGCGTCGCCACGCAGGCCGCTGGCGTCGAACGACAGGAGCAGGAAGTCGCCCAACAGGCCGCTTCCACCCGGCAGGCCGACCAACAGGCCGGTCAGAGTGTCGACCAGACGACCGAACACGAGCAGCAGGCCAGTCAGGCTGCCGCCGGTGCCGCTGCCAAGGAGCAGGCTGGTGAGGAAGCCGCCCAAAGCGCCCAGGAACAGAGCGAGGTTTCTGTCGATGCCGCCGCCGAGGCCGATCGCGCCGAGGACCAAGCCCGGGATGCCGCCGCGCAGGCGGAGCAGGCGCAAGCGGCCTCCCGGGATGCGGCCGCCCAGTCGGAGGCCAGCGCGCAGGCCGCCGGCAGCAGCGCCCAGAGCGCCGACGACAGCGCCCAGCAGGCCGGCGTCGCCTCCGGAACGGCCGCGACGCAGGCCGGCGAAGCCCGCACTTCCGCCAGCGAGGCCGAGGCGGCGCGCCAGACTGCCGCCAGCGAGGCCGGTACCGCCCGCGAGGGGGCCGAAGCCGCCGCCAGCGAAGCCGCCACGGCCGCCGCTGAGGTTCCCGAGGCCCAGCAGGCCGCCGGAGAAGCGGATCGCGCCGAGGAGGAGGCCGGCACGGCCGCCGCCGCCAGCCGAGAGCAGCAGAGTGAAGCCGAAACCGCCCGTGGTGGAGCCGAGGCGGCGAGTGGCGAGGCTGGCACGGCCGCCGGCAATGCCCGCAGCGCCGCCGATGCCGCCGCCGGCAGCGAGCGTGCCGCCGAGGAGGCACGCGCCGCTTCGGAAACCAGCGCCCGCGAGGCGACCCAGGCCGGTGCTGACGCCGCTGCCGCCCAGCAGGGGGCCGAACAGGCCCAGGGCGCGGCGGAAGCCGCCGCCCGTGTTGCTGACGAAGAGGCCCAGGCGGCCGAGCGCCAGCGCGGCGAGGCTGAGCGCCTGGCCGGTGAAGCCACTACCGCCAAGACGGAAGCTCTCGACGCCCGCCGCTTGGCCGACCAGGAGCGCACCCAGGTCCGCACCCTGCTGCAGGAAAGCGAGAGCCTGAAGGGCGAAGCCGCCGCCGCGCTCGGCCGCACCCGCGAGCATCGTGGCGCCGCCGAGGCAGCCGCCACCCAGGCCGATGGCCATTTACAACGCGCCCGCCAGCTTCACGAGGCCGCTGAGGCCTTGCTCGGCTAAAACCCGCGCCCCTGTTACTGTCGCCACGCCATGAAATTGGAGCCACCCATCCTGAGATTGCTGATTCCTTGCGGATTGAGCATGAATCCTTGAGATTGCCATGCCGATTTCTACAACGAGTCCCTTGCAAGTGAGGATGCCAAGCGGCGAGGTCCTGACCTTTGCCAACGCTTCGCAACTCTCCCAATTTTACCAAAAGCATGCCGCGGCCAGCCAAATGGCCGGCGCGTTGCCTTCGGGCGTGAGAGAAAGCCTGCGTACGGAAGCCGGGCGGCTGCAGAAATACGTACAAGAAGAACTTCCGGCCCAGCGTGCCGACATGGTCAAGATCATTGAAGAAGGCAAGCGGGACAGCTTCCTTGGGAAAATTGGCGCCTACATGGAATCGGTCATGTCCACCGTGGACACGGCCGCAGAGGCGGGGAAGCTGGCTCCCAATCCCGTGGCTCAGGTCGCCTCGCGGACTTGGCTTGGTAGCACCGCGGCGACGAAGGCAGCCATGAGCGTGCTTCAGGGCGAGCAGGCAGAAGCAGGCGAAAGCGGCCTCAAGGCAGTCAGTCAGATTCCCGGTCTCGGCATGCTCGGTGCGCCCGGCAATCTTCTGGGCACTTACAACAAGGGCACGGAGGCGGTCGATGCCGTGCAGGGCGGAAGGTTGCAGGAAGGCGCGGGGTTGATAACCGAAGCCCTTGGCAATGCCGCCGGAGCGGTGCCGGGAAAGGGCATGGAACTGGCGGGTTCCGCCGTGCAGATGGCAGGCACCTATGTTCGTTCTGATGCGGCCATTGATGAGATGAACCATGTTGCCAAATCTCTCGACGGCAATCTGGCCAAGTTCGATGAGATGACCCAGCAGATCACCGAACGCTTCAACCAGAAGGCTCAGAATTTGCAGGAGTTGGCTGCTCTCGCTGATGCGGCGGACGCCACAAATTCCAAGGCGGTCATGGAAGCAATCCTCAGCCAGCTTCCCGAACTAGCCGACCAGTTGCAGGCCGAGGCCTCCGGAGTCGAAGACGCCGCCTTGAAGCAGGCGCGTGACACCGCGATAACCACCCTGCAACGCCAAGACCCTGAGGCTGCCAAGGCCTACTTGGATTCCATCCGTGCTGCGGGGGAGGAGAAAATCGCTGACCTGACTCCCGACTACGGCAAATACTGGTTCGATCCTGACGACAAGAACGGCTTCGTCAACATCGTGCCGCCGGGCGGCAAATACACGCGCATGTCCGTCGAGGACGCGGTGAAGCTCGGCCTTGTTCCCGAGGGGACCTCTCTGGAGAACACCACCCTCTACCGCGACAAAACCAAGGAGTTCCTCAACGGCATCGACACCGTTGGACGCTCGCGGGGCGGGGTGCCGGCCGTCCCCGACAACGGTGGCGGTGATGGATCTGGCGGCGCGGTCTCCGGCGGCGAGGGGATCCCGGCCGGTTCGGCAACCACGCTCACCGAACTCGCCACCAACGCCGGCAAGCTCTGCGGCGAGATCGACGAGGCACAAGGCCGCGCCATGGAGAGTGCGAAACGCGCTGCCGCCGCCGCCCGCCGGGCCCGCGCCGCGCGCGCCTACGCCCAGGCCATGCTGCGCAAGGGCGGCTGCTGGGTGGCGCGGCGGGTGTTTGGCGAGGCCGATCCGCGCTGGCGGCTGTTTCGCTGCTGGCTGCTGACGGAAGCGCCGGTCCTGCTGCGCGCCGTGTATCTTCGCCATGGCGAAGCCTTCGCGCGCCGGCTGCGGCCGGGCACGCTCCTGCACGCCGCATTGAAGCGATGGATGAGCGCGGTCGCGGCAAAACACGGCAGGCGACTGGCCGCGGGTGACCTCCCGGCCAAGAGCCTGCGCCGGTCGCATTTTTGGTTCGGCAAAGATTGACCGGCCGTACCCCCGCCATGAAAACCTCCGTTCCCATGAGCACGCCCGCCACGCGCGACCGCGCCGCGGATTATGCCGACCTGGCACGCTGGCCGTACGAATTGGCCAAGGAGATCCCCCAGCAGATCTCGCCACTGCCGCGCGGCTGGCAGATCGTCGGCAAGCCCACGTACCTCAAGGAGTCCGAGTTCGGCGTGGTGATCCTGCGCAACGATGTCACGAAGGAGATCGTGGTCTCTTACCGGGGCACGGAACAGACCGTGCGCGACTGGACGACCAATGCCGAACTTGCCATTCCCGGCTGGAAGCCGCGCGAACTGGAAATGGCCGAGCGTGAAATGGAGCAGGCCCTCGCCAATGCCCCCGAAGGTTACAAGGTGCGCGCCACCGGCCACTCTCAGGGCGGCATGCTGGCGCACTACGTGGCGAAAAAGTACGATGTTTCATCGGTCGGATTCAATTCCGCGCCCGGCAACGACTACCTCAACCACATCTACGACACGAAGTTGGAAAATCGCCAGGCCACGCACATCGACCTGCGTGCCAGCGTTGATGGGAACAAGACCAGCTTGGGCAGCGTGCTGCCCGACGGCCAGTTTGACAGCGATATCGTTTCGGGTCTCGGAGACGTCGCGCACCTCAAGCCGATTGATGGTGTCGAGGCGATGTATCTTCCCACGGGCTGCAAGGATTCGCTTTGTCACTCGATGGACAACTTCACGGAGGAAACCCTGGCCACGGTATCGCAGAAGTTCCAGGCGCCGGTGCTTCCCGACGAGGCCCTGCCGGCCGGCAATCCGCCGCTGATGTGCTTTGAAACACGCAAGCCCTGGGACGAGACCGTGGACCGGGTTCAGGACAGCGTGGAGGCACAGATCGACCAGGCTGGCGAGGCCGTGAAGGAGGAACTGGCCGGCGCAATCCGCTCCGGCGGCGAGCAACTCGCCGACAACATCGCTGGTGCCGGAGAGACCATGGCGGACCAGATCGTCGCGGCCGGACAGGAAACTGGCGACCTCTTGAATCGTGCGGGCGAGGCAGTGGGAGGTGTCGTAGCGGAGAAGGCGCAGCAGGGGGCTGAACGGATCGCCGAGGGAGCCGCAGAAACCGCCGAAGCAGTGAAGGAAACCGCCGAGGCCGTCGCCCAAAAAACGCGCGAGACGGCGGAGTCGGTGGCCGATGGAGTGGAGCAGGCTGCGGAAGCTCTGAAGGACAAGGCCAAGCAGGGCGTCGACGCCGTGGCGGACGCGGCCAAAGACGCGGGCGACTTCGTCCAATCTGTGTACAAGCAGAGAGTCAGCGAGGAACTCGATGAAGCCGTCAAGACCCTCGGTGACACGTACGACCAAGTCATGGATCTCGGCAGGCTCGCCGGCCTGATCAAGGACGGTGTCGGAGTCGCGGTGGACAAAATCGGCGAGAGCGCCAGCGACGCCCAGGACTGGCTGTTGCAGCGCGCGCAAGATCTCAAAAAGCAGGTGGAAGGAATCTCCATTGCAGACGACACGCCGCCGCCCCCTGCACCGGCCCCCCCCAGTGTCGCACCTGCAGTGGAAGGCGGCGCCAGGACCCTGACCGCCCTGGCGGCCCAGGCTGACGAATGGCTGGGCGGACTCGGCGAGGCGCAGCAGCGCGCCATCTCAGCCGCCAAGCGAGCCGCCGCCGCCGTCCATCGTGCCCGCAACGCCCGGGCCTACGCCTTAGCCGCGCTCGGCAAATTCGGCCGTTGAACAGGTGAGCGAACGCAGGGCATGGGCAGAGAGGAGCCTGTGAATCCATGGACCGTGACCCAGAGCGCCGGGCAGGAGCAGGTCGGGCCGGCAGGGGACAAACCTGCGCCCGTCCGCAAGGGCCGAACGGTCCATCCGCCGACCTGAGCCAGAAAATCAGGCTTTATCGATCATGAAATGCCGTCATCGTGATTCATCAATCCCTAGGATTTGAACCATGCCTTGGAACTGGCCACAGCCTGAGTGGCTCGCCTTTCACCGCCAAGCCTCCGCCTCACCGGTACCTCCCGGCCGACCTCCACCCGCGACCTGGCCGTCCTCGTCGCCAAAGCCGCCCGCACCCGCACCGGCCAGCGCAAGGGCACCCGCGACCCCTGAACCTGCCGGGCAGCGGGGATCGGGGGTGAGGGCAAGACTGAGTACCCCGTGCTGACATGGACCGCGTCAGCGTGACCCGGCGAGTTCATCCATCCCAGCCTTGATTGAATTCAAAGAAATGCTTAAACGAGAATCTGTGCCATGACGGTTGTAAGCCTGTCTCGGCTCGAATCCCACGTCTGGAAGGCTGAAGTGGCCGGTCGATGCGGCGAACCGGGTGGTTGGCCAATTCTGCCGCAGGGCGTTCCTCCCT
>CAZSBO010000028.1:0-31252 GCA_964605265.1 uncultured Prosthecobacter sp.
GCCGCGCAACTGCGGCTGGCCGAGACCGATGTCGCCAACGCACGCGCCGCGGTCGCCGAACGCGACCAGCAGCTCGAAGCCGCCCAGCGCCGGCTGGAACTGCTGCTCGGTCGCTATCCCGCGGGCCGCATCGCCGGCGACACCCGCCTGCCCGCGCCGGGGGCGACCCCGCCCGCCGGCCTGCCTTCGGAACTGCTGCTGCGCCGCCCCGATGTGCTCGCCGCCGAACGCCGCTTTGCCGCCAGCGGCAAAAGCCTGAGCGAAGCCCGGCGGGCGGTGTTTCCGCGCCTCAGCCTGACCAGCAGTGCCGGCACCGCCACGGGCGAGTTGAACGACCTGCTCAACAGCGATTTCGGCGTCTGGCAGATCGCCGCCAACGTCATCCAACCGGTGTTTGCCGGCGGTCGCATCCGCGCCGAAACGGCGATCCGCGGTGCCGATGAAAAGGAGGCACTGGCCGACCTGCAGCAGACCGTACTGACCGCCTTCAGCGAGGTGGAAACCGCCCTCGCCAACGAACGCCACCTGACGGCGCGCGCGCAGTCGCTCGAAGAAGCCGTGCGCATGGCCCGCGAAGCCGATCAGGCCGCGCGTGCCGACTATGCCCGCGGCCTGGGCGACCTGCTCACCGTGCTGGCCGCGCAGACCCGTCTGCTGCAGGCCCGCGCGCAGCAACTCAGCGTTCAGCGCCTGCGCCTGGAAAACCGCATCGACCTGCATCTGGCCCTCGGCGGCGACTTCCAGCCGCAACCGTCGGCAGCCCCTGCCACCTGACCTTCCCTCCCGCCATGAGAACTGTGATCTCCCTCCTTGTCGGCCTTGGCATTCTTGCCGGTGCCGGCGCTCTGGTCGGTCTGATGGCCAAGTTCAAGCCCGAGGCGCAGAAGATCGAGCGCGAGCGCCTGCTGCCCGGGGTCGAGGTGATGACCGCGCAGCCGGCCGATGTGACCCTGACCCTGCCCTCGCAGGGCCTGGTTCAGGCGATGCGCTCGACCGTGCTGGCTGCCGAGGTCGGTGGCCGGGTCGCCAAGGTCTCCCCGCGTTTCAAGACGGGTGAACGCTTCGCCGAGGGCGAGGTGCTGGTGGAGATCGAGGCCAGCGACTATCGCAGCGCCATCGTCCAGGCCGAGTCCACCCTCGCTGAAGCGCGGGCCGCGCTCGTTCAGGAGCAGGCCCGCGCCGAACAGGCCGTGCGCGACTGGAAGAAGCTCGCCCCCGGGCAGCCGCCGACCGAACTGGCCGCGCGCAAGCCGCAGTTGCAGAGCGCCGAGGCAAGGGTGCGCGCCGCCGAAGACGGCCTCGAACGCGCCCGCCGCGACCTGGAGCGCACCCACATCCGCGCACCCTTTGCCGGTCGCATGCGCGCCACCCACACCGAGGTCGGCTCCTTCCTCAGCCCTGGCGCGCGGGTGGCGGATTACGATTCCACCGGCCGCTATGAAATTCGCCTGCCGGTGTCGCTCGATGACTACGCCTTCCTGGAAGCCGGCACCGACTCGCCGGTGGCCCTGAGCGCCAGCATCGGCGGCCGCGACTACCGCTGGCAGGGCCGCCTCGTGCGCACCGAGGGCGAGGTCGATCGCTCCAGTCGCTCCGTGCATCTGGTCGCTGAAATCGCCGAGGATGCCGAGCCGCGCGGCGACTTCCTCAAGCCCGGGCTTTTCCTGCGTGCGGAAGTGGCAGGTCGCACGCTCAAGGGCGTCTTTGAAATCCCCCGCCGCGCCCTGCTCGACGCCAGCCGGCTGCTGGTGATCGATCCGCAAGAGCGCCTCAGCGTGCGCGAGGTGCGGGTGCTGCGCGGCGGTCGCGACAGCGTCCTCATCGACGAGGGCCTCAAGCCCGGCGAACGCGTCTGCCTGACCAGCCTGCCCGCGCCGGTCAACGGCATGCAGGTGCGTGTCGTCGATGCGCCGGAAGCCCTCGCCCCCTGAACGGGAATCCCACCATGGAAAAAGCCATCTACTGGTTCTCGAAAAACCACGTCGCCGCCAACTTCCTGATGGCGGCTGTGATGATCATGGGCCTGTCGACCTGGGGCGGCCTGAAAAAGGAGATCTTTCCCGAGACCTCGGTGGACGTGGTGCTCGTGCGCATCCCCTACCCGAACGCCACGCCGGAGGAAGTCGAACGCGGCGTCTGCGTGCCGGTGGAGGAGGCGGTCGAGGACGTCGACGGCGTCGACCGGATCAAGTCGACCTCGTCCCAGGGCATCGGCACGGTCGCCATCGAGGTGAAGAGCGGCTACCGCGTGCGCGATGTCATGGACGACGTCAAAACGCGCGTCGATGCGATCACCAACTTCCCCGAGGAGGCGGAGACACCGACGCTGGAGGAACTGGTGCTCAACGCCGAGGTGATCAGCGTCGCCATCTTTGCCGACGCCGATGAGACCAGTTTGCTGGAGATGTCAAACCGGCTGCGCGACGAGCTGCAGGCGCTGCCCGAGATCACCAAGGTGACGCTCTCGAACAACCGCCCCTATGAGATCGGCATCGAGGTTTCCGAAGCGACGCTGCGCGCCTACGGCCTGACCTTTGACCAGGTGGCGGCGGCGGTGCGCGCCAGTTCGCTTGACCTGCCGGCCGGCTCGGTCCGCACCGAGGCCGGCGAGGTGCGGGTGCGCACCGAGGCGCGCCGCTACCGCCCGGCGGAATTCGAGGCCATCACCGTCGTCACCCGCCCGGACGGCAGCCGCGTGCGCCTGGGCGAGATCGCCACGGTCATTGACGGCTTTGAGGAAATCGACCTCGAATCGCGCTTCAACGGCAAGCCCTGCATGCTGCTGCGCATCTTCCGTACCGGCAATGAGGACACGCTGAAGGTGGCCGCAGCGGTGAAGCGCTACATTGCGCAGGAGGCTCCTCGACTCTTCCCCGAAGGCGTCCGGTTTGAGATCTGGAAGGACGACTCCAAGTACCTGTCCGCCCGCCTCGAACTGCTCAGCCGCAACGCCGTCTTCGGCTTCATTCTCGTGCTGATCGTGCTTTCACTCTTCCTGCGACCCCTGCTCGCCTTCCTGGTCGCCCTCGGCATTCCCGCCTCCTTCCTCGGCGCCATCATGATGATGCCGTGGCTGGGCGTGTCGATCAACATGATCTCGCTGTTCGCCTTCATTCTCGTGCTCGGCATCGTCGTCGACGACGCCATCGTGGTCGGCGAAAACGTCTACGAACGCATCTCCAACGGCGAGGACCCGAAACACGCGGCACCGGCCGGCACCCATGAGGTGGGGGTGGTCGTGGTCTTCGGCGTGCTGACGACGATGATGGCCTTCACGCCCATGCTCGGCCTCAGCGGTGTCAGCGGCAAGATCTGGCCCAACATCCCGCTGGTGGTCATCCCCACCCTCGCCTGGTCGCTGCTGCAGTCGAAGCTCGTGCTGCCCGCCCACCTCGCCCTGCTGCGCCGGCGCGACCCGAACCGTGTCACCCTCTCCGACCGCCTGCTCGGCGGCGTCGACCGCCTGCTCAAGAGCTTCGTCGGCGGCGTGTACCGCCCCCTGCTCGACCGTCTCATCCGCTGGCGCTACGTCACCGCCTGCTTTTTCCTGGCCCTGCTCATCGCCGTTGCCGGCTACGTCGCCACCGGCTGGATCAAGTTCAACTTCTTCCCCGATGTCGAGGCCGACGTCGTCATCGCCCGCCTGCGCCTGGCCGACGGCGTCGCCTTCGAAACGACGCGCGAGGCCGTGCACCGCATCGAGGCCGCGGCGCAGCAGCTCGACCGCGAGTATCAGGCGAAGCACGGCGGCCCGGTGATCCGCAACACCCTGGCCAGCGCCGGTGTGCAGCCCTTTCTCAACGGCTTTGAGGCGCTCGCCGGCGCGCCCAAGGGCGACCACCTCGGTGAGGTGACGATCGAACTCATCGACGGCGCTGACCGCGCCATGAGCGGCGTCGAAATCGCCTCGCGCTGGCGCGAGCTGACCGGGCCGGTGCCGGGCGCGCTCGAACTGACCTTCCAAACCCAGGGCGCAGGCGGCGGCAATGCGATTGATCTTGAACTCACCGGCAATGACATCGGCGAACTGGAAGCCGCGTCGGCGGTGGTCAAGGAGGCGCTCGCCGGTTATCAGGGGGTCATTGACATCGCCGACAACAACACGCCCGGCCAGCGCGAGCTGAAGCTCGGCATCAAGCCGGCCGGCGAACTGCTCGGCCTGCGCCTCGCCGACGTCTCGCTGCAGGTGCGTCAGGCCTTTTACGGCGAGGAAGCCCAGCGCCTGCAGCGCGGGCGCGACGAGGTCAAGGTGATGATCCGCTACCCGGAACCCGAAAGGCGCTCGCTGCAGAACCTCACCGAGATGAAGATCCGCACGCGCGACGGCACCGAGGTACCCTTCCGCGAGGTCGCCGAGGTGCGCACCGGCCGCAGCGCCTCCTCGATCCAGCGCGCCGACCGCCGGCGTGCCATCACCGTCACCGCCGACATCGACAAGGCCGTGCCCGGCGCCAACGCCAACGAGGTGGTCGCCAGCCTCACCTCGGAGGTGCTGCCGGGCCTGCGTGAACGCTTCCCCGGCGTCGCCTGGGGCTTCCAGGGCGAGCAGAAGGACCAGCGCCAGTCAGTCACGGAGATCGGCAACAAGGCGCTGCTCGCCCTGCTCGGCATCTACGTCCTGCTCGCCATCCCGCTCGCCTCCTACTTCCAGCCGCTCATCGTCATGAGCGTCATCCCCTTCGGCCTGGTCGGCGCCGTCGCCGGCCACGTCCTGCTCGGCCTCAACCTCAGCATCATGTCCATGTGCGGCATCGTCGCCCTCGCCGGCATCGTCGTGAACGACAGCCTGGTCATGGTCGAATTCGTCAACCGCGAGCGTGCGCTCGGCCACAGCCTGCTCGAAGCGGCGCTCAAGGCCGGTGTGCGCCGCTTCCGGCCCATCCTGCTGACCTCGGTCACCACCTTCGTCGGCATCATGCCGATGGTTTTCGAAACCGACCTGCAGGCGCGCTTCCTCATCCCGATGGCCGTCTCACTCGGCTTCGGCATCCTCTTCGCCACCTTTATCACCCTCATCCTCGTGCCGGTGATCTACCTGATCGGCGAGGATGTCGGCCGCCTGCTGCGCCGGCGCCCGGTCGAACCACCGGTGCTGCCGGGCGATCTCGAGGCCGCCTCCTGAGAAGGCTTGCGCAACAAGCGCCTGAAGGTGGGCGTTTCCTCGCCATGCGCCTGCCGTTCCTGCTCCTCGCCGGATGCCTGCTCGCCGCGGCTGCCTGCCCGGCCAAACCCGCGAACCTGGTCTTCATCCTCACCGACAACCAGGGCGCCTGGACGCTCGGCTGCTACGGCAACCCGGACATCCGCACGCCGCACATCGACCGCCTCGCATCCGGTGGCCTGCGCTTCAACCGCGCGCTCAGCAGCAACCCGGTCTGCTCGCCCACCCGCGCCACCTTCCTCACCGGCCTGATGCCGTCGCAGCACGGCGTGCACTCCTTCCTCGATCCCAAGTACATGATGGGTCCGGAGGCCTACAACACGCTGGCCGAGTTCCGTTCGCTCGGCGAGATCCTGCATGACGCCGGCTACGCCTGCGGCCTCAGCGGCAAGTGGCATCTCGGTGCCAACCTGACGCCCTCGGAGGGCTTCGACTTCTGGATCACCAAACCCGACGGCTCGACGCGCGAGTTCTACGATCAGGACATCATCGAAAACGGCGCCGTGCGCCGCGAGGCCGGGTACACCACCGACCTGTGGACCCGCGAGGGCATCCGCTTCATCGAACAGAACCGCGAGCGCCCCTTCTTTCTCTTCCTCGCCTACAACGGCCCCTACAACCTCGGCAGCCTGATGTCGAACCCGCCGCGCAACCGCCACGCCGAGTTCTACCGCGGCCAAGCCTTCCCCAGTTTCCCGCGCGACGCCATGCATCCCTGGCAGCACGCCAACCGGCAGTTTCACAACCAGCAGAACGCCATCGAACGCTGCGCCGCGGAGACCAGCGGCGTCGACGACGGCGTTGGCGAGATCACCGCCGCGCTGAAACGGCTCGGCCTGCTCGAGGACACCCTCATCGTCTATGCCGCCGACCAGGGCTGGATGGGCGGCCAGAACGGCATGTGGGGCATGGGCGACCACTTCCGGCCAACCGGCGCGCACGACCTGATGATGCAGATCCCCTTCCTGTTCCATCATCCCGCGCGCATCCCCGCCGGGCGCACCAGCGACCTGCTGGTCAGCAACTACGACTTCCTGCCCACCGTGCTGAACCACCTGGGCTTGGGCGACCGCCTGCCGGCGGACGGACCGAAGCTGCCCGGTCGCGACCTCTCGCCGCTGCTGGCGGGCAGGCCACTGGAGCTGGCGGACAACGCCGTCTTTTACGAGATGGAAACCACGCGCGCGCTGCGCACCGATGCCTGGAAGTACGTCGAGCGCCATCCCGACGGCCCGCATGAACTCTACGACATGCGCGCCGATCCGCAGGAACGCTTCAACCTCTTCGGCCAGCCGGGCACGCAGGCGGTGAAGGCGGAACTGGCGGCGCGCCTGCACGGCTTTTTCCAGCAGCACCGCGATCCGCAGTACGACCTCTGGCAGGGTGGCCGCAGCAAGGCCAAGCGCCACACGCCCTGACCCGTGCTTCTCACGGCTCTTGTCGCGCCGCCTCAGACCGGCTCAAGCCGCCGAACCGTCCGTGTGCGCGCGACAGACCGCCTTCAGGTAGTCGAAGGCATACAGGCCGGTGTTGTGGCCGTCGCTGAAGTCGAACTGCAGGGCGTAGCCGCCGATGACACGCCAGGCGCGCAGGCCGACGCCCGGGAAACTCTTTTGGTCGGTGCCACCGATGCGCCGGCCGAGCAGGTCGCGTTCGCCGGTGTTTTCCGCGCTGGGCGAGGCGGCGCGCAGGCGCTCGACCGGCAGATAATCCTCGCTGCCGTCGGTCCAGCGGATGGCGAGCAGGTCGCCGATGACTTCGAGGTGTTCGGGGGCATTCATGACGGATGGGATACGTGGGGGCCAAGAAAAAGGGACGCCCGTGGGCGTCCCTTGGAAAACACGGGCTGTTCCGGAGGGATCAGCGCGAGTAGAGTTCGACGACCAGCTGTTCGTTGGCGATCGGGTTGATCTCGTCGCGGATCGGCGCGCGGTTGACGACGCCGGACATCTTGTCGCGGTCGACGGTCATCCAGTCCTGGGTCGGCGTGCCGAGGGTCATTTCGAGGAAGCGGCCGACGAGCTGCTGGCTGCGCGGCGAGTCCTTGACGGTGACGACGTCGCCGGGCTGCACCTGGTAGCTGGCGATGTTGACGACCTTGCCATTGACGGTGATGTGGCGGTGGCTCACCAGCTGGCGCGAGGCGAAGCGGGTGTTGGCGAAGCCCATGCGGTAGACGACGTTGTCGAGGCGGAGCTCGAGCATCTGCAGCAGGTTTTCGCCGGTCACGCCCTTGCGGCGCTGGGCTTCGGTGAAGAAGCGGCGGAACTGCTTTTCAAGCACGCCGTACTGGAAGCGCAGCTTCTGCTTTTCCGCGAGGGCGATGCCGTATTCGGACTGCTTGCGGCGGGTGTTGCGCGCGCCGTGCTGGCCGGGCGGGAAGTTGCGCGTCTCAAGCGCCTTGGAGGGACCGAAGAGAGCCACGCCGAAACGGCGGGAGATCTTTTCGCGGGGACCGGTGTAACGTGCCATACGGGGGGATGAAAAAAATTAGACGCGACGGGCTTTCGGCGGGCGGCAGCCGTTGTGGGGAATCGGGGTGGTGTCCTTGATGCAGGTGACCTCGATGCCGAGGGCCTGGACGGCGCGCACCGCGGATTCGCGGCCGGAGCCGGGACCACGCAGGCGAACTTCCACCTCACGCAGACCGTGACCCATCGCCTGGCGGCAGGCATCCTGGGCAACCACCTGGGCGGCGTAAGCGGTGCCCTTGCGGGAACCGCGGAAGCCCATCTTGCCGGAGGTCGACCAACCGAGCAGGTTGCCGCCCTTGTCGGTCACGGAAACCATCGTGTTGTTGAAGGTCGAACGGACGTGGACAATGCCCGAGTGAACGTTCTTGGAGCCCTTGGCCTTGATGATCTTCTGACCATCGGCGGGGTCGCCACCGCCGATTTCGAGCCAGATGCTCTGGGAAACGGCGCGGTCACCGCTGGCGGGCTGCTTGTCAGCCGCGGCCGGAGCCGCGGGGGCCGGAGCGGGGGCGGGGGCCGCGGTTTCAGGAGCGGCCTGGGGAATCGGGGTGTCGTCTGCCATGGGGGAGGGAGGTGAAAATTACTTCTTCTTGGGAGCCTGCTTGCTCTGGGCGCCGACCGTCTTGCGCGGCCCCTTGCGGGTGCGGGCATTGGTGTGGGTGCGCTGACCGCGCACGGGCAGGCCGCGGCGGTGACGGTTGCCACGGTAGCAGTTGATGCTGAGCAGACGCTTCATGTGCATCTGCTGTTCGCGGCGCAGGTCGCCTTCGAAGACAATCTTCATCCCCTGCACCGTCTGGGTGATCAGGGCGATCTGCTCGTCGCTCAGTTCGCCGGCGCGCAGGTTCGGGTCAATGTTGGCGAGCGCGAGGATGCGGCGGCTCAGGGGCAGACCGATGCCGAAAATGTACGGCAGGGAGTATTCGATCTTTTTTTCGTTGGGGATTTCAACCCCGAGGAGACGTGCCATAGGTCAGGAGTGGGTTAAGCGGAGTGGATCAACCCTGGCGCTGCTTGTGGCGCGGGTTCTTGCAGACGATGCGAACGATGCCCTTGCGGCGGATGACGCGGCAGAGTTCGCAAAGAGGTTTGACGGAGGTACGGACACGCATGGTGGCAAAGGGGGTGTTCCCCGCGAAACGGGGAGTCGCAAGTGGTAACACGGAACCGCCTGGGCGCAAGACGGATTTTGGACTTTTTGGAGCTTTATTGCCTGCGGCGACGGAAAAACGCCGTCCTCACGGTTTTTTCTGGGATTTTCTTCAGGTTTTGTGAATAGTTGAAGGGTCGTCGACGACCAACCCCACGCCTATGAAACACTTCATCCTCCCCCTGCTCGCCGCCCTCGCGGTCACCTCCTGCGCCACCGGCCCGAACGCCCAAACCGGCACGGTCGTCGGTGCCCTCGGCGGCGCCGCCGTCGGCGGTCTCATCGGCAACCAGAGTGGCCGCGGCCTTGAAGGTGCGGCGATCGGTGCCGGCTTGGGCGCCCTTGGCGGCAACGCCATCGGCAACTCCCAGGACCAGCGCAACGCCCAGTATTACCATCAGCAGCAACAGGGCTACTACAGCCAGCCCCAGTATGCGCCGCCCCCGCGCCGCTATTGAGGCTCGGCGACAACGCCTCCTGCCCAGCGCGACCGGACTTCCGGTCGCGCTTTTTTTTGCGCCCCGTTCAGGAGGGCACGGCGACCGGCGCAACCTTCCACACCCGGGTGGCATACTCGAGGATGGTGCGGTCGCTGCTGAACTTGCCCATGCGCGCGGTGTTGAGGACGGCCATGCGCAGCCAGTGGTCGGGATCGCGATACGCGGCGTCGGCACGTCCCTGGGCCTCCCTGTAGCTGGCGAAATCGGCCAGGCAGAGATAGGGGTCGCCGTGGTCGAGCAGACTCTGGCGCAGCGGCGCAAAATCGCCGGCGCTGCCGGTGAAGTAATCGCTGCCAATCCAGTCGATGACATCGCGCAGGCGCTCATCCGCCCAGTAGTAGTCCCAGGGATTGTAGCCGCGCGCGCGCAGGTCGGCGACCTGCTCGACGGTGAGGCCGAAGATGAAGATGTTGTCGTCGCCCACCTCCTCGGCGATCTCGACATTGGCGCCGTCGAGGGTGCCGATCGTGAGGGCGCCGTTGAGCGAAAGCTTCATGTTGCCGGTGCCGGAGGCCTCCTTGCCGGCCGTGGAGATCTGCTCGGAGAGATCGGCGGCGGGGATGATCTTCTCCGCGAGTGAGACGCCGTAGTTGGGCAGGAAGACGACCTTGAGCTTGTCGCGCACGCGCGGGTCGGAGTTGATGCGGGCGGCGACGGCGTTGATGGCGTGGATGATCGTCTTGGCGAGGTGGTAGCCGGGCGCCGCCTTGGCGCCAAAGATGAAGACCCGCGGATGGAAGGCCGCGCCGGGGTTGTCGAGGATCTCACGGTACAGGCTGACGATGTGCAGCAGGTTGAGGTGCTGGCGCTTGTACTCGTGCAGGCGCTTGATCTGCACGTCGAAGAGCGCGTCCGGACTGACATGCACATGGCAGGTTTCCTGGATCAGGCGCGCGAGCTCGACCTTGTGGCCGCGCTTGACGGCGCGGTAGCGCTCGCGGAAGCCGGCGTCTTCGGCAAAGGGTTCCAATTCGCGCAGGCGCATGGCATCCTTGCGCCAGCCGCTGCCGATCGCCTCGGTGACGAGCTCCGCCAGCTGCGGATTGCAGACGTCAAGCCAGCGCCGGAAGGTGACGCCGTTGGTGAGGTTGAGGAAGCGCTCGGGGTAAAGCTCATGGAACTCGGGGAACAGGCGCTCGCAGAGCAGCTGGGTGTGCAGCGCGGCGACGCCGTTGGTGGCGTGGCTGCCGAGCACCGACAGATGGGCCATGCGCACGTACTTGCCACCGCGCTCCTCAATGAGTGAGAGGGCGCGCTGTTTCTCCAGGTCGCCCGGCCAGCGCGGCTCGACCTCGTTCTGCAGGAACTGGTGATTGATGCGGTAGATGATCTGCAGGTGGCGCGGCAGCACGCGCTCGAACAGCGCCACGCTCCACATCTCCAGCGCCTCGGGCAGCAGGGTGTGGTTGGTGTAGGAGAAGGTGCGCTGGCAGATGTCCCAGGCCTGATCCCAGGGCAGGTGCTCCTCGTCCACGAGGATGCGCATCAGCTCGGGGATGGCGACGGCGGGATGGGTGTCGTTGAGCTGGATCGCCGCCTTGGCGGGAAACTCGCTCCACGGCAGGGTGTAGCCGTTCTTGAAACGGCGGACGATGTCGGCCAGCGAGCAGGCCACAAAGAAATACTGCTGCACAAGCCGCAGTTCCTTGCCGCTCTCGGTGGCATCGTTCGGATACAGCACCTTGGACACGGTTTCGGCGAGCACCTTCTCGCGCAGCGCCTCGACGTAGCTGCCCTCGTTGAAGATTTTGAAGTTGAAGTCCTCGTCGGCCTGCGCCTGCCACAGGCGCAGGACATTGACGGTCTGACTGTCGTAACCGACCACGGGCACATCCCAGGGCAGGCCGAGCAGGCACTTGGTGTCGATCCACTCCTGGCGCGGGTGACCGTGGTCATCGAACTTTTGCACGACACGACCGTAGAGATGCACGGTCTGCCGGTAGCTGGGCCGGGCGATTTTCCACGGGCTGCCGTCGCGCATCCAGGCGTCGGGATGCTCGACCTGGCGGCCGTCGACAAACTCCTGGCGGAACAGGCCGAACTCGTAGTGGATGCCGTAGCCGATGGCCGGCAGGTTGAGCGTGCTCAGCGAGTCCATGAAGCAGGCGGCAAGCCGGCCGAGACCGCCGTTGCCGAGCCCCATGTCGGGCTCCTTCGCCAGAATCACATCGAGGTCCTTGCCGAGTTCGGCGAGCGCCTGGTTGGCGGCCTCGTAGAGACCGGAGTTGCGCAGGTTGTTTTCCAACAGCCGGCCCATGAGGTATTCGAGCGACAGGTAGTGCACGCGCCGCACGCCCTCCTGGCGGTGGAAGGTGCGCGACTTGGTGGCGTGCTCCATGACGCGGTCGCGCACGGCCAGGCAGGTGGCCACCCACCAGTCGTTTTCGCTGGCGGTGGAGACGTGGGCGCCGAGGGTGAAGCGCAGGTGGTTGAGCACCGAGGTCTTGACGCTCTCCGGGCTGTTGCCGAGTTCGCAGGGGACGGGAATCATGGGAGGGAAAAAAGGGAGATTGGGCTCAGGCTTCGGCGGGCCCGGCGGCGGCCCACTTCGGCAGTTCGCTTGGGGCGATCACCAGGGTGATCTCGCCCTTGGGCGGTTTGGTTTGATAGTGGGAAAGCACGTTCCGGGCCGGACCGCGACGGAATTCCTCGAACTTCTTCGTCAGTTCGCGGGCCACCACGACGCGGCGCTCCGGCTCCGCCTCGGCGATCATCGCCAGGGTATCGACCAGTCGGTAGGGACTTTCGAAATAAACGCTGGTGCAATCGCGCGCCCGCGCCGCCTCCAGCTCGCGGGCGCGCTGGCCCTTCTTGTGCGGCAGGAAGCCGCCAAAATAAAAGGGGGTCACCGGCAGGCCGGAGGCGGCGAGGGCGGCGAGCACGGCGCTAGGTCCAGGCAGGCTTTCGACGCGCAGGCCGGCAGCGACGGCGGCATGCACGAGGCGCTGGCCGGGATCCGAGACGGTGGGCATGCCGGCATCGGAAACCAGGGCAACACTGCCGCCGGCCTCGATGTGCGCGAGCAGTTCCGGGATGCGCCGCGCCTCATTGTGCTCGTTGAGGCTGAGCAGGCGCGCGCGCACGCCGTGATGGGCGAGCAAGCGGCCGGTGTGACGGGTGTCCTCGCAGGCGACGATGCCGGCGCACTTCAGCACATGCAGGGCGCGCAGGGTGATGTCAGCCAGGTTGCCGATGGGGGTGGCAACCAGATACAGGGCGGCCGCGAGGGAACCGGGAGCGCAGGCTTCCGGAACGCCGTCCTCAGGCGTTGCATCGGCCGCGGGCGCATCCTCCATCACCAGCCCTCGCTCAGGTCGGAGGCCAGGTTCGCGGCGAGGCGCTGGGCCGCGTCCTCGAGGGCCTGGGCCTCGGAGTTCTGGACGTTGTCGTCAAGAACCGTGTAGGAGTCGGCCGAGACGACACCGCGATGAATGACCGCGCCTCCCGGCTTGTCGCGGACGGTGTACTCGGTGCTGAGGGTGAGCAGGAGCTGCGAGGTGCGCAGAACGTTGTCGCGGTCCGAGCGAAACTGCGAGCGGCGGATGCGGGTGATCTTGCCGACCAGCACCGCCTCGGCATCGGCCTCGGAGACGATCTGATAAGCGCCCCCAAGCTGGATCTGCTTGATCACCGCATTGGTCAGCAGCGGGCCGAGCCGGGGTTCAAGCGAGAGGTTTTCAAAGGTCGGCACCGCCAGCTTGGAGATGCGGACCAGGTGGGCCGGTTTCTGTCCGCCGAGGCGGTAGCCCGCGCAGCCGGTGAGACCGAGGACGCTGAGAAGCAGGAGGGCGAAGGTGCGGGTGTTCATCCGGTGGCGATGGGTCAGGGGGCCGGCGGCTTGGGCGGAACCGGCAGGTTGTCCGGCTTCTGCAGCGGAATGCCCGGTGCGGCAGGCGCGGCCGGCTTTTCAGGCACCGGCAGCAATTCGGGCACGGGCGGCAGCGGACTGCCCGCGGCGGGTGGCAGCAGGCTGCCCGCCGCCGGCGGCGTCACCCCCGGGCTGAGCGGCAGCACCGGCTCCTGCAGCGGGATCGGCAGGAAACTGTCGTCGCCGGCACGCATCTTCGGCCGGGCACTCTCGGGCGCCAGCGGACCGACGTAATCCTGACTGCGCTTGAGGTTCTTGGCGCCGGGCACGGTGTAGTCCTGGTCGGGCTGCCCCTTCTGCGCGGCCGCCACCGCCTCGGGATCCTTGGCGGCGAGATCCGCCAGGCGGGTGCGCGCTTCCTTGGAGGCTTCGGGCGACCCGTACTTGAGCGCCTCATTGAAGTAAATCGCCGCGGCCTTGGTCTTGCCCATGCGCTCGTAGAACTTGCCGATTTCGAGCGACTGGGTCGCCTCGGCGGCATTGACCTGGTTGAGGATGAGTTCCGCCTCATCGGCGCGCTCGCCACTCGGGTTGGCGGTCATGTAGCTGGTGAGGGCGTCGCGGGTGGCAATGAGGTTCGACTTGTCCTCGCTGCGGCTGGCGGCGACGCTGCTGATCGAGCCGATGCGGAACTGGGCCTCACGAGCCTGCTGGGTGCTCGGGTAGTTGTCGACCACGGCCTGGAAGGCGGCCACGGACTTCTCCTTCTCGCCCAGATCCTGATAGACCTCGCCGATGGTGAACTGGGCCACCGGGGCGAGTTTGCCGAAGGGGGCGTTCTTGATGATTTTTTGATACAGACCGACCAGATCCTCGCCGCCCATGCGCACCGGGATGACCAGCAGAGCGCGGTGACGGCGACCGCTGCGCGCCTCCTCGGCGAGTTCAAACTGCTGCTGGATGGCGTCGTTGAAGCGCGGGCTGGCGCGATGGTCGTCGATGAACTTCTGGAAGGCGTCGAAGGCGGTCGAAACGTCGCTCGTCGAACGGGAAATCAACGCGGTGGCGTAGGAAGCCTCGGCAGCGGCGTTCGTGAAGGGATACTCGCGCTGGATCCGGCTGTAGGCATCGCGGGCCTTGCCCGTCTTGCCGGCGCGCTGGGCTTCCTGCCCTTCCGCCAGCAGCGCTGACGCGGCCGCTTCCTGGGCCTGGCGTTCGTCCGCGGCGGGAGCCCCCTTGTCCTTCTTCCCGAACAAACCGAGGAAGGCGTGGGACGGAGCGGGCGCAACACACAGGGCGCCTGCCGCAAGCAGGAGGGCGGACAGGCTGGGGAAGGCGGAAAGTCTCATCGTGAATGGCCATCCTAGGCCGGGATGGAAAAAACGTCAAGCCGGGGGCAAGTCCACGACGCAGCCAAACCGGGATGCGGACGGCGCCGCGCTTTCAGCCAATCCGCTCCGCGGCCCTTGCCCTGGGCGCCCGCACTCTCCGCTGAAAGCCCGGCCCGCGGCAGGCGTTCCCCTGCTCTGCCTCTTGCCATGAAGATTCCCGCCCTGCTGCTCGCCACTCTCAGTCTCACCCTGCCCCTCACCGCCGCTACGGCCGCGCGACCGAACGTCCTGTTCATCGCCATCGACGACCAAAACGACTGGATCGGCCACCTGGGCGGGCACCCGCTGGCGAAGACCCCGCATTTGGACCGGCTGGCGGCGCGCGGCACCACCTTCCTCAACGCCCACTGCAACGCGCCGCTGTGCAACCCCTCGCGCACCAGCCTGATGCTCGGCCTGCGTCCGACCACGACCGGCATCTACGGCCTCGCCCCCTGGTTCCGCACCCTGCCGGAGTGGCAGGACCGCGTTGCCCTGCCCCAGCACTTCGCCAACCACGGCTATCGCACCGCCGCCACCGGCAAGATCTACCACGGCGGCACCGGCGGAGGGGGCGCGGGCGGCAAGGGCAAGGCCAAAAAGAAGGCCGCCGCACCGGCGGTGAAGGAGTTCCAGGTCACCGCCCCCTACGGCGGCGTCGGCAGCAAGCCGCCGAAAAAACTCATCCCACCGACGCCGATGGGCGATCACCCGCTGATGGACTGGGGGGTCTGGCCTCCCGACAACGACGACACCCAGAAGGGCGATTACCAGGTCGCTTCCTGGACGGTCGAACAGATCCAGAACGCGCCCAAGGATCAGCCCTTCTTCCTCGCCGCCGGCTTCTTCCTTCCCCACGTTCCTTGTTATGCCACCCAGAAGTGGTTCGACCTCTATCCCGACGACGACAGCGTGCTGCCGAAGATCCTCGCCGATGACCGTGCCGACACGCCGCGCTTCTCCTGGTACCTGCACTGGAACCTGCCCGAACCACGCCTGAAGTGGGCCCAGGAAAACCAGCAGTGGCGCAACCTGGTGCGCAGCTACCTCGCCTGCACCAGCTTCGTCGACGCCCAGATCGGCCGCCTGCTTGACGCCCTGGAGGCATCGGGCCAGGCCGACAACACCATCGTCGTCGTCTGGGGCGACCACGGCTGGCACCTCGGCGAAAAGGCCATCACCGGCAAGAACACCCTCTGGGACCGCGGCACCAAGGTGCCGCTGATCTTCGCCGGCCCCGGCATCACCGCCGGCCAGCGCTGCACCCAGCCGGCTGAACTGCTCGACATCTACCCCACCCTGGTCGAACTTGCCGGCCTGCCCGCACGCAGCGACCTCGAAGGCCTCAGCCTTGTGCCCCAGCTCCACAACGCCGCCACCCAGCGCGAGCGCCCGGCCGTCACCAGCCACAACCAGGGCAACCACGGCGTGCGCAGCGAGCGCTGGCGCTACATCCGCTACGCCGATGGCAGCGAGGAACTCTACGACATGCAGGCCGACCCGCAGGAATGGCACAACCTCGCCGGCAAGCCGGAACATGCGGCGGTCATCGCCGAACACCGCCGGTGGCTGCCGACGATCGACCGGCCGCCGGCGCCGAACAGCGCCAGCCGCGTGCTGACCTATGACAAGGCCAGCGACACCGCCGTCTGGGAGGGCGCCACCGTGCGCCGCAGCGACCCGATCCCGGACTGACCCGGCTTTTTCAACCCTTGTTGCCGGCAGGCCGAATCCGGCCGCTGCCCGGCAGGGCCGTGAGCAGGAAGAAACGCGGCGCGCGCAGCAGGTCGCCCACCTCGCGCGTCGCCACCCGCGACAGCAGGCCATTCATGCTGTCGAGCGCGTCCGGGTGACGGTCGAGATGGTCTTCCAGAAACCGGCGCAAACGGGCGTTGGCGTTGAACTCGACCGCCAGGGTGCCGAGGTTGAGCAGCAGGAACAGCAGGCACAGGCCGAGACCGCCAAAGATCGCCAGGCGCGCGTTGAACTTCATCAGCATCAGGCCGCCCGCCGCGATGGCGACAAAGCCCGGACCATAGCGGGTCAGGCGGATCACCGTCTGGCGCCATTTCAGGTCGCCCAAGGCCTCGCCGGTCTGCATGGCATGCGCCGCCTCATGCAGGGCCACCGCCCAGGCGCCGAGGGTGGTCGATTCCGCCACACGGCGGCTCAGGAACAGGCGCCGGCGGCGCGGATCAAAACTGTCCGAGGTCAGTCCCTCGTACGGGACGATTTCGACGTCGGTAATGCCCTCGGCGGCAAGGAAGAGTCGGGCGATCTCGGCGCCGCTGTGCGCGGTCGGTGCGCGCCGACCGCCGGCCGCGCCGAGCACCTGCGCGTAGCGCGCCTGGGCGTGGCGGCAGACAGCGAGGGCGAGAACCAGAACCATGCCGATGAGGCCGAAGAACATGGCCGCACTGTCCCGCGCTTTGACGCCCGGGCAAACGGGAAAGCAGCGGCGCCCGCCCTTGCCTTTGTGCCAACCCGCTTCATACGTCCTCCCCCATGAAAATTCTCGTCACCGGCAAAGGCGGGCGCGAACACGCCCTCATCACCGCGCTCAGCGAATCCCCCGGCAAGCCCGAGCTGTTCGCCTGGCCGGGCAGCGACGCCATCGCCGCCCTGGCCACCCGCGTCGACGCGGCCGACCTGCCCGAGCTGATCGACTGGATGCAGCGCGAGAAGATCGATCTCTGTGTCGCCGGCGAGGAAGCCTGGCTGGTGCGCGACGAGGGCCTGGCGAATCTCTGCGAAAAGGCCGGCATCCCCTGCTGGGGGCCCTTCAAGCAGGCCGCCCAGCTTGAAGCCTCGAAAATCTTCGCCAAGCGCTTCCTGCAGCGCCACAACATCCCCACCGCCGATTTCCAGGTCGCCACCACCGCCGCGGAGGCGCACGCGGCGCTCGACCGCTTTCCCATTGTTCTGAAGTTCGACGGCCTGGCCGCCGGCAAGGGCGTCGCCGTCTGCCCGGACCGCGCCGAGGCCGAGGCCTTCATTGCCGAGGTCCTGGAACAGCGCGTTTTCGGCGCCGGCGACCTGCTCATCGAGCAGTGCCTGAGCGGTCCCGAGATCAGCATTTTTGTCTCGGTCTGCGACGACCAGTACCAGATCCTCATGCCGGCGCGCGACTACAAGCGCATCCGCGACAACGATGAGGGACCGAACACCGGCGGCATGGGCGCGGTGGCCAGCCGCGCCCTCGCCGGCACGGAACTGCTGGAGCACATCGAGCGCGAGATCGTCCGGCCAACCGTGACCGGCCTGCGCAAGGACGGCCTGCGCTACCGCGGCTTCCTGTACTTCGGCCTCATGCTGACCCCGGAAGGCCCGCAGGTGCTGGAATACAACTGCCGCTTCGGCGATCCCGAGGCCGAGGCCGTGCTGCCGATGGTGCGCGGCGACTTCGCCGGCTACGTCTTCGACGCCGCCCGCGGCGAGCTGCACCCGGAGAAGATCAGCTTCGCCGAAGGCTGGAGCATCTGCCTGATTTCCGCCTCCGCCGGCTACCCGGCCAGCTCGCGCAGCGGCGACCGCATCACCGGCCTCGATCAGGTCGAGGGCGCCCGCATCTACCATTGCGGCACGCGCCGCAACGCCGATGGCGACTTCGAAACGAACGGCGGCCGCGTGCTGGCCATCGTCGCCCAGGGTGCCACGCGTGAGGAGGCCCGGGCCAGGGCCTATGCCGAGAGCGCCAAGGTCAGCTTCGACGGCCTGCAGCGCCGTGGCGACATCGGACGGATGCACTTCGAGTGACATCCCGCCCGGCGCCGCCATTCAAGCCTGTTGAAAAACCCGGCCTGCCGGCTGGGCTTTTCAGCCGGCTGTCAGAGCAGCTCCTGCTGAACCGGCGGCTCTGCGGGCTGCGCCAGCACGCCGCCGAGCTGCTGCTTCTGCCAGTCCATGAGCAGGCCGTCCTCGCCGCTGATGACGAGGCTTTCCAGCGTGCCACGCGAACCCAGCAGGCTGCTCTCGATGTCGAGTTCCGCCGCAACGCGGTCGCGCTGGGCGCAAAGCTGGTCGATGCGGTCGCGCTGGGCCTCGCTCAGGCGCGCCTTCGGCTTCTTCACCCGCTGCGGCCAGTTGGCCTGACCGGCACGGAAGACGGCGGCGACGATGTCGTGAAACTCCTTCTTCCAGCGCGGGCGCCAGCCGTTGGGCGGATTCATGACGCCACCGGCCTCAAACAGCTCGGCAAAGGCCACCATCTGCTTGTTCGACATGACGCGGTAGCACGGAATGTCGCGCTCGCGGGCGATGCCCTCGCGCCACTCCCACATCGCCTTGAGCACGGCGAGACCCTTCGGATGCAGGCGGCCGCTGCCCTGCACACGCCAGGGATCCTCCTTCGGTTCCAGGGCGCGCGCGGCGACGTCCTTCTGCAGCTCGCGGCAGCTCTGCTCGAACCACTCGACCCGGTCCTTCTCGCGCAGCAACTTCATCAGGTGCTCGGCGAGCGGGATCAGGTAGCGCACGTCATCCACCGCGTAATCCAGCATGTGCACGGGCAGCGGCCGCCGGCTCCAGTCGGCCTTCTGCGAGGCCTTGGACAGCTCAATGCCGAAAACGGCGTGCACCAGCGCGGCGAGGCCGAAGTGGCGGAAACCGGCGAGGCGCGCGGCAATCTGGGTGTCACGCACGACGCGCGGTTCCCAACCGTAGGTGCGCCTCAGCATCGTCAGGTCGTAGTCGGAGCCGTGGAACCACAGCTCATGGCGGTCGAGCAGGGCCAGCAGCCCGGAGACATCCTCGATGGCGAGCGGATCCACCAGCGCGTAGCGCCCGGCACAGGCGACCTGCAGCAGGCAGAGCTTCTCGTGGTAGTGATGCAGCGAGTCGGCCTCGGTGTCGAGGCAGACGCGGTTTTCACCGGTGCGCTGCATGTGGCGCTCGCTCTCGGCAAGCCAATCGGCCAGCTCGGCGGGCTGATCGATGAAAACGTAGTCGCCGGGGGTGGTGGTCGGCGGCAGGAGGGGCGGTTCCGCGCTCATTTCAGGCCCGTGAGCAGAATTTCAGCGTTGTTGCTGGTCCGATGGATGTTGCGGATCAGCAGTTCCAGGGCCTCCACGGCGGGCACCTGGGCCAACTGCTTGCGGATGGCGGTGACGCGGCGGAACTCGTCGGGGTGGTAAAGCAGGTCATCGCGGCGCGTGCCCGACTTGAGCACGTGCAGGGCCGGGAAGATGCGCCGCTCGGAGATCTCGCGATCCAGCGTCGCCTCCATGTTGCCGGTGCCCTTGAACTCCTCGAAGATGAGCTCGTCCATGCGGCTCTCGGTCTCGACGAGGGCGGAGGCAATGATGGTCAGGCTGCCGCCTTCCTCGACGTTGCGCGCGGCGCCGAAAAACTTCTTCGGCTTGATCAGCGCCTTGGAATCCATGCCGCCGGACATGGTCCGTCCCTTGCCGCCGGAGTTGCTGTTGTAACCACGCGCGAGGCGGGTAAGCGAGTCGAGCAGGATGACCACGTCCTTCTTTTGCTCGACCAGGCGGCAGGCGCGCTCGCGGACAATCTCGGCGAGCTGGGCGTGGCGCTTTGGGCTCTCGTCAAAGGTGGAGCTGTAGATCTCGCAGCCCTGCACCGACTCCTCGAAGTCGGTCACCTCCTCGGGCCGCTCGTCGAGCAGCAGGATGATGAGGGTGATCTCCTTGTGGTTCTTGACGATCGACTTGGCGATGTCCTTGAGCAGCATCGTCTTGCCCGAACGCGGCGAGGCGTTGATGAGGCCGCGCTGGCCCTTGCCGAGCGGTGCCACCAGGTCCAGGATGCGCGCCGACACCGGACAGGGCTTCGCCGTTTCCAGGATGATGCGCTGGTTGGGAAACATCGCCGTCAGCTTGTCGAAGTGCACGGGCGGCTCCCATTGGTCGATCGAGATGTCGTCGATCTCAAGGATGCGGTCGATCGCCAGGTACTTGTCGCGGTCCTTCGGCGCGCGTGCGTAGCCGGTGATCTTGTTGCCGGGCCGCAGCTGAAACTTGCGCACCAGGAAGAGCGGAATAAAAACGTCCTCGGGCAGCGGCGCGAAGCTGTACTTGGGATAGCGGATCAGGCCGTAGTTGTCGGCACCGATCTCGAGCACGCCCTCAACCTTGACTCGGGTGCGGTGATCGGCCATCCAGGCCAGCAGGTCGTAAACCAGTTGATGCTTGGTACGGCTGGCGTTGATGCGGTAACCGACCGAGGCGGCGAGATCCTGCAGTTCCGCGAGGGACTTGTCCTGCATCTCGTTGAGGGAGACCTCCACCGGAAACGGCGGTTCGGCGGCGGGCGGCAGTTTGTCCTGCGGCGGGGCGGAACGGGCCTCCGGGGCATCGGCACCCGCGGGCGGGGCCTCCCGGGGAGCGGTTGGAGTCGCCACGGACGGGTCCGGGATGGCTGGGGATTCGGTGGGATTCATTCTTGCCTGAGCTGTCTTGCCAGCGTCAGCGCCTGGGCTTCCAGGGCGGCCCGGCAGCCATCATTCCAGATGACCACGTCCGCTCTGTCCACCTTGGCTTCGATGGGCCACTGAGCCCTCAACATCTTCTCGATGATCGGTTCGTCGAGACCTCGACTTTCCATCAAACGCCTCACTTGGACTGCGCGACTGGAAGCCACGACGAGGACCAAGTCCGCTGAAACTGTGCCGCCAATCTCATAGTGCAACGGCACCTCCGCAAGGAAAAGATTGCAGCCGGCAGCCTCGGCCCGTCCACGGGCGGCCTCCAGCGCGGCCAGCACCGAGGGATGCAACAGGGCCTCCAACCGCTCCCGCGCCGCCTGCCCGGCAAACACCTGCTCGCGCAGCCAGGCACGGTTGGCACGGCGGCCTTCCGGCCCCGCAACGACTGCCTCCGGCCCAAAGGCGCGTTCCAGCGCCGCCAGCACCGGCGGGGTGTCGAGCAGGCGCCGCACCTCGTCGTCGCAGGAGAACACCGCTGCGGCCGCCCGTGCCTGCAGCAGGTCAAGCACGGCACTTTTGCCGCAGCCGACGCCGCCGGTGACAATCCAGGTTTTCATGTTGGAGGGGTAAAAAACAACAGGCAGGTGACCGGGGTCACCTGCCTGCCGAAGTTCCTGAAGGGACGATTACTGGCCGGAGACCGGGGGCAGCAGGTCGTTCGGGCCGCCCGTGGCGGGGGCCGGGGCGCCGGCGGCACCGTTGCCGGACAGGGCCGGGTTGATCGGCTGGCCGGCCGGGTCGATCAGCTTGGCCGTGACGAAGATCATCAGGTTGCGCTTGAAGTGATCCTCGGCGGTGCTCTTGAACATGCGGCCGACGAAGGGCAGATCGCCGAGCAGCGGGATCTTGTCTTCGACGTCCTGGACGTCCTCGCGGATGAGGCCGCCGAGCACGACGGTCTGGCCGTCCCACACCGTCACCGCGGTGGTGACCTTGCGGGTCGAGAACACCGGCTGGTTGATGATGTTTTCAGTCAGCACCTGGCCGTTGCTGAGAATCGGGCTGCCGTAGTTGATGAAGCCGTCGAACTCAGTGACTTCCGGCAGCAGGTTGAGGTCGATCGTGTAGCCGTCGGCGCCGACGGTCGGATCCACTTCCATGCGCACGCCGACCGGGCGCATTTCGAAGGCGGTGGGGGTGGTCGGGGTGACCGGGATGCTGGTCACGCCGCCGCCGCCGATGCCGCCGCCGACACCACCGCCACCGACGTTGGTCGGAACCTGGGGCGGGTCAAACTCGGTCGGGTAGATGAATTCGCGAATCACCTCGATGGTGGCACGCTGGCCGCCCTTGGTGGTGACGCTTGGAGCGCTCATCAGGTCGACACCCTTGCGCTGGGCGAGGGCACGGATGACGACGCCGAACTGCGGGTCGGTGAGCACGCCGGCGACGCTGAAGACGCCGGGAGCCTCGCTGGCACCCTGCTGGCCGCTGATGCCGTTGGCGATGGTCGCGTCGATGGCGTTGCCGGTGATGGCCTTGGCACCGGTGCGCAGGCCGCGGGAGACCGGCGACAGGCTGCCGGCGGCAATCAGGCTGCTGATGCTGCCAGGGTAGGCAACATCATCGATGCCGACACCCGTGCTGAGGCCGGAGTTGCCGTCCGTGCCGCCGCCGCCGACCACTTCGCCACCGAAGGCGCCGAGCAGCCAGTCAAAGCCGAGCTCGTCGGTGTTCTTCTGGGAGACCTCGACGAACTTCGAGGTGATGTAGATCTGCTTCGGACCCTGGCCGCGGATCGAGTCGACGAAGGCTTCGACGAGGTCGAGGTTTGGCTGGGTGTTCTTGACGATCAGCTGCGAGGTGACCTGGTTGAAGACCGCCGAAGCGCCTTCCGGGAACGGAATGCCCTGGGCCTTCAGGATGTCGAGCGCGGACTTGCGCTGGATCAGACCGGAGGCGGCGGCGGCACCGCCGGCGTTGGCGGCGAACGGATCAGCGCTGGCTGCGGCCGGCGCGGCGGCGTCGGAACCGCCCATGCTGAGGAAGTCCGGCGGCACCTTGTAGATGCGGGTGTACTGCTGGTCGCTGATGTCGGAGACCGGCACGATGAGCACCGCGAAGGGCTCGACCTTGTACTTCATGCCGGCGAGCTCGGTGACGTAGCGCAGGGCTTCCACCATGGGCACGTCCTTGAGGTCGAGGCTGATCGAGGCGGTGATCGGCGTGTCACCGGCCTTGAGAATGATGTTGACCCCCTTCTTGGCGGGGTCGGTCTCCGTCACGTCGATGTCGCGGCTCTTGACGCGCAGGAACTCGACGGCTTCCTCGATGCTGGCACCACTGAACTGCACCTGCGGGAAGATCAGTTCCTGCATCTTGCGGGTCAGGTAGACGGTCGGCTCGGTGCCACCGGTCATGACCGGGTCGATCGCGAGACCGCGGACCGGCGGCTTGTATTCCCAGGCCTCATTGACCATGTTGAGCATGCGCGAGCGCTGATGATCGCGGGCGCTCTCAAAATACTGGGCGCGCTTCTGCTCGACCTGCTCCATGCCGCGACGGGCGGCGTTGTTGTAGGGGTCGATGCGCAGGACGTCCTCATATTCGGTGAGGGCGTTGTCATAGTTGCCGAGCTCCATGGAGCTGTTGGCCTGGAGCAGGCCCTTTTCGACCTTGCCGACGTTTTCGACGTGCTGCGGCGTCAGCGACGGCGGCCAGCGGTCCGGATCATCCAGGTTGCGGCCGAAGGCGATGGCACCCTTGTGGCCGGGCACGGCCAGCTGGGCCTCCTCGAGCAGCTTGCGCGCCGAGGCGTAGTCGCCAATCTTGGCCTTCTCACGCGCGACCACGACGGCGCAGTCGGCAAACTTCAGGTTGGCCAGATCGCGCCAGTCCTGAATGAAGGGGGCGTTGGGCAATTGATCCAGCGTGTCCTTGGCAGCGCGGTACTGGGCCAGGGCGGCCTCGTACTCGCCCTTGGCGAAAAGCTCGTCACCCTTCTCCATGGCCTGACGGGCGTCCTCGATGCGAGCCGCGCGACGGGCAATCTCGCGCTCGGCAATTCCGGGAACTCCGCCCGCGTTGGCACCAAGACCGCCCTCACCGGCGATGCCGGCCACGGGGGCGATGGAAGCTGCCAGTGCGGCCATCAGGGCGATGTGTTTTTTCTTCATTCGGGAGGGATGCATCATAGAGAGTCGAATTTAACGGAATTAGCGTTGAGCGGGGTGTGTTTAGCAGGAATTGCGGCTTTTTGGCTAGCTGTTTTTTGTGGGGAACGGAAAAATCATCAGGCCTTGCGAATCGTGATGGGTTGGCTGCCTTCCTCGACGCTTTGGATGACCGCCTGGTCTTCCTCAACCTCGAGCAGACGGAAGGTCTGGCCAATGCCGGGGATCTGGAAGGTCTCGCCCTTCTTGACGACGCGGGTGACGCGATCGCCAAGCAGGAACTCGAACTCCGCCTCGTACTCGGCCAGGTTGGTGTCCGTGCCGCGGGCGACGACGAACTCCTTCTCGGTCGACTTGTCGAACAGGGTCAGCTCGGAGACGTCCCTTTCGCCAACCTTCGGATCCGGCACCTTCTTGGCCTCAAACTTGACGACGCGGAAACGCTCGGAGCCGCGCTCGAAGCCGAAGCTTTCCCCTTCGGAGACGAACTTGCTGACCGGCCGATCCGGCGCCGGCAGGACCTTCTGCACCTGGAAGGGGGCCGTGCTGCCATTGAGGCGGATGATGTAGTCGTGGGTGATGCGCTTGGCGAGGAAGAGCTTGTCGGTCACCGGCGGGTGCGACTTCGGATCCTGCGGGTTGGTCTTGCCGTTGAACTCCTCCAGGTTGGAGAAGCCGTCCTCGTCGGCATCCAGCTCGCCAAAGTTGGAGAACAGGATGTTCGGCAGGTTGTGCTTGACCAGGAACTCATTGGTCATCGGCGGACGCAGGGCCACTTCCTCAACCTGAAGGTCGATGAGCTGGTCCCCCTTGAGCACGAGGCGCACCGACTTGTTCAGCGGCACCGGCTTGCCCTTGATGACCGGCGAGACCCAGGTGATCTTTTCCGTCAGGCGCTGGATGGTGGCCTTGACCACCTCCGTGGGCGGCTGCCCGGGGTCATTTTTCGAGGAGGCCTGGAGGCGCACCAACTGGTCGCCCAGCTGGCGGCTCTGCCAGATGAACAAGCCGGCCAGGGCAATGGCCAGGAGGGCGGAGACCGCCAAAAGGACTTTTTCGTATTTCCCGTTCCGTTTCTGCATAAAGGCTCGATGTGAAGTTGGCTGATGTGGCGCCGACTCAGCGCGCGGCGGCGGTGGCGGCCTTGAAACTGACCAGGTCGATTTCAAGGTAGGCGCGCAGTTTCTCCTCGCCAAGGACGTTGACGGCGTCCTGACCGGCGGGCTTGACGGCGGCGAGCGGCTTTTTCTCCTGCCCTTCGGCGGCGGCGCCCTCGGTGGGTGCCACCACAGGCGGCGGAGCAGCCTCGCCCTCCTGGGGCGCCAGCGTGTGCAGGCCGATCTCGGCGCGCAGCGGGCCTTCCTGCCGCTCGTTCTCAATGCGCACCAGGCGCACGACGGTGAAGTGCGGCATCTCCGAGGGGCTGGCCAGTTTGCTGAGCAGCATCTGCAGGGCGCTCTGGTCGGCGGTGATCATGGCGCGCACCTGCCGGCGCTCGACCAGTTCCGGCGCAGCCGCGGCGGCTGGCTGACCCGTGCGACGCCCCTTGGGCGCAGGCGCCGCCCCCTTCTCGGAGGGCAGGTCGGAGCGCTCAATCATGTCAAGCTGGGCGACCCCGGAGGCGACCATGGCCTTGACGATCTCCTCGACGGCATCGAGGTAGCCGGACAGCTCGGTGGCGACCTCATTGGAGGGCGGCAGTTCCGAGTTGTAGCGGTCGAAGGCGAGGTTGAACTCCGCCGGCAGCGCCATGGCATTGCCGGCGAGCTTGCGGGTCTCGGCGATGCGCGTCTTCAGCTTGGCCTGGAAGCCGGTGTCGGAGATCGACTCGATCTTGACGTCCGACTGCAGGGTGGCCAGCACGGTCTGCAGCTTTCCGGCCTCCGTGGTGAACTCGCCGACCAGCGCCTGCTTCTTCGCCAGGTTTTCCGGCGTCGGCGCCAGTACGGCGCTGTTGAGGCCGGCGATGCTGCTGTTGAGCATGTTGAACTCCTCCAGCTTGGCACCGAAGCCGGACCAGGATTGGAACAGCATGAAACCGAGTCCGGCGGCGCCCGCGACGGACGCGCCAATGATGGCCGCGGGGGCCTTGTTTTGTTGAATCCAGCTCATCAGTTTTGGAATTGCATGGGCTGCTGGAGAGGCAGCTTGATGTTGAACTTGTAGGCGTAGCGGTCCTCCTCGACCCCGCTCTCGGCGCTGACGTACTCGGCGCGCTTTTCCTCAAACTTGTCGGCCACAAACCAGCCGGACTTGGCCAGCTTGTCGGCAAAGCGGTAGACGACCTGCTCGCCCTCCTCGTTCTTGCGGTACAACCCCTGCAGGCGCAGTTCGTAGACCGGCTTGGCGCCAGCGGCGGCGGGGCGACCCGCGGCGGACGACGAAGACTGCTCCTGGCCAAACAAGGCCGGGGTGGTCGGCTTGCCATCCTTGAGCAGCTCAACGACGGTCAACCAGATCAGGTCGTTGTCGAACTTGGCGTTGAGGTCGGTCAGCAGGCGCACCCAGTAGGAGCGGTCGCCGACCGCCTGGATCAGCGGCTGGGTCAGGGCGATCGACTGGCCGAGCTGGCCGTCGAGTGCCTTGATTTGATTGGCCACGCCATTGAGGCGGGCGGCCTCCTGCTGCATGCCGGCGACCTGCTCTTCGACGACCTGGGTGGCATGGTTGTAATACAGGATGCCGGCGCCGAGGGCGGCCCACAGGCAGACACCGGCCATGACCAGCGCCGGCGCCCGGCGGGCGGCATCGCGGGCATTGGCGACCACATCGGGCACGAGCTCGACCTCGCAGGGGCAGGACCCGCCCGAGCGCAGGGCCAGACCGACGAGTTCACCGAGGAAGGGCGCGTCCACCTGGGCGGCCTCGGCGTTGACGCCGCGGTCGAGTTGGACGCCGCGCAGCGGGTTGAAGATTTCCACTGGCAGCTTGAGCTTCTCTTCGAGGAAGAGGGCCATGTTGCCGAGCAGGGCGCCGCCGCCGCAGAGGAAGACGCGCTGGGGCGCCGCACCGCCCTGCTGGCTGCGGTAGAAGTTGATCGTGCGCATCACCTCGCTGTGCAGGCGGGTGGCGGCATTGCGGATGACCTTGGAAAGCGCGGCCACTTCGGGATCCTCATGCTCCATGACCACCCCGCCCTGGGCGACAAAGCCGCGGGCGATCTTCTCGTGCTCGGCATCGCCGAAGCCGGCGCCAAACTCCTTGGCGATGGCAGCGGTGATCGAGGCGCCGCCGACCAGGACGTTGCGGGTGAAAAACTTGCCGTCCTCAACGAACACCATGTTGGTGGAGCGCGCTCCAAGGTCGATGATGACCGCGGGTTCATTGACGTCGGGGTAGCTGTAGCGGAAGGCGTTGTACAACGCGAGCGGCGCCAGATCAACGAGGGCCGACTTCATGCCGGCGGCGGCGACCTGGTCGTTGATCTCGTTGAGGGTGTCGGACTTCATCGCCACGAGCACCACCTCGGTTTCGCCGCCACCCTCGCCGACCACCTCGTAGTCCCAGGTGACCTCGTTGATCGGGAACGGCACGTTCTGCTTGGCCTCGAACTCGACAATCTGCGCGATGCGATCCTGCTGGACCGGCGGCAGCTTGACGAAGCGCGAGAAGACCGTGTGCCCGGCGACCGCGTAGGCCACCGAGGCGCCCTTGAGCTTGAGTCGCGAGGCGATCTCCTGGACGCCGACCTTGATCTGCGGAATGCGCGAGGCGTCCACGGTGGGATCACCCGTCATGTCGACGAATTCATACTTCTTGAGAACAAGGTCGCCGCCGACCCTGCCGAACACCGCTCCAGACAATCTCTGCGAGCCGATGTTGAGAACTGCGATGCTTTTGCTGTCTGCCATGTGAAAGGGGGGTAAACTTGCTGCGCTGCGCCCGTCGTGGACCGCCGCTTACTTCTTCTTGGCGGAGACGTCGTAGTCGCCCCAGAGAATGCCGAACGGCGTCTCCTGCTTCATCAGCATGGCGCCGTCCATGATGTTGAGGGACTCGGTCTTCTCCCACCAGGGACCACTGGCGATGCTGGAGTCGCCGGCGATGCGCTCGCCGCCGACCAGGATTTCATAGCCCCAGCCCTGGACGTCGGAGGCCGCCGTGAAGGTGTCGCGCTGAAGGATGCGCCGCAGGGTCGCCGGCGACACAAAAGCGAGCGCGTGGTTGGTCTCAGCCGCCGGGATGTCGACGTAGTTGAAGCTGCCCTTGAGCACCTCGCGCTTGCCCTCCTTGGTGGTGGCGTTGAAGGCGATGTAGTAGTTCACGGTCATGCCATCCAGGCTGCCCGAGCGACCGCCCTCGGATTGCGGCAGGCGAATCTCGAACTCCAGGTCGATCTCCATCCACTTTTTCGGCCGCCAGCGCTTTTCGCCGACATTGGAGGCCTGGAACTGTGGCGTTTCAATTTCCGAGACCTTGAGCTTCTTGGCGTTGATCTTGACCGCGGGGCCGGTCTGGCCCTGGGCGGCGAGGACCAGCAGGGACAGGCTCGCGAGAGCCGTGCAAAGTGCTTTCATGTGGGGTGGAGATGGGTGGTTTGTCCGGTTTCGGCGAGGGGGCGCTTAAAACTGGAATAAATGACGTTTTATCCGCAAAGACCGCCGCCCATCAAGACACGATTTGAGAAAATTGAGAAAAGGATTCGTGCAAACAATGGGCGCCTGCACCAGCCCGGCGGCGAATCCGGGCACGGCTTTGTGAAATTTTTCACAAATCCCGGTTGCCGCCTCGGGACGTAGTCGGATACTGCGACCCATGGCCCTCCAGTATCAGCCCGGCAAGACGCCTCACCCCCGCGAAAAGCGCCTCATCTTCAAAAATGTGGACCGCGTCGGCTACGATCCATCGATCGACTGCTACCTGCAGGACGGCGGCTACGAGCAGCTCAAGGCCGCCCTGAAGATGGAGAAACCCGCCATCATCAACGAGGTCAAGGCCAGCGGCCTGCGCGGCCGCGGTGGTGCCGGCTTCCCCACCGGCGTCAAGTGGGGCTTCATCCCGCCTACCAACACCAAGCCGGTCTACCTGATCTGCAACGCCGACGAGTCCGAGCCCGGCACCTTCAAGGACCGCTACATCATCCACCAGGACCCGCACCAGCTCATCGAGGGCATGGCCATCGCCTGCTTCGCGGTCGGCGCCAAGCTCGCCTACATCTACATCCGCGAGGAATTCCCCGAAGGCGCCAAGATTCTCGAAAAAGCCATCGCCGAGGCCCGCGCCAAGGGCTTCCTCGGCAAGGACATCCTCGGCTCCGGCTTCGACTGCGACATCTTCGTGCACCGCGGTGCCGGCGCCTACATCTGCGGCGAGGAGACCGGCCTGATCGAGTCGCTCGAAGGCAAGCGCCCCTACCCGCGCATCAAGCCGCCCTACTTTCCCGCCGCGCTCGGCCTGTACATGTGCCCGACGATCGTCAACAATGTCGAGTCGCTCTGCCACGTGAAGCACATCCTGCAGATGGGCGGCGCCGAATACGCCAAGCTCGGCACGCCGAACAACACCGGCACCCGCATCCTCTGCGTCAGCGGCGACGTCCAGAAACCCGGCTACTACGAGGTCGAGGTGGGCAAGGTGACGATGGGCGAGGTCATCGACGACCTCTGCGGCGGCCTCAAGCCCGGCCGCAAGCTCAAGGCCATCATTCCCGGCGGCTCCTCCGCCAAGGTCCTGCGCGCCGACGAGCGCTTCAAGCTCAAGGACGGCCGCGAACTCGGCATCCTCGACATCCCGATGGACTTCGACACCATGGCCGCCTGCGGCTCGATGGCCGGTTCCGGCGGCGTCATCATCATGGACGACAGCCGCTCGATGTCCTGGGTCATCAACAACCTCAACAACTTCTACGCCCACGAATCCTGCGGCCAGTGCACCCCCTGCCGCGAGGGCAGCCTGTGGATGAAGAAGATCAGCGACCGCATCGTCGCCGGCAAGGCCAGCCCCGATGACGTCGACACCCTGGAATCGGTCGCCAACCAGATTGAGGGCAAGACCATCTGCGCCTTTGGCGAGGCCTGCTCCTGGCCGACCCAGAGCTTCATCAAGAAGTTCCGCGACGAACTCAAGGCCGACTGCAAACCCGAACTCGCCGGCCAAGCGGTCGCCGAAGAGACCCTGGTGGCCTCCGCCGGTCTGCGCTGAACGAACCCACCGCGCATGAAGCCGCACCCCACACGGCGCGCGCTCCTGCGGGCGATGGCCGGCACCAGCCTGGCCCTCAACAGCCGCGCCGCTGACCCCTCAGCACCCCGCCTGGCCGCCCCTGCCGCCTGGCAAAAGCAGGGCGAGCTGTTCCGCCACCAGGGCGACCCGACAGGCGCGTGGGTGCAAAACTTCACCAGCACGGCGGAACCTCTTGGCGACGGCCGCTGGCGCCTCTGGACCAGCCTGTCGGGTCCGAAGGGCATGGCCAAGAGCATCGGCTTCCATGAAGGCCGCATCGGCGGCACATGGCATCGCACGCCGGCCATCTGCACGCCGGGCGCCCCCGACCCCCAGGCCACGCTCGCCATCGGCGGCCTGCCCGATGGCTGGCAACCCGTGCAGGCGGTGACCCTGCGCCTGCAGGACGGCCGCACCCGCTTGTACTTTTGGGCCCACGGACCCAACATCGTCCGCTATCTTGCCGCCGACAGCACGGACGGACGCCGCTTCACCGTCGTCAATGCCCTCACCCCTTGCCTTTACCATCCTGCTGACCGGGCGGTGGGCGGCGAAGCCGCCGTCGCGGCGGGACTGCAGCGATGGGCCAAGAAAAAAGCGACCAACCTCCCGGGCGAACCCCTCGCACCCGCGGCCCTGATCAGCAATGACGCAACCAACGTCTACCCACTGCCCGACGGCAGTTTCGAACTCTACACGGTGGCACTCGTCAGTGTCGGCCGGAACGACCCGCGTTACGCCGCCGATGACAACATTCCCGGCCTCATCCGCGTCATCGACCGCCTCACCAGCGCCGACGGCCTGACTTGGGGCAACCGTCAACGCGTGATCCAGCCGGACGCCCAGGACCCGGACGACCTGCAGTTCTATTATCTGTCGGTGACACACACGGAACGCGGCCGGATCGGCCTGCTCGGACACTATCGTCTCGGCGCCCAGACGATCGACCTCGAACCCTGCTTCTCCACGGACGGCCTGCAATGGCAGCGCCCCCAGCGCCAAGCCTGGATTGCGCGCGACGCCCCCGGGGCGACCGCCGCCAGCTACCTGCTGCACGCGCCGCACGCCC
>CAZSBO010000029.1:0-428 GCA_964605265.1 uncultured Prosthecobacter sp.
GCTGCGGCCGCGCTGCTGCGCATGCAGCCGCTCGGCACGGAGCCGGACGCCGCCTACATCCCGTTCCTGCGCGAGCGTCTGGTCGAGGTCATCGCCGCCGCCCAGGCCGCGCGGGTGCCGGCACGCATCGGCTTCACCAAGACCGATGCCGGCGCCTTCACCGCCCTGCGCCAGTGGATCCGCCGGCCCGACCGTCTCGCCGAGGATCCGTTCGGCAACCGGGTGGAATTGATGCAACGGGATCGCGAATAAATGCGCCGACCGGACCGGGCATGGTAATCGACACCCAGCTGAACGACGGCACGCCGATCTGCATTCGCCGGGTGCGCGAGGATGATGAACAGCGGCTCAAGGATGGCATTGCCAACCTATCCAAACGCTCGCGCTATCTGCGGTTCTTTTCGGGCATGAAGGAAGCGCCGCAATCG